>NZ_JAKZFK010000017.1:0-100404 GCF_022549315.1 Aeromonas sp. MR16 | reverse complement strand
GGGATATCAGTTACTACCTGATGGATTACTACAACTGGCGGCGTCCCCATCAACACAATGACGGGATCGCGCCAGCAAAAGCCGAGGATCGGCCTAACCAAGTGTCCGGATTTAGTTGACCACTACATACTGTCCCTTGCCGGTGAGCCGGGGCGTAAACCTCAGCCAAGTCTTCCCCTTTACCAGGACGGTTGACTCAACCACCGTAAAACAACCCCGGTACTGATGGCCACATCCAACTAGCCCAAAATAGAAAATGGATTGGACACCATCGGACCAGCTTTCTCCTCCACCACCGCCAACCATCGGATTGCGCCTGACGCAATCATCATCGCAAGAGATGAATTCCACCGCAGCCCCTACAGGGGTGACAGCTTCCTAAGAACGGCTAAGGAGCCCTCAACTTGATGCGTGAACTGCCAAAATCACGAGTACCGTTCGGCCTAAATCCCTTGCCTCTTGCCTTGGCGAGGTAACTGGCGCGATAGACGGCCTCAGCCAACAACGCAGGTAGGTCGATGAAGAGGTATGGTTTCGTAGGTACCGAGGTGGTTCCCCCCCTGCGTACCCAGATCTTGTCAAGCGCCTCAAGCAGCTTGCCCGGGTGCCTGATCTTGTCACCATCCAGCATCAAGACCAGGTGGTAATGCGGGTGCGGGACCTTCTCCTGCTCCCTCACCCACAGGAACCCCATATGCTTTGTTTGGTAACAGCGCAGAACATACTTGCGGGCAGCCTCAATGAACGCACTGACGTGTTCGCTGGTAGGTGCTGACTGAGGATGGTGAAGATCAATCCGGATAAACAGTACCCGCCGATAGATACTGACCATGGTGGTAAGTTGCTCGATGGCTCGCCGCAAGATCTGGGTATAGCAGCCCGACTTGGTCGAGTTGATCGGGTAGCTGGTGCCTGCGTAATGGTATTCGCCCTGGTGCGTCACGTGGTCATAGCGCTCACCTTGTTTGCGCTTGGGGCTGCCGGTCACCTTGGCAGCGACTGCAGACGGCAGTACATCGCCATCAGACATGTGCCGCCCCCCAAGAATGATACCTTTCGTGTACTACTACTTCTTTAGGGACATAAACCCCATTAACCCCCTCATAGATATTATAAAAAACCGCTATTTTTTTATGATTAACATTCCCCGCCAACCCGCCCCATTGCTGAAGATCTGCCCTTCTTTGTGGCGGGATTACCATGGCGGGATTAGCGCAAATCGTGCGAGGCGTTGAGATGGATTCTGTGGAGGCCATCTTGTGGTGGTTAGCCAGGGTGTGGTGGTCAACGTCGGACGGGGGCAATGGGGAACGGATGTGCAGATAGGATGGAACCAGACCATCATAGGCTGGCCCCACCACGGTGACAGATTCACGCATCCACATCGGGCGAGCCCCAACACACATCACGCGCCAACTCAGTACAGGGTGCCAACTCAGTACAGGGTGCCAACAACGTGGACAGCTGTTTCTTACGCTCAGTGAAGGGCATACCAGCATCCAAGAAGATGGCATTGTTATGCTCCAGATAAGCGATTTGCTCCAGCTGATCCACCGTCAGGTGGCGGCGCAACTCCCCCTCCAGCCCCTGCTCGGCAAGCCATTGCTTACTCTCCATCCCCAACACCAAGCGGTTAACCATGTTCGACTCGTTGATGTAGTGATGTTCAGCAGTCTCCTTGCCTAGTCGGGTGCGATGCTGCTGCAAGGCATGGCACATCAAGGCGTGATGGTATTTGGTGACCTTGCGTTTGGCTTGCCAGTGGTCCAAGGGGTGGGGTGCTTGGCACAGGCAGCGCTGGCTGTCGTTAGCCTCGCTGCACTGCTTCATGTATTGGAAGGGGGGCATGTTAGTTGGTCCCCTCATCCAACCGCTGGGATACCCACTGGTGGATCTCCTCAGAATCCCAACCAATGGCACGGATGCCGATCTTGCGAGCTTGGGGGAACTCGCCACGCTTCATCAGCTCGTAAATCCAGGCGCGACCGAAACCAGTGACGGTCTTGACCTGCGGGAACCGCATGATGCGGCGCTCGGGGGTGGGGGAACGAGTAGACATTGCTAAATCTCCTTGGTGCCCGATAGGGCTGAGTGGACTTAGCTTTTCCATTATATGTAGAGAAATATTACTTACAAAGTAAGCCATATTTCTCTACACACTTTATCTCTCTACTGACGTAATCCGACCTGAGCGTGTGGTAACGCATCCAGCACACGGCACAGACATTTCTCTACTACCAACGGCTAAATCCCCCCCCCAGACCACCCCGATTGAGGGGGATCATTGGTAGGGGCGCAGGAAATCATGAGCCAAGACGTTCACCTCGCTTGTCATTGAGCGAGGGTTAGATCCGACAACATCGACGGGCAACGGTTCAGCAGGTGAATGAATAGTGTCGGTCTGCTGGTCATGCGCAGAGCGCCCTGGCTATGTAGTCAGAGCGGCGCTGAGGTATTGATGAGCTGGGAGGGGATGCTTGGGAAGCGGTAATGCCAGAGGGGGCAACCGTAGCTAGTTTTGACGCTTACGCTTGCGTGCGGCCTCTTGATGGTTCATACAAAGTTTCACATACTTCGCGGCAGGTTCGCGCAATTGTTCGTTCTCCTGCTTTAGGGCCTTATTCTCACGTAGAAGTCTTCGGATCTCTTCGTGGCATTCCTCACGACTGCCGGGGAGGCGAATACCCCACTCTTCATCGTTGACCGAAGCAATTTCCTCTACACTATCCCGCAAAATTGGCCGAGGTAGATCGGCGAGCTTGACTAACCAGTCTACACCACTGACTTTCAGCGTCCGTGCCCAGGCAGCCATCACATCAATTTTGAACCGTTTCTCCACCTTCATCAGTTTTTTAGCGTTCACCGCGTATTCGATTCGTTTTCGCCAGCGGTCTATCCCCTGACGCAGGTCTTCACCTGACCGTTTGTCGCGTTGCGCCAGCAGGGTGGCGGCTTCGTTGAAGGTGAGCCAATCCCCACTTTGATATGTACGCAATGTTGGTTCTTTGCCACGCCTAACAGTCTTCATTTGAATGCCATTTGTAGGGTGTTATCGGTCTGATCAGTAGTGGCGTACCGTGCCCAATCCGCCATCAGCGGACGGCGCTTCTCCAGCAGGTCTGAACGGGAATAGGCAGATTCAGTCTCGTCGCGCTCATCGTGGTCCAGTGCCAACTCGCAAATTTCGCGTGGATAGTCGGTGAGCTCGTTGGCCCAGTCCCTGAAGCTGGAACGAAAGCCGTGTCGGGTAATATCGCAGTAACCCAACCGGTGCAATAAGGTGCGGATGGCGTTGTCATGCATCACCCCACTCTTGCCCTGGCCTGGAAACAGATAGGGACTTCCTTCCATTCGTTCCATACCCTGCAGCAAGATAATCACTTCGTGAGCTAGCGGGATCTTAAACGCATCGCGCATTTTCATGCGGCTGGCTGGCAGCGACCACACCCCAGTCTCCAAGTTAAATTCCGACCACTGGGCGAAGCGGATCATTTTGGCGCGGGCGCCGGTTAGGATCAACAGACGGGCCGCTGCAGCATCACGGCAGGCAAGTGATGACAATTCAACCATAAGCTTGGGAATGTCACACCAGTGCATGGCTGGGAAGTGCTGGCACTTCCGTGCTTTCTTTTTCTCCGACCTGCTCAGCAAATTGGACAAGTGGCCACGCCAGCGAGCGGGGTTGTCTCCATCGCGAAATCCACGAGTTTTAGCTGCATCCAGGATCTGCTCAATTTGCCCGCGGATTTCGTCAGCTGTGCGGTTCTTGATTGCCCAGATCGGGCGCAGAACGTTCAGGATATGCTCGGTCTGGATGGCATCCGCAGATAGGTGGCCAATGAGGGGAAAGACATGCAGATCCAGCTTGCGCAGCCAGCCTTTACGCCACTTTTCCGACCACAAAGCACTATGGGCAGAGTGATAATCTATGGCCAATTGTTGGAAACTCACCCGTCTTGCTGCAGCTTGGCGTTCCATCTCAAGCTGTACTGCGCGCTCAGCATCACGGGCCGCCAAGGGGTCGATCCCCAAGCTCAATAATTTTCGCGCGTCAGCAGCAAGCAGACGGGCCAGTTTCAAGGATACTGACGGGTATTTACCCAATCCCATCTCACGACGCCGACCTGCCAACTGATAGCGAAATATCCAGGACTTAGTCCCTTTGGCTTTGACCACCAACCGTAAGCCTTCACCATCTTCATAGGTGCCGGCGTCGACCAGATTCTCCACTTGCTTGGATTCGAGTTTTCCCATGCCATTCTCCTACCCAGTGGGGGATAAATAATATCCCCCCATTCATCCCCCCACCAATTCACCGGAAGACAGTCATTTTGAGTGGACAGCACTGGACAATATTCAGTCTAAATTTGTTTGTTTGTCAACACACTGATGGATTTAGGTGGAATGGGGTAGACATAAAAAAGGCCGCTCGATGAGCGGCCTTTTATCAGTGCAATCAGGACTTAGCTGTCGCGGCGCTTGTTGCCACCGAACTTGCGATCCTTGTTGAAGCCACCTTCACGGCGCTCCCCGCTCTTGTTGAACGGACGGTCACCGGCAGGACGGCGATCCTTGTTGAAAGGACGGTCCTTGTTGAAGGCAGGACGATCACTGGAAGGACGGGGGGCAGTGTTGGTGCCGGCCGGTACTTCGGTGTAGCGAGTGATCTGCAGCGGACGCTGGCAGACACGGGCCTTCTTGATCACTTCCAGCACATCGGCTGTCATGCCCTTGGGCAGATCGACGGTGGAGAAGTCATCGGCGATGTCGATGTTGCCGATGAAACGGCTCTCGATGTTCGCTTCGTTGGCGATGGCGCCCACGATCTGGCCCGGCTTGACGCCGTGATGGGCACCCACGTCTACGCGGTAACGCTCCATCTCTACGTCAGGATTGTCTTTGAGCGGGCGCGGCTCCAGGGACGGCATGCGACGGGCAGGACGATCACCACGGTCGGCGAAATCACGGGGAGCACGATCACCGAAGTCACGGCGCTCGAACTCACGGCCAGCACGATCGCTTGCCGGTTCAGTGATGGAGTCATCCAGCAGCAGCGGTTGGTCACCTTGCACCAGCTTGGCCAGGGCGGCAGCCAGCTCCAGCGGATCGGCAGAATCTTCTTCGATCAGCTCGTTCACCAGGTTCACGTAGATCTCAAGCTCTTCGCCCATCATGGTTTCCCGGATGCGCTCCTTGAACTTGGTCATGCGGTGCTGGTTGATGTCCTCGGTGCTCGGCATCTTCATCGGCTCGATGGCCTGACGAGTAGCGTGCTCGATGGCGCGCAGCATGCGGCGCTCGCGAGGAGCCACGAACAGGATGGCCTCACCCTTGCGACCGGCACGGCCGGTACGGCCGATACGGTGAACATAGGATTCGGTATCGTACGGAATGTCGTAGTTCACCACGTGAGTGATGCGCTCGACGTCCAGACCACGGGCGACGACGTCGGTGGCGATCAGGATGTCCAGCTGGCCTTGACGCAGCTTGTCAACGGTACGCTCACGCAGCTTCTGCGGGATGTCACCGTGCAGGGCTTCACAGGCGTGGCCACGGGCGGCCAGCTTGCCGGCCAACTCTTCGGCGGCATTCTTGGTGCGCACGAAGACCAGTACGGCTTCGTACGGCTCGACTTCCAGCAGACGGGTCATGGCGTCCAGCTTGTGCAGACCGGTTACCTGCCAGTAACGCTGACGGATGGTCGGTGCAGTGGACGTCTTGGAGACGATCTTGATCTCTTTCGGCTGCTTCAGGTGCTTCTGGGCAACACGACGGATCTGGTCCGGCATGGTGGCGGAGAACAGGGCAACCTGACGGCCGGCCGGGCACTGATCCATGATCCAGTCCACGTCGTCGATGAAGCCCATGCGCAGCATTTCATCGGCTTCGTCCAGCACCAAGGCTTTCAGACCGGAGAGATCCAGGTTCTTGCGACGGATCAAGTCCATCACACGACCCGGGGTACCCACGACAACCTGAGCACCACGACGCAGGGCGCGGGTCTGGGTTTCGTAGGAGGAACCACCGTAGATCGGCAGGACATGGAAGTCCGGCATGTGCTTGGCGTAACGTTGGCACGCCTCAGCAACCTGCAGCGCCAGTTCACGGGTCGGTGCCAGCACCAAAACCTGGGTGTTACGGTTACCAGCTTCCAGACGAGACAACAGAGGCAAGGCAAAAGCAGCGGTCTTCCCTGTACCGGTTTGCGCCTGCCCCAGCAGATCGTGTCCCGCCATCAGGTGGGGGATTGCTGCGGCCTGGATGGGAGACGGGCGCTCATAGCCCACGTCCTGCAGCGCTTTCAATACAGGCGCGGCCAGTCCAAGCTCACTAAAAAGGGGCAGTTGTTCGGTATCAGACATAGATTCGATTCTTCCAGATTAAGGCAGGCGGCTAACACCGCGGAATAGCAAAAAGGCGGCGATTATAGCGCCACTTTGTTCTGCTGTCTTGAAAAATGTGATAAGCATCTCAAGACGTTGGCAATTATAGAGGGATCTCGCGACTATGGCTTGCTTATTTTGCACGCATGGTGCGTTATTGCGGATCACTCCTCACGAAAGTCCTTGTCCCGCTTGTGTTTGAGCACGGCCATGGTCAGCCGGCTGGTGCACAACAAACGCATCCGTTCATCCCGGATCTCGATCTGCCACACCTGAGTCGTCGCCCCCAGATGCAAGGGGGAACAACGCCCCGTCACCACCCCTTCCCGCTTGGCCCGCAGATGGTTGGCATTGACCTCCAGTCCCACGCAATAGCTGTCTTCCCCGACCGCCATATTGGCCGCCAGTGACCCTAGCGTCTCCGCCAGCACCACCGAGGCTCCCCCGTGCAACATGCCAAGGGGCTGGTGGGTGCGGTGATCCACCGGCATGCTGGCCTCCAGCCAGTCGGGGCCAAAGTCCGTGTAACGGATGTCGAGATGGGCCATCAGGGTATTGCGGGAGCTGGCATTGAGCCCGTCTAGGCTCATGGGTTTGCGCCAGATGGGGGCGGTCTCTTGACTCATGACAGTCAGACTCCTTATGTGATTAATGAGTATGATCAATGGGTTGCCATTAACGATATCAAAATGGCCCGGGTCAGCGCAAAACGGTTTGATAAGAAATGCCCCGACAGGGGCATTGAACGAAGCAATCGGCCTCACCAGGGCCAGGTCAGCGTCACCAGGGATAGGCGACCCCAGGCCACTCGTCCCAGGGGATTTCCCGCCCCGGCAAGCGCGGGGCTGACCAGCGCCACGTCTTGCCAAGCCAGGCGCGCAACTCGCGCTCCAGCTCGCCATCGCTGAGCGGTGCCTCGGCCACCTTCCAGAAGAACAGCTCCACCTCCACCTCCGGCAATACCGAGGGGTAGAGATAGACCCCGCCCCAGAACTGGGGCTCCCGCTCCGGGCTCCACAGGCCATAGGCGAAGGAGCGCTTGGCCAGAAACTCGGAGCGCTGCCACTCCAGATCGGCCTCGTGCTGACTCAGGCTGAAGTGGGCGGAGGGCCAAACGTCGTCTCGGCGAAACAGCCGATGCAACTGCTCGCGCTCGCGCAGCATGGCCACAAACTCCACCACCGCCTGCTCCGGGCTGGTCGGCAACAACAGAAAGCGCGGGTGCCGACAGGCTTGCGGCACCCGAAACCGCTTGGGCAACGTCAGCATCAGAGCAGTTCCAGCAGGGCCTGCAACGGGTGCTTAAGTTTCTCCCCCTCCATCCGTTTCACCTGGCTGCGGCAGGAATAGCCGGTGGCCAGACAACGCTCCTTGGGCAGACGGGAAAGCGGCTCGGCCCAGCTTAAGGAGTAGATCCCCTTGGAGTTGTCCACCTGCTTGGCGTCGTGGCCATAGGTACCGGCCATGCCGCAGCAACCGACCGATACCGGCTGCAGCCGGGCGCCAAAGCGCTGGAACAGCGTGCTCCAGTCACCGTGAGTCGAGGGCTTGGCGGTCTTCTCGGTGCAGTGGGCGAACAAATACCAGGGCTCGGTCTGCTCGCCATCCACCACTTTGGCTTCAGGGGCGGGCAAGGTGTCTGCAGGTAAAGAGAGCAGCCACTCCTGCGGCAGCAGCACCTGGAAGTCGCCACGGGCGGGGCCCAGGGCCTTGGCATATTCATCGCGATAGCAGAGCACCAGGGAAGGATCGACCCCCACCATGGGAATGCCCAGGGCCGCTATCTTGTTGAGGAACTGGGCACTGTTGGCCGCGGTGCGGGCGAAGGCGCGCAGGAACCCCTTCACGTGCTGGGGCTTGCCGTTGGGCTTGAACGGCAGCAAATATGGCTGAAGCCCGAGTTTGCTGGCAAGTTTCACCAGATCCCGCACCACGGGGGCATCGTAATAACTGGTGAAGGGGTCCTGCACGATAAGAACCACTTTTTGACGCTGCTCGGCGCTCATGGCCTCTAGCCCCGGCAGGTCGAAGTAACGGGCGCGGTGATCGCGAAGAGAGTCCGCCAGGGTCGGCACCGAGAGCAGCGGCACATCCACCATGCCGATGCTCTTCTCGGTCGCCTTCTGGGCCCACTCTTTTTCCAGGAAGAAGTTGACCAGCTTCGGCGCCTTGGCCAGCAGCGGCGCATAACTCTCGACGGTGCCGACGAAGTAATCCTTGGGGCCACGCAGATAGCGGCCGTGATAGAGCTGCATGAAGCGGGCGCGGAAATTGGGCACATCCACCTTGATGGGACACTGGCTGGTGCACGCCTTGCACGCGAGACACCCCTCCATCGCCTCCATCACCTCGTGGGAGAAGTCATACTGGCCACGGGCGCGGGCCACCGTATTGCGGAACTTGTCGACGATGGCCTTGATGCGCAGTCCGCCGCTTTGCAGCGCCACCTCCTCAGCGAGAGGATCGAAGCCCTGCTCCGCCAGCTGGCGCAGCCATTCGCGCATCAGGCCCGCCCGGCCTTTCGGCGAGTGGCGCCTGTCCTTGCTGATCTTGACCGAGGGGCACATGGGGGAGTCGGTCTCGAAGGTGAAACAGAGGCCGTTGCCGTTGCAGTCCATGGCGCGGGTGTAGCTTGTCCGCACCGCAATCGGGATCTGGCGGTCGAACTTGCCGCGCTTGGGGCCGTCTACCGACACCAGCTCGGCGCCACTGCCATAAGGTATACAAATTTTGCCGGGGTTGATGCGGTTGTCGGGGTCGAAGGCCCCCTTCACCCGCTGCAACTCCTCCCACAGCTCGCCGAAGAAGGCGGGGCTGTACTCGGAGCGGAAACCCTTGCCGTGCTCGCCCCACATCAGGCCACCATATTTGGCGGTGAGCGCCACCACCTGATCCGAGATGCGGCGCAGCAGCACCTCCTGCTCGGGGTCGCACAAATCCAGCGCGGGCCGCACGTGCAGCACGCCGGCATCGACGTGGCCGAACATGCCGTAGTCGAGGCCATGGCCGTCGAGCAGGGCGCGAAACTCCATGATGAAGTCGGCGAGGGATTCCGGCGGTACTGCGGTGTCTTCGGTGAAGGCCACCGGCTTCTTGCGCCCCTCGGCGTTGCCGAGCAGCCCCACCGATTTCTTGCGCATGCCGTAGATGGTCTCGATGCTCGGCAGGTGGCTGCACACCTGATAGCCGATGATGCCGGCCTCGCCGCGCGCCAACAGCCCATCGATGCGCCGGCACAGCTCGGCCACCTTGGTCCGGTGCTCGCCCTCGTCGGTGTCGGCAAACTCGACGATGTTGAGCCCCTGCAGATCCTTGCCGGGCACGTCCTCAATGAACGCCTTGACCGAGTGCCAGATGATGTCGGCGCGGGCCAGCCCCAGCACCCGGGAGTCCACCGTCTCCACCGACAGGGCGTGGGCCTGCACCATGAAGGGGGCATTCCTGAGGGCCGAGGGGAAGCTGTCGTACTTGACGTTGACCAGGGTGCGATAGCGCGGAATGGCCGTGATATTGAGTCTGGCCTCGGTGATGAAACCGAGGGAGCCTTCAGAGCCGCACAACACCCGACTCACATCGAGGGTGTCGCTGTCGGGCTGATAGAGATGCTTGAGATCGTAACCGGTCAGGAAGCGGTTGAGCTTGGGGAAGATCGCTTCTATGTCGGCGCGGCGCTCCTTACCGATGCGGTACAGGGTGCGGTAGATCTCCCCTTCCCGATTCTCGAGGGCCAGCTTGTCGGCCAGACGCGAGCCGGTGACAGGCTCCGTGCTCATGAGATCGCCGTTTTCCAGCACGGCTTTCAGGCCCAGCACGTGATCCGAGGTCTTGCCGTACACCAGGGACCCCTGCCCCGAGGCATCGGTGTTGACCATGCCCCCTAAAGTGGCGCGGTTGGAGGTGGAGAGATCCGGCGAGAAGAAGTAGCCGTGGGGTTTCAAATAGGCGTTGAGCTGATCCTTGATCACCCCGGCCTGGGCCCGTACCCAGCCCTCCTCCAGATTAATTTCCAGGATCTGGTTCATATGGCGCGAGAGATCGACGATAATGCCGCCGCCCAGGGACTGGCCATTGGTGCCGGTGCCGCCGCCGCGAGGGAAAAAACTCAAGGCGGCATAGGCGCTCTCCTGAGCCAACCTGAGCATGACCACAATGTCATCCGCGCTGCGCGGATAGAGAACCGCCTGAGGTACGACCTGATAGACGCTGTTATCCGTCGCCATCGCCAACCGGCTTGCATAAGACTTTTCGATATCACCACGAAATGCGCTGCGTCCTAGCAACTCAAGAAACTGCAGGGTTGTGGGTGACAAACTGTCCTGGTAATCGAGTCTCGGGATCATGAATCCTTGTTCCCATCCTTTGCTTGATGCCGGAACTCCGGCGACAACGACCGCCAGGCCCGCCTCTATCGGGCTGCCTTGGCCGATCCGCTCACTGAGCGGGCAGTATATCAGCTAGAAAACCGCTTGCGCTCTGCAATCTTCACCATTTGAAAGGAGGACTTTTATGGCTCACCACAGCCATGTTATCAGTACGTTTGTCAGCACCGAGAAACAGGCTCTGACCCTGTCACTGTTCGGCTGCATCAGCTTCGCCATCTTCGGGATCGGCTACGGCCTGTTCGTCGGTTCCAACGCCATCATGCTCGATGGCATCTTCACCCTGTTCAGCATGGGCATGACGGGTTTAGGGTTAATCACCGCCTACCTGGTGACCCGCCCCTCCGACGATCGCTTCCAGTACGGCTACGCCCACTTCGAACCCATCACCAACGTCATCAACGGCACCGTCATCCTGCTGCTCTGCCTCGGCGCCTTCTATAGCGGCATCACCTCCTTGCTGGAGGGCGGACGGGAGATCGATCTCGGCCACGCCCTCATCTACGCCGCCGTCTGCACCTTCTTCTGCGCCATCATCTACCGGATCGAGGCCGGCGTCGCCGAGCGGCTCGACTCTGAACTGGTGCGGGTCGACTCCAAGGAGTGGCTGGTCGACACCCTGCTCAGCGCCACCCTGCTCATCGGCTTCGTGGTCGCCATCGGCCTCGAGGCCATCGGTTACGGCCACTACAACCGCTACATAGACCCCGTGCTGGTCACCCTGCTCGCGCTGTGCGCCACCCTGATCCCCATCAAGGTGCTGAGCCGCAACCTGCGGGAGGTGCTCAAAGTGGCGCCCAAGGGGGATGTGCCCCAGCGGGTCGAGCACGAAATAGAGGCCCTGCGCCAGCGCCATGGCATCGAGTGCTACAGCCATCTGGCCAAGAGCGGGCGCCGTTTCGATCTCGAACTCAACATCCTGGTCGCCCCGGATCAGGAGTGGCCCGTCGAGCGCCAGGACGCCCTGCGCCAGGAGCTCTGGTCCCGCCTCGGCGACACCCTGGGTGATGCCTGGCTCTCGGTCTGCTTCACCCGCGAGAAACGCTGGCTCTGACCCGCGTTTCGCCAATCCATGCCACGCGGGGCCCGGCCCCGCGTGTCTATGTGGCGTATCGGTCCCGGCGATGCCATGGCGCGGCGCCACGCCTCCCCCACCCAGGCCAAGTTGCCCATCGCCCAAGCCTTCCACTGCCCAGCCGCCATCGTTCTCTCCACTTTTTGTGCTTTCCCCTCATGGCTCAATATGATCTGAATAGGGATATCTCCCGGCAGAAATACGTGCCCCGCGGATAAGGAATCAAGAAGCATTATCAGCACCAAAAATAAATAACAAAAAATTCGTTGCTAAAATTAAGTGTCGCGGTTATTTATTTCCGGCACGGATGAAAGGCTATCGCCGCTCGACAATGGAATTGTTACCCGTCGGAAAAATAAAATAATAAATAACGTATCATTTTACAGTTAAGGTAATGTCCATGAAGAAAATACTGATGACAGTCATAACCCTGACCATGGCGGGCACGGCCCATGCCGCGCTTCCTCAATTGAACTATCAGTGTCCGGGCCAGATCCAGATGCACAGCGATGAAGGCGGCTCCGTCTATATCAACGGCCAGGCAGCCAAGCTCAAGAAGTACAGCGATGACTTCTATGAGGCCAAGGGCGCGGGCGTGACCCTCTCCATCAGCAAGACTGGGAGCCAATACGATGTCTCCTACACCCGCAAGAAAGCCTCTGGCATCTGCCAACCTGTCTCGGGCACCGTGGCCAAGAGCACCCCTGCCAGCAAGGCCAGCCCTGCCGAGAAGGCCTGCCTGAAGGCGGTCTCTGACAAGACCAAGGTGGCCCAGAGCCAGCTCAAGGTGACCGATGTGATGGACTCCGAAGCCGGGGTCGGTGTCACCATTCAGGTGCCGGGTGCCGATGCTCCCTGGTCTTGCCTGAGTGACAAGAAAGGCCGGGTTCAGGGCGCCGCCTACACCGGCAACTGATCTGCATGGGTGCCGCGTCCTGCGCGACTCGCCATAAACGATGTGTGATTCCAAACGAGGAGGCATGGCCTCCTTGCTTTATTTATCGGGTCTTATTTTGCGACTGACTATCGTCACATTAGTAAATGCGGCGTTAAAGAAAGAATAAAGACTCTATATTTACTCGATGTTAACAGACGCCTGTTTAAGCCATTTGCCATGGCATTTAAATATTCCCTCCAGGAATGATGAGACATATTTAGTTACAATTTTTAGTCTGGCCAGATAATCACCAATATGATCCGAGATCCTGCCTGTCGATAATGGTGACTCCCATGCATAGGTTTTATGGCTATGGCAAGATGCCGCCAGATCGTTGGCACAGTTTTCAGCTCCGGGTTACAACCTGAATATAAAGAGTACCGTTTGCCGCTGCCCGGCACAGGCACCTGCCCCCCCCACGGACGGCACCGATGAGCGCGGCCGCGAGATGAGATGGCCAACCAGCACCGATCGCGACCTTAGATCCTCATCACCCCTCTTGCCAAATCAGCGACAGCCGTTATCATCAGGGCTCATTTTTCACCCGAGGTTTTATTGCCCATCATGGACAATCCCCGAAGTTGCCCTTCGATTTTTCCCATCAAAGCTTATCTTTACCTGCTCAATCAGCGCCTCTGAACCGCCTCTGTGTTTTGCATTGCCACGGCCCTTGCCGTGACTGACATCCACTGCGTCTGTTTTTATTGAGGTTTATGACATGGAATTCTTGCTGGACCCTTCTATCTGGGTCGGTCTCTTTACCCTGATCATCCTGGAGATAGTGCTCGGGATCGACAACCTGGTGTTCATCGCCATCCTGGTGAAAAAATTGCCCCCCGCCCAACGGGACAGGGCCCGCATCATAGGCCTGTCGCTGGCACTGCTGATGCGCCTGGGGCTGCTGAGCGTGATGTCCTGGCTGGTGACCCTGACCCAGCCCATCCTGCAATGGGGTGAACTCTCCTTCTCCGGTCGGGATCTCATCCTGATGGGGGGCGGCCTGTTCCTGCTGTTCAAGGCCACCACTGAGCTGCACGAGCGGCTCGAAGCCAATCCCGAAGAGCATGGCCAGGTCGGCGTCTACGCCGGTTTCGGGGTGGTGATCGCCCAGATCCTGGTGCTGGATGCGGTCTTCTCCCTGGACTCCATCATCACCGCCGTCGGCATGGTGGATCACCTCGGCGTCATGATGGCCGCCGTGACCATCGCCATGGTGGTGATGGTGCTGGCCTCCAAGCCGCTGACCCGCTTCGTCAACGCCCATCCCACCGTGGTGGTGCTCTGCCTGAGCTTCCTGCTGATGATCGGCTTCAGCCTGGTGGCGGAAGGTTTTGGCTTCCACATTCCCAAGGGTTATCTCTACGCCGCCATTGGCTTCTCGGTGCTGATCGAGTTCTTCAACCAGCTGGCCCAGCGCAGTGCCCAACGCCATGAGTCCAGGCAGCCCCTGCGTGAACGCACCACCGCCGCCATCTTCAAACTGATGGGGGGCAGCAAGCACGGCGCCCACCCGCAAGAGGATGAAGCAGAGGAGCAGGACAGACCCCTGCCCCTCAGCTTCGGGAAGGAGGAGCGCTACATGGTGACCGGAGTGTTGTCGCTGGCCGAGCGCTCCATCCGCACCATCATGACCCCCCGCGCCGAGATGGCCTGGATCGACGTGAACGACAGTGCCGACGAGATCCGTGCCCTGCTGCAGCGAGTCCCTCACAGCCTGTTCCCGGTCTGCGACGGCGGGCTGGACGATCTCATCGGGGTGGTCAAGGCACGGGATCTGCTGTTTGCGCTGAACGAGGGCCAATCCTTGAGCGAACTCGCGCGCCAGAACGATCCCGTCATAGTGCCGCAGTCCATCAACGTGATCCGGCTGCTGGCGGAGCTGCGTCAGGCCAGGGGCAGCCTCATCCTGGTAACCGACGAGTTCGGCATCATCCAGGGGCTGGTCACCACTCACGATCTGCTGGAGGCCATCGTCGGCGAACTGCCGGATGAGGACGAAACCCCGGACGTGGTGGCCGAGGGAGAGGGCTGGCTCATCAACGGCAGCACCAACATCCACCAGGTGGAGCAGGCGCTGGGCTGCGACGGCCTGGTGAGCGACAGCGACGAGTACGTGACCCTCGCCGGCATGCTGCTCTCCCACTTCGGCAGCCTGCCCAGTACGGGCCAGCAGCTGCGGCTCGGCCAGTTCTGCTTCGAGGTGCTGGCGGTGAGCGAGCGGCGCATCGAGCGGGTGCGCGTCACCCCGCAGAGCCTCTGACTCTCTGACGAGAGCAGATGCAGCTGATAACGAAGAGAGGGAGGCATAGCGCCTCCCTCTCTTTTTTCATCTCCGCTCTGCCCCATCCAGATGAGCGTCATCAGTGCACCGCAATCCGGTGGCCTCTTTGCTTGCTCCAGCGCTATTGCTGCACGACTGGCAATTCTCTTCTGCGATTGCCCCTCTTTTTCACAATGACATCCGGACGTAGAGTGGCCCCAATCCCAAATGAGGAATTCAAGATGAGCCACGACAACCTGTTCTGCCCCCTGCGCCTCGGTCAATTGCACCTGAACAACCGTATCGTCATGCCCCCCATGACCCGCTCCCGCGCCAGTCAGCCGGGTGACGTGGCCAACGCCATGATGGCGACCTACTACGCCCAGCGCGCCGAGGCCGGCCTCATCGTCTCTGAGGGCACCCAGATCGATCCCCTGGGCAAGGGTTATGCCTGGACCCCGGGCATCCATAGCGCCGAACAGGTAGCAGGCTGGCAGCTGGTGACAGACGCGGTGCACGCCAAGGGCGGCACCCTCTTCGCCCAGCTCTGGCACGTGGGCCGGGTCACCCACCCGGACAACATCGGCGGCGCCCAGCCCATCTCGGCCTCCGCCATCCCGGCCGCCGGGGTCCGGGTGTTCGTCGATAACGGCAGCGACGCCCCCGGCTTCGTGGAAACCGCCACCCCGTGCGCCATGACTCAGGACGACATCGATGCGGTGGTCGGCCAGTTCCGCCAGGCGGCCCGCAATGCCATGGACGCCGGTTTTGACGGCATCGAGCTGCACGCCGCCAACGGCTACCTCATCAACCAGTTCCTGGACTCCGAGTCCAATGCTCGCACCGACAACTACGGCGGCTCTCTTGAGAACCGGCTGCGCTTCCTGAAAGAGGTGACACAAGCGGTCAGTGCCGAGATAGGGGCAGACCGCGTGGGCGTGCGTCTGGCCCCGCTCACCACCCTCAACGGCACAGTGGATGCGAATCCGGAGCTGACCTATCTGGCTGCCGCTCGCCTGCTGGGGGAGCTCAACGTCACCTATCTGCACATCGCCGAGGCGGATTGGGACGATGCCCCCCTGATGCCGGAGAACTTCAAGCAGGGGCTGCGGGCGGCCTTCCCCAACACCCTCATCTACGCGGGCAAATATGATGGCGAGCGGGCGCGTGCCGCCCTCAAGGCGGGCTGGGCCGACATGATTGGCTTCGGTCGCCCCTTCGTGGCGAACCCGGACCTGCCAAACCGGCTGCGCCACGGCTACCCCTGGGCCCAACACGATCCGGCCACCCTGTTTGGCGGCGCCGAGCAGGGGCTCACCGATTACCCGACCTATCAAGCCGAGACAGAGTCCCAGCCAGCCTGATCCGGCCCCCCGTGCCAGTCACAAAAACAGCGCACCCGCCATCGCGGGTGCGCTGTTTTTTCAGGGGGCCTGATAGACGCAGGCACTGCGCGCCGCTCAGCAAGCGAAACCCCATCCCTCTCCTGCCGAAGGCAGTCACTGACGTCCGTTTCCTAGATAGAGACACCGTGACTGGCCCCGTGGGCATGAATGTCGTGGGTCAGCCGCGCCTTGTCCGCGAAGCCGAGCCAGCTCGCTTCCACCGCGTTGAGGCTGAGCCGGCAGAGCTGCGCCCGGCTGGCGCCGAGATCCCGGGCCAGCGCCTGGAAATTGGCCCCCAGGTAGCCGCCGAAATAAGCAGGATCATCTGAATTGATGGTGATACATAGCCCCCGCTCCAACAGGGTTAGCACATTGTGCTGCCTCATGTCCTCGAACACCTTGAGTCGGGTGTTGGAGAGCGGGCAGACGGTGAGCGGCAGCCGGGTGTCGGCGAGGTAGCGCAGCAGCGCAGGGTCATCGACGCAGCGCACCCCGTGATCGATGCGCCTCACCTGCAGCTCGTTGATGGCCTGCCAGATGTAAGACGCCGGCCCCTCCTCCCCGGCATGGGCCACCACCGGCAACCCCAGCGCCCTGATCTCGGCAAAGACCCCGGCAAACTTGGTCGGCGGGTTGCCCAGCTCCCCCGAATCGAGCCCGACCCCGTGAATGCGCGCGAGATGGGGTTCGGCCTCGGCCAGAGTGGCGAAGGCCTCTTCCTCGCTCAAGTGGCGCAGGAAGCTCATGATCAGCCGCCAGCTGATGCCGAAGGTCTCTTCGCCTTCCTGCAGCGCCCGCTCTATGCCGCCGAGGACGGTGGCGAAGGGCACACCACGGGCGGTATGAGCCTGGGGATCGAAGAAGATCTCCACGTGTACCACCCGCTCGGCGGCGCAGCGCTTCAGATAGGCGAAGGTGAGATCGAAGAAATCCTGCTCGGTACGAAGCACGCTGGCACCCAGGTAGTAGAGATCGAGAAAGGATTGCAGGCAGTCGAACTCGTAGGCGGCCCGCACGCGCTCGACATCGGGCCAGGGCAGGGTCACGCCGTTGCGGGCGGCCAACGCAAACATCAGCTCGGGCTCCAGGGTGCCCTCGATATGCAGGTGCAACTCCAGCTTGGGCAAGCCGGCAATAAAGTTATCCATGGTGGCGGCCTCCTTGTCAGACTCCGGGCGCTCAGGCGGCTTGGACACCGGCTGCACGCCCCTCCATCACCATTGTGCACCCATCCCGTGCGCCGGGGGAGACTTGTCATCAAAGCGTCTTATAATGGCGGCACAAAAACCATAACCGATTGAAGACATTCGAGGTTGGCCATCGCCTCCCCCCTACAAGGAGTCCCTATGAAGAAAAACGTCATCTGCGATATCGACGGCGTCATACTGCACAACAACGATCTCATCCCCGGGGCCGACCGCTTCGTGCACCGCCTGCTGGAGCAGGGCAGCAAGCTGCTGTTTCTCACCAACTACCCGGCCCAGACCCAGAAAGATCTGCAGAACCGCTTCCGCTCCGCCGGCATCGAGGTGCCCGAGGAGTGCTTCTATACCTCCGCCATGGGCACCGCCGACTTCCTCAAGCGCCAGGATGGCAAGAAGGCCTATGTGATCGGCGAAGGAGCCCTGACCCACGAGCTCTACAAGGCCGGCTTCACCATCACCGACATCGACCCCGACTTCGTGGTAGTAGGCGAGACTCGCAACTACAACTGGACCATGATGCAGCTGGGCGCCAAGTTCGTGGATCAGGGGGCGCGCTTCATCGCCACCAACCCGGACACCCACGGCCCCATGATGTACCCCGCCTGCGGCGCCCTCTGCGCCCCCATCGAGCGGATGACCGGCAAGAAGCCCTTCTACGTGGGCAAACCGAGCGCCTGGATCATCCGCGCGGCGCTCAACCGGATGGAGGCACACTCCGATGACACCATCATCATCGGCGACAACCTGCGCACCGACATACTGGCGGGCTTCCAGGCCGGCCTGGAAACCGTGCTGGTGCTCTCCGGCGTGAGCAAGGTGGCGGACATCGACCGCATGCCATTCAGACCGAACCACATCTTCGACTCAGTGGTCGACATCGATATCGTCTGATCCCGCTTCCCGCTTCCCGGGTCGCAGGACGGCCCCTCTTGGCAAGGCAGGGCAGATCGTTTAACTTAAACGCAACATCGTTAAGAAAAGTAAACGACCGCGGGATCAGGACGATCCCGTTGCCCCCTTAGCCCTTGCAAGGAAGCCCCATGAAGAGCCTGAACGACTGGATCCTGCTGGACGATCACTTCGTCACCCCCACCCCTCTCACCCCACCGACGGATCGCATCAAGTCCGGTAACCCGAGCCAGACCCTGTGGAACCACTACTCGGATCCGAGCCAGCAGTTTCACGTGGGTTTCTGGGCCTGCGAGCCGGGCCGCTGGGCCGTGCACTACACGGAGCACGAATATTGTCAGCTGCTGGAGGGCGAGGCGCTGATCCACGACGGCCAGGGCGGCAAGCTGCACCTCACCCCGGGCAGCCAGTTCATCATCCCGGCGGGCTTCGTCGGCGAGTGGGAGACGCTGGTGGCCTGCCGCAAACTCTATGTGATCTTCGAGCCCGCGGCGGCCTGACGCGCGCGTCAACCCAGCCCCTTCTCACCACCTTATTCTTATGCCGCCAGCTTGACGCTCGCGGCATGATTTTGTGCGGTTTTCCCGCTTGCAAAAGGGTTTTGCGCTAGGCATTGTGATTGGCGAGGAATGTAAATGGAATTTCGAGCCCAAACGTGGGGGGCTCCATAAAAATCAAGAGGATTACCGCCAATGTGTTCTATTTTCGGCATTCTGGACATCAAATCCGATGCAGCAACCCTGCGTAAATCGGCGCTGGAAATGTCCAAGCGACTGCGTCACCGCGGACCCGACTGGTCCGGCGTCTACAGCTCCGACAAGGCCATACTGGTGCACGAGCGCCTGGCCATCGTCGATCCGGGCAATGGCGCCCAGCCGCTCTACAACCCCGAGCGCACTCACGTATTGGCCGTCAACGGCGAGATCTACAACCACAAAGAACTCGAGAAGAACCTCAAGGTCGACTTCCAGTTCCAGACCCACTCCGACTGCGAGGTGCTGCTGGCACTCTACAAGGAGAAGGGCCCGGCTTTCCTGGACGATCTCAACGGCATCTTCGCCTTCATCCTCTATGACGCCGAGCAGGATGCCTACCTGATTGGCCGCGACCACATGGGGATCATCCCCCTCTATACCGGCCGCGACGAGCACGGTAACTTCTATGTCGCCTCCGAGATGAAGGCCCTGGTGCCGGTGTGCAAAAGCGTCGAAACCTTCCCGCCCGGACATTACCTCTGGAGCAAGGATGGCGAGCTCAAGCAGTGGTACCAGCGCGACTGGATGGAATATCAGGCGGTCGAGCAGAACGTCAGCGACAAGGCGGAGCTCAAGGCCGCGCTGGAAGCGGCGGTCAAGCGCCAGCTGATGTGCGACGTGCCCTACGGCGTGCTGCTCTCCGGCGGCCTGGATTCCTCCGTCATCTCCGCCATCACCAAGCTCTACGCCGCCCGCCGGGTGGAAGACGATGGCAAGAGCGAGGCCTGGTGGCCGCAGCTGCACTCCTTCGCCGTCGGGCTGGATGGCTCGCCGGACTTGGCCGCCGCCCGCAAGGTGGCCGATCATCTCGGCACCATTCACCACCAGATCCACTTCACCGTGCAAGAGGGTCTGGATGCCCTGCGGGACGTCATCTATCACCTCGAGACCTATGACGTCACCACCATCCGCGCCTCCACGCCTATGTACCTGATGGCGCGCTACATCAAGGCGATGGGCATCAAGATGGTACTCTCGGGCGAGGGTTCGGACGAGCTGTTCGGCGGCTACCTCTATTTCCACAAGGCGCCGAACGCTAAAGAATTCCACGAAGAGAACGTGCGCAAGCTCGCCTCCCTGCACCTCTATGACTGCCTGCGCGCCAACAAGTCCATGGCCGCCTGGGGCGTGGAAGGCCGCGTGCCCTTCCTCGACAAGGAGTTCATGGACGTGGCGATGCGCCTGCAGCCCGCCGACAAGATGTGTGGCAACGGCAAGATCGAGAAGCACATTCTGCGGGAAGCCTTCGAGGAGCTGCTGCCCCACGAAGTGGCCTGGCGCCAGAAGGAGCAGTTCTCCGACGGCGTGGGTTACTCCTGGATTGACAGCCTCAAAGCCATGGTCGAAGTCGAGGTGACGGATCAGATGTTCGAGGCGGCGGCGTTCCGCTTCCCCATCAACACTCCGCTCACCAAGGAGGCCTACTACTATCGCGCCATCTTCGACGAGCACTTCCCGCTGGAAGCGGCCGCCCGCACAGTACCTTATGGCAAGTCGGTCGCCTGCTCCACCCCGACCGCGCTGGAATGGGATGCCAAGTTCAAGGAGATGGCCGACCCGTCCGGTCGTGCCGTGATGGATGTGCACCAGCAGAGCTATTAATTTTGGCAATGTTGATCTTTATATAGCTGACCCAACCTACGCAGATTGTTTGCTGGCGTAGGTTGGGCTGAGCAAAGCGAAGCCCAATCTTTAAGTCGTTCATGTGTGTATATCAGCGATAAATTAGAGAGGGTACCATAGTCGTGCTTGGCATTGTTCCTCATGTCGAATATTTTAGTGGTAGAAAACTATGTCACTTTTTGAATTTTGGGGGCAACTGGATAAGAGTGAAAACTATATTCATCCTGATGATCAATTGGTACTTAATGAGCTAAATGAAAGTCATGATGTTGATTTTAATTTCGATTTTCCACCAGGTCACTATTTTGGTCCATTAAAGACAGCAAAAATCGTTCTATGTTATGCAAATCCAGGCATAGATACCCCATCATTATCGGCCATTAAAGATGCGGATAATCGTAAATTTCTTCTGAAACAATTGAGCGGAGAAGAGCATTATCCATATAAAATCCCGGGTTGGTTTGAATGGTTCAGTAAAGTAGCAAATAGTTTATTTCTTGGTGACATTGAATTGGCAAGCAGTACCATTGCGGTTGCAAATTTACTTCCGTATGCATCAGTCAACATGGATAAATCAGAAGTCATTGCAAACTGCTTACCAAGTGCGTGGGCTATGCAAAATCACTTAAGAGAGAACCTGATACCCAGAGCTAAACATGGTGAGATCTTACTGATCATGTGTAGATCGAGTCATTTATGGGGATTACGTACATCACATAACGCAGAAAATATAATTATAAATAACACCAGAACAGGTTTTACCAAGAAAACAAAATCAAAAGTGTCTCACTTCATCGAAAAAATAAAAAATTAAACACCTATTTTACCTCTCCTCCAATTACACACCGCTAATCGATCCCACGATAAATATCATCCTTCACCTGCGTCTTGGTATTCCCCCCATTGCCCGCTATTTGTTGGGCTTCACTACGCTCAGCCCAACCTACGACTCCCTTCTCCCTTTGCGGGAGAAGGGCTGGGGATGAGGGGAAATCAGGCCTGCGCATCCGGCTGATTGGCGGGGGCGGCCTTGATAAAGGCCTGCAACTGCTCGCAGTTGGCGACGATGCGGGCGATGGTGGGGTAGTCGTCCAGGGTCATATTGAAGCGGTGGGCGTTGTAGACCTGAGGCACCAGCATGCAGTCGGCCAGGGTCACCTCATTGCCGACGCTGTAGACACCGGCGGTGGTCATCAGCAACTGCTCGAGGGCGGTGAAGGTCTCGTCAATCCAGTGGCGATACCAGATGTCCCGCGTCGTCTTGCCCTGCCCCAGCTCCTGCTCCAGATAATTGAGCACCCGCAGGTTGTTCAGGGGGTGGGTATCGCAGGCAATCATGTTGACTATCTGGCGCACCCTGGCCCGATCGATGGGGGCCGAGGGCATCAGGGGATAGGCGGGATAGGTCTCGTCGAGGTATTCCATGATGGCCACGGACTGGCCAATCTGCACCTCGCCGTCGATGAGGAAAGGTACCAGCCCCTGAGGATTGAGCCGGCGATAGGCTTTCTCTTTCTGTTCGCCCTTGCCCAGATGCACCGGGTGCTGCTCATAACCGAGTCCCTTGAGTTGCAACACCAGACGCACCCGATAGCTGGCCGATGAACGCCAATATCCAAACAACTGCAGCATATTCTGTCCCTGTGATGGCAGGTGTCCGCCACCTGCCTTGTCGCCTGCCGGCCTTGTACCGGCCCAGGCTTCCCTAGCTTGTCTGACTGGCCTCCATTTGCGTGACGCGCTGAAAAATGGTGCCAAACAGACTCATCCCGTTGCGATCCTGCATCGCGATGGACACTGTATCACCAAAGCGCAGGAAGGGTGTAGTGGCTTGACCTGACTCGATAATTTCCAGCATGCGCAGCTCGGCGAGGCAGGAAGAACCCCTGCTTCTGTCGTAGTTGGAAACGGTGCCGGAGCCGATGATGCAGCCCGCCCCGAGGGGGCGGGTTTTGGCGGCGTGGGCCACCAACTCGAAGAAGTTGAAGGTCATGTCGAGCCCCGCATCCGGGGCACCAAACAGGGCGCCGTTGAGGTGGGTCAGGAGCGGCAGGTGCACCTTGCCTTCGCGCCAATCCTGGCCGAGCTCGTCCGGGGTGATGGCCACCGGTGAGAAGCCGCTGGACGGCTTGGACTGGAAGAAGCCAAAGCCCTTGGCGAGCTCGCCGGGGATGAGGTTGCGCAGGCTGACGTCGTTCACCAGCATCAGCAGCTTGATGTGCTGAGCGGCGGCTTCCGGGTTGGTCCCCATGGGAACGTCGTCGGTGATGATGGCCACCTCGGATTCAAAATCGATGCCCCACTCCTCGGATCCCATGAGGATGGGGCCCCGGGGGGCGAGGAAGCTGTCGGAGCCCCCCTGATACATCAGGGGATCGTGCCAGAAGCTGTCCGGCAGCTCGGCGCCACGCGCCTTGCGCACCAGCTCCACGTGATTGACGTAGGCGCTGCCATCGGCCCACTGGTAGGCCCGGGGCAGCGGCGAGAGGCAGGCTGCCTCATCGAACGCAAAAGCATCGGCGCAGGCGCCGTCATTGAGTGCCTGATAGACAGCCGCAAGCTCTGGGGCCAGCTCGGCCCAGTCATCGAGGGCCGCCTGCAGGGTCGGGGCTATCTGGGTCACGCGCACCGCGAGGCTCAGATCGCGACTCACCACCACCAGGGCGCCGTCGCGCTTGCCGTTGTTCAAGGTTGCCAGTTTCATAGGGGATCCTTATTTGCCGCTTGGCGCTGTAGAGGGGTCGGGACGCAGCCAGCTGTTGACGTAGCGGGGGTTCTCCACCCCCTCGCACAGACCGCCCACACTCAGGGCATCGCGGGTGTCGAGCATCACCGCCACCTCGTCGGTGAAGGTCTTGGCGTGGGCGCGGCCGGCCGCAAACGCCTTGGGATGGGGACCGTGGGTGAAGCCCGCGGGATGGAAGGTGACCATGCCCCGCTCTATGTTGTCCCGGCTGAAGAAGTCCCCGGCGTGGTAGAAGAGCACCTCGTCGAAGTCGTCGTTGCTGTGGTAGAAGGGCACCCGCAGGGCGCCGGGGTCGCTCTCGATGGGGCGCGGCACGAAGGTGCAGACCACGAAGCGGCTCGCCACGAAGGTGGAGTGGGCCGAGGGAGGCAGGTGATAGCGGTGGCTCATCAGCGGACGGATGTCGCGCCAGTTGAGGCGCACTACACACAAGTCCCCGTGCCAGCCCTGGGCATCGAGCGGGTTGAAGGGCCAGGTGACGACCGAGACCTGGTTGTGGCGTTTGATCTGCAGGGACCAGGGATTTTCATCCTGCTGGGCCAGGAAGGCCGGGTCTATGGCGGGCACGTCCAGCGCCGCCGGATCGAAGATGGCATGATTTCCCACCAGGCCCTTGTCCGGCAGCTGATAACTGTCGTCGGTCGCCTCGATCATTAGAATAAACATCGGCTCTGCTGGCTCTATGCGCCACATTGTGCCACGAGGGATCACCACATAGTCCCCCTCTTTCAGCGTGAGATGGCCGTAGTCGCAATAGAACTCGCCGCTCCCCTCGTGGATGAACAGCAGCTCGTCGCCGTCGGCGTTGCGCACCAGAAACGGCATGGCATCGGCCAAGCGCCAGACCCGGTAGCGGCAGTGGGCATTGTGCAGTATGTCCGGCATCACCCAGGGGGAGAGGGAGCTTATCTCTTCCTGCAGACCGTTGAGATCGAAGGCTCTGGGCCGCAGCGGCCCCTCCCAACCCACCCAGTCGGTGGGAGGGTGCTTGTGGTGCATGTGAGTGGCGGGGCCGAAGAAGCCGGCACGCCCGAGCTCGCGCTCGTAGATGGCCTGCTCGGGCAGGTCGGCGTGGGCCTGACGGGAGTGGGTCCCCTCCCGGTGGGGGAAACTGATCCAGTTACGCATCGTTCAGTTCTCCGTTCTTCTCGCCATGCCCCTCTCCAGTCAGCACGCCACGGCGAATTTGGTCCAGCTCGATGGATTCGAACAGTGCCTGGAAGTTGCCCTCACCGAAGCCTTCGTTGCCCTTGCGCTGGATGATCTCGAAGAACACGGGGCCGATGACGGTGTCGGTGAAGATCTGCAGCAGGATGCCATCTTTGGTCGGCGAGCCATCGATCAGGATCCGCAGCGCCTTGAGCGCTTCCAGATCTTCCTGATGGCCCTCCACCCGGCGGTTCACCCCCTCGTAATAGGTATCCGGTGTCGGCATAAAGCCGGTGCCCCGCCCGCGCAGGGTGCGGATGGTCTGGTAGATGTCGCTGGACGCGAGGGCGATGTGCTGGATCCCCTCCCCCTTGTACTGGCGCAGGTACTCCTCGATCTGGGACTTGTCGTCGGAGGACTCGTTGATGGGGATGCGAATTTTGCCGCAGGGGGCCGTCATGGCGCGGGAATGCAGGCCGGTCAGCTTGCCCTCGATGTCGAAGTAGCGGATCTCCCGGAAGTTGCCGATCCGCTCGTAGAACTGGGACCAGAGATCCATGTTGCCGCGCTGCACGTTGTGGGTCAGGTGATCGATCTCGACCAGCCCGGCATCCACCGCCTCCATGCGCGCCTGCCAGTCGGGGTAGAAGACGAAGTCCACCTCATAGATGGAACCCTTGTCGCCGTAGCGGTCCACAAAGGACAGGGTGCTCTCGCCGATGCCATAGATGGCGGGGATGTTGAGCTCCATGGGCCCTATTTTGCCGACGAAGGGCTTGGCCCCCTTGGCGATGGCATACTGCTGGGCACGGCCCGCATCCGACACTCGAAACGCCATGCCGCAGACGCTCGGCCCGTGCGCACTGGCGAACTGCTCCGCCTGGGAGTGAGGCTCGGCATTGACCACAAAGTTGATGTCGCCCTGACGGTAGAGCCAGCACTGCTTGTGCTTGTGCTGCGCCACCTCGGCAAACCCCAGGGAGATGAACAGCGCCTTGAGGGCGGCAATGCCTGCGGCCGTCGGCGCCGTGTATTCGACGAACTCGAAGCCGTCCGTGCCAAGGGGGTTGATGGTGTGGGAAGAGGAAGAAGAGGGGGTCATGATGCGCTCCTTGCGGCTGGCCTGGGAATAAAATCGGGTAACACCGGATTGACGGAGCGGGCCAGGGCCAGGATGCTCGCCAATCCAGGTTGTTAACAACTTGTTTCATTAGAGGCGTGGGAACGGCAGAAGAAAAGAGGCGGGATCCAGATAGTCTTGTTGGCTTGTGCTCGAAAAAATGTAAATGGATTGTGACATTGAGGTGGAGGCCTTGCGGGCAGCCTCCTCAGGATCCGGGAGGCTGTCAGCTTTGCCTTACAGTGACCAGCGTTTGGGCAGGATCCGGGGCAAGTGCGCCTGTATTTTTTGCAGACGCGCAGGATTAGGGTTGATGAGCCAGGCCTGCTCACCCAGCGCCAACAGCGGCAGATCGTGCGGGCTGTCGCTCAAGGCGAGAGACGGCTTGAGTGCCAGGATCTCCGGCAGCAGCTTGTGCTGGCCGTGGCAGTAGAAGCGTGGCAACAGGCCACCAAGGCGGTAGTGCATCCGCGATCCCAGGATGCGGTGAGGCAGCCGGCCAGGCAGTTGTCTATGAAGCTGGGCGCGCACCAGGCCGCGGGGGCTGGCAGAGATCACCCAGCAGCGCGCCCCTTCTTCCAGTAACAGGGTTCTCGCCTCCCGATAGAGGCCGGATCGGGTGTGGCAATAGGCGCGCACCATTGTGCGCCAACCCAGGGGCGAGAGCCCGAGGGTGATGGCCCACCAGATAAGCGAGATTCCCTGACGCCGCAGGCTGGGCACCAGATAAACCAGGCCACCCAGTGCGATCACCGGCAGCAGCAGGAGTGGCCAGAGGCGGCGGCGCAAGATGAACCGTAGCAGGCCGGCGTGGCTGTCATCCGGCGCCAGGGTGTCGTCAAAATCAGCCAGGATCCAGCCCTTGGGCGGCACTGCCTCCACCCGGCTCATTCACCCAGCCCGGCGATAGCCCCGTGCAGCTCGGGCAGGAGGAACAACTGCCCCTCATCCGGTGGGCAGACGAAATCGAATGCCTCCTCCCCCAGAGAGAACGAAAGACGCCAGGCGTGCAGATAACCGCGATCTCCTGCTGTGCCGCCGTAGCGCTCGTCCCCGAGGATAGGGGCACCTATGCTCTTCAGCGCGACCCGGATCTGGTGGGTCTTGCCGGTCTGGGGCTTGATGCGATAGAGCCGCAAGCCCTCGCGCACCGGCGCCGAGTCGAACCAGCTGATGGCGGGATTGTCCAGGCTGCGGGCCAGCATCCAGCTGCCGCCGCGCCCCTTTTGCATATCCCCTTTGATCCAGCCCTGCTTCTTCTTCGGCTTCCGATCGGAGAGGGCCAGATACTGCTTGCTCACCTCCCGGGCGGCAAAGGCCATGCTGAGTGCGCGGTTCGCCTCCGGGGTACGGGCCAGCAGCACCAGCCCCGAGGTCATCTTGTCGAGGCGATGAACGGGGTAGAGCTCCAGTCCAGTCTCGGCACGTACCAGATTCACCAGGCCGGGTTCACCCGCCTCATCGTGCATGCCAAGGCCCGGGCCCTTGTTGATCACCATGAAATCTTTGTGCTGCAACTGTATCCGGTACATCTATAACCCTTTAGAATGTGATTTGTTAACAAGTTGAATGCGGGCCTGCTGGCCACCCCATGGATCCTCAGCACAAGAATCGCACGGATGAAGAGATACTTGTTTTGGCTGCTATTGCTTGGCGCCAGTTACGCTTCCCCTGTCCTGGCAAGTGACCGTCCCCATGAGCGTCCGGATCGGGTCGTCTTGCAGTTGCGCTGGCTGCATCAACCCCAGTTTGTGGGTTACCACATGGCCAAGGCGAAGGGATTCTATGCCGACGCCGGACTGGACGTCGAGATAAGACCCGGTGGCAAGGGGATAAGCCCGGTGCAGGAGGTGCTGGCCGGGCGCGCCGACTTTGGGGTCGGCAACACCGAGGTGCTGACCAGCTACGCCAGTGGCAAACCCCTGCTGGCGCTCGCCAGCGTCTATCAGCATTCGCCATCCATCTTCCTGGCCCGACGCGACAGCGGCATTCTCACCGTTGCGGACATGCGTGGCAAACGGATCATGATGTTTCCCGGCCACCAGGACGCCGAGCTGCTCGCCACCCTCTACTATCAGGGGCTGCACGAGCGTGAGCTCACCCCCGTTCCCACCTCGGTCAATATCGACGATCTGATCGCGGGCAAGATCGATATTTTCAACGCCTATCTGAGCAATGAGCCCTTTTATCTGGAGGAGCGCGGCGTCCCGATCTCCATCATCAATCCCCGCAACTACGGTGTCGATTTTTACAGTGACATCCTGTTCACCACCCAGGCCGAGGAGCAGGCCAACCCGGAGCGGGTTGAACGTTTTCGGGCCGCCAGCCTGAAGGGGTGGCGCTACGCCCTCTCCCACCCGGCCGAGGCCATCAGCCTGCTGCGCCGGGAGTATGGCGTCCAGCGCTCTCAGGCTCATCTGGAGTACGAGCTGCAGATGAGCAAGGAGATGATCCAGCCGCTCTATGTGGAGATCGGGTATATGAACCCGGATCGCTTCGCCCACATCATGCAGCAGCTGACGGAGATAGGCCTCATTTCAGGGCCCATACCGCTGGCGGATTTCCTCTATCAGGCCCCCTCGGAGCAGTGGACATTCTGGCGCCCCTGGTTCTTGTTGAGCCTGGGGGTGGGCACCCTCATCCTGCTGCTGGCCATCTACCTGTTCGTCAGCAACAAGCGGCTCAATCGGGAGGTCGCCCTGCGCAAGCAACGGGAAGAAGAGATACTGCAACTGGCCCGCCATGATCCCCTCACCGGCCTGCCCAATCGCCTCAGTCTGATGGAGCAGCTGGAGCGGCAGGTCCAGAGCCCCAATC
The DNA here is from genome assembly GCF_022549315.1 of Aeromonas sp. MR16. Lineage (NCBI taxonomy): Bacteria > Pseudomonadati > Pseudomonadota > Gammaproteobacteria > Aeromonadales > Aeromonadaceae > Aeromonas > Aeromonas sp. MR16. The sequence goes on along the minus strand of NZ_JAKZFK010000017.1, from coordinate 71,661 downwards.
CCGGCTGCCTGCTGTTTTGCGATCTCGATGACTTCAAACGCATCAATGACAACTTTGGCCACAGCCAGGGAGATGCCCTGCTCTGCCAGCTGGCCAGGCGGATCGACGATGCCATCGATCATCGCTGCTTCTTTGCCCGGCTGGCGGGGGACGAATTCATCCTGCTACTGCCCGACTACAGCTGCCGTCAGGCGCAGGATGTGACCGAGGTGATCCGGCTTGCCATGCAGTCGCCGTTCGAGGTGGATGGCCAGCTCATGCACATCGGGATCAGCATAGGCGTCAGTCACTACCAGAGCGGCTGGAGCGCAGAGCAGTGGCTCATCCAGGCGGACAGGGCCATGTATGATGACAAAAGCGGCAGCTTCGCCGCCTTGGCGGAACAATCCGGCTGACCCCACAGCGCGAGCGTGACACAGGCGCTGGCAGCGCCCGAGCCAGCTCAATACAGCCTCTGCCCATAAGCGCCAATCCACACTCCCAAAGAAACAACGAGGCCACCCTGGGGTGGCCTCGTTGCATGCGCGTCTTCATGGTGATTAACCGAAGGTCTGCCCCAGGGATTTGAGCTGCCGCGCCTTGGTGAGCAGGATGTCGCTCGACGCATCCATGTCCTGCATCTTGCTGCTGTTGGTGTGGGAGTGCAGGGAGATGGCGTTGACGTTCTGGCTGATGTCTTCGACCACCGCCTGCTGCTGCTCGGCCGCCGCCGAGATCTGGGTCGAGAGATCGACCACCTGCTCTATCTCCGCCAACACCTGATGCAGGCTCGCGGAACCCTGCCGGGTCAGGCTCACACAGGACTGGGTCTGATCCAGATTCTGCTGCATCATGCCCTTCCAGCCGTTCAGGGTGCGCTGGATCTGCCCTATGCTGCCCTGGATCTGCTCCGTCGCCTTGTGGGTGCGAGTGGAAAGGGTGCGCACCTCGTCGGCCACCACCGCGAAACCGCGCCCCTGCTCGCCGGCGCGCGCCGCCTCGATGGCCGCGTTGAGCGCCAGCAGGTTAGTCTGATCCGCGATCCCCTGGATCTCGCTCATCAATACCCCGATGCGATCCGACTCCTCCGCCAGCGCCACCGCTGCGCTGAAGGCCTGCTCGGCCTGGGTGGCCAGTTCGGTGACCCTGTGCTGGGTGTCCTCCAGCTGCTGGTTGGTGTGCTGGCAGTGCACCTTGGCCTGGGCTATCTGGTTGTCCGTCTCCTGGATGTTACGGGCTATCTCGTGGGCGGTCGCCGCCATCTCGGTGATGGCGGTCGCCACCTGCTGGGTCTGGATATCCTGCTCGGCGATGTCGGCACTCGCCTCGCTGGACGCCGTCTTGAGGTGCACGGCCAGCTCCTGCAGGGAGAGCGTCGCATCGTCGACCCGCCCGAGCACGGTCCGGATCCTGGCCTGCAGCAGCTTGATGTGGAAATCGGCGATGGCGCTGGGCTCGTCCCCCGAGTAGATGAGCCGGGTCAGGCTGTCATACTCGCGGGTCAGCTGCCCCAGATAGCGGGGGGTGGTGATGATCTCGTGCCGATAGATGAGGCCAAGCCACAACAGTGGCAGCAACATCAGCAAGGATTCCCAGCCCCCCATCCAATAGGCGCCCCCCACCAGCATCAGCACCAGCCCGACGATGGCCAGCCCATGGCGCATAGGACCGAGGGAGAAACCGGCCTTGCGCTCCCCTCGCTCCACCGCCTTCAACCTGGCGTAGGTGCGGGCGGCGATGGCCTTCATCTCGGGCTCGGCGCGGTTGCGCACCGACTGGTAGCCGTTGATCCGGCCCTGCTCGAAGATGGGGGTGACATAGGCATCTACCCAGTAGTAGCGGCCATCCTTGCAGCGATTCTTCACCATGCCGCGCCAGGGCTTGCCCTGTTTCAGCTTGCCCCAGAGATCGGCGAAGGCCGCCTTGGGCATATCGGAATGGCGCACCATGTTGTGGTGCTGGCCTATCATCTCGGCCCGGCTGTATCCCGCGACCCGGCAGAAGTGATCATTGGCATAGGTGATGACTCCCTGCAGATCCGTGGTGGAGACAAGTTGTTCATTTGCTGGAAAATCCACCTCTTCATCCACGAGATGAGTCTGGGTTTTATTCATGACGCACGCCTCTTGTGTGATAACTCAACTAGCGTAGTCAAGCCCATGGGGCCAAGCAACGCGGCCCCTCAGACAATGAGGATGCCTGAGGGGCCGCTGTGGGATTTTATGATGCTGCGCTCAGTTTTTGCTCGGCGTACTCAGCTCCTGCTCACGAATAAGCTTCTTGTTCACCTTGCCGACGCTGGTCTTGGGGATCTCCTGGACGATGCGGATCTGGCGCGGAATGGCCCAGCGGTTGATGCGGCCGCTGTCGACAAACCCTTGCAGATGCGTCTTGATGGCCTGACTGTCCAGGCTCTCCCCCTCCTTGCCAACCACCAGCGCCAGCGGGCGCTCTCCCCACTGCTCGTCAGGTACCCCCACCACGGCCACCGAATGCACCCCGCCGTGCGCGCTGATGAGATTCTCCAACGCCAGCGAGCTGATCCATTCGCCCCCGGTCTTGATCACATCCTTGATGCGGTCCTTGATCTCCACAGTGCCATTCGGCGTGATGGAGGCCATGTCCCCGGTGTGCAACCAGCCACCCTGCCAGAGTTCGGCCCCCTTGTCCGGCTCCTTCAGATAGCCCTGAGCCAGCCAGGGTGCGCGCACCACTATCTCCCCCATGGTCTCCCCATCGTGCACCACCTCGCGGCCCTGCTCGTCGATGATGCGCAGATCCACCAGCCCGATGGGCTTGCCGGTGCGGATCCGCAAGGGCAGTTGCTCGTCCATGGGCAGCGCCAGCTCGGCCTCGCCGAGGTGCACCACGCACAGCAGCGGGCAAGTCTCCGACATGCCGTAGCCCGCGTGCACCAGAATGCCCTTGTTGCTTGCCTGAGTGGCGAGGCCAAGTGGCAGCGCACTGCCCCCGAGCAGCATCTTCCAGCCGTCGAAGGAACCCTGTCTGGCCTCGTCGCAATCGAGGATCATCTGCAATATGGTCGGCACGCAGTGGGAGAAGGTCACCCCCTCTTCCCGATAGAGCCGCACCAGCTTGTTGGGCTCGTAGCGCCCCGGATAGACCTGCTTCACCCCCAGCATGGTCGCCACGTAGGGGACACCCCAGGCGTGCACGTGGAACATGGGGGTGATGGGCATGTAGACATCGTGTGATTGCAGCAGCGACTGCCCCGCATGGGCCGCCAGGGTGCCCAGTTCATTCAGGGTGTGCAGCACCAGCTGACGGTGGCTGAAGTAAACCCCCTTGGGATCCCCCGTGGTGCCCGTGGTGTAAAACAGGGTCGCCACCGAGTTTTCATCAAAGTCGGGAAAATCGAAGTGACCATCCGCCCCGGCCAGCAGCGTCTCATACTCCCCCAGCACCGGCAGGCGGGTCGCCGCCGCGTGCTCGTCGGTCAGCTGGACATAGCCTCGCACCGTGGGCAGCTGATCCGCGATGGACTCCAGCATCGGCACGAAATCGTCGTGCACCAGCACCAGGTGATCCTCGGCGTGGTGCATGGTGTAGGCAATCTGCTCCGGCGAGAAGCGCACGTTCACCGTGTGCAGCACGGCGCCGATCATAGGTACCGCGAAGAAGCATTCGAGGGAGCGGTGGCTGTCCCAGTCCAGCAGCGCCACGGTATCGCCGGGACCCACCCCCGCCGCCGTCAACAGGTTGGCCAGCCGGTGGATCCGCTGATTGAGGGTGCGATAGTCATAGCGCAACTTGTCTGCGTAGACGATCTCCTGATCGGGATAGTAACGCCCCCCCGACAACAGCAGGCTCTTGATCAGCAGCGGATAGGCATGGGCTCCCTGCGCTGGCGGTATGACCCTGGTCTTCACCATATGGACTCCTTTCGATTCATGCTCACAGAGCTGTGGACTGCCGGGGAAACTCCGTCCCCTTGAAGAAATAGATATTCAGCTATCGAGGCGCGCCAGCAGCGCCTGGGCCTGGGGCCAGGGACCGAAGCCACTGGCCGGATTGAGATGACCCACGGCCCCCGCATCGACCAGCTCGCTCCCCCAGTCGAAGGCCATGGCCTGCACCGCCTCACGGCTTGCCAGGGGATCGTTGTGGCTCATCACCACCAGGCTCGGGAACGGCAGCCGGGTATGCGGCAGCGGATGCCAGCCACCAGCCTGCATGGCGTCTGCACTCGGGTACTGGGCTGGCCAGGTGGCGCCGAGATCCGGCGGCGTCACCAGCAGGGCGCCCTTGATCTGGCGCTGGCTCTGCGCGGCCCAGTGCACCGTCATCAACACGCCGGCGCTGTGGGCCACCAGGATCACCGGCCCCTCGATGGAGGCAAGCGCCTGCTCGATGGCCTCGACCCTGGCCCGACAATTGAGCTTGTCCGAGGTTAAAGGCGACACAATGACCACCTTGTCCAGCTCGGCGGCGAGCAGCGTCTGCCAGTGCTCCGCCACATGCTCACGCAAACCAGGCACTATCAGCACCGTGGCCTTGGGTTGCCATTGCTTCATCTCACTCCCCTCTCCAGATGACCCGACGACGACCGGGTGATATGGGCATCACAGTAAGATGCCCTGCGCCCGGCTGCTTTACCTTGGGTGCCATGGACTTGTCTTTTTGTGACAGAGGCGCAGCCGCCTTATGATGGCGCCGTAGCCGCCGAATGACAAAAATGCAACCCTATGATGACAAAGAAGAAGCGGCGAACGGCTCGGCGAAAGGGCCTGAAACACAGGGTTATCCAGTGATACCGGTGAGCATCTTAGACTAATAGACCTATTAATAAGCCTTTTCATGATGTAAACAAGATGATAAAAAACAGTTAACAACCAGCAGATGAGCTGTCGCCATGGGAACCGCATTATGACCCTCCTTGCCAGAGCCGCCACCCTCACCAATTATCTCGACGTCGCCCGCCAACTGGGCCTGAACACCCCCAACCTGTTGTCCCAAGCCGGACTCAGCGCCTCCATTCTGGATGTCCCCAATCAGCGCATCCCGGTCGCCACCATCGTCAACCTGCTCGAACTCTCGGCCCGCACCGGTGGCTGCCAGAGCCTGGGGCTGCGCATGGCGGAGCATCGCCAGCTGTCGGATTTTGGCGAGGTCAGCCTGCTGCTCGGCTATCAGCCCAACCTGCGCGAAGCCTTGCAGGTGATGGTGCAATACATCCACCTGTTCAACAATGCGCTGGCCATCTTCATCGAAGAGGCGGGCAAGGCGGTCATCATCCGTGAGGAGATCATAACGGACGCGCCCATGCCGTCGCGCCAGGCCACTGAGCTCGCGGTCGGCGTCATGTTCCGCTTCTGCGCATCCCAGGTCGGGGTGGGGGCTAACTGGCATCCCATCAGCGTCAACTTCACCCATGATGCCCCGGCGGATCTCTCCATCCACAAGCGCCTGTTCGGCTGCAAGCTGGAGTTTGGCAGCGAGTTCAACGGCATCGTCTGCCACTCCGCCGACCTGGACATCCCCAACCCCCTGGCCAACCAGGCCATGGCCCGCCACGCGCGCCAGTATCTCGACACCCTGCTGGTGGAGACCCAGCAATCCTTGCTGACCGACGTGCGCAAGGCCATTTACCTGCTGCTGCCCATGGGGCGCGCTACCATAGAGCAGATCGCCCGCACCCTGGGAATGAACGTGCGCACCCTGCAGCGCCATCTCGAGGAAAGCGGTGCCACCTTCAGCGAGCTCATCAACGAGGTGCGCCGGGATCTGGTGATGCGCTACCTGCAAAACTCCGGTTACTCCCTCGGCCACATCGCCGACATGCTGGGCTACTCCATGCCAAGCTCCTTTACCCGCTGGTTCAACGCCCAGTTCGGCATGCCGCCCGCCACCTGGCGCACCCGCCACAAGATAGTGCCCCGAGTGGCCCAGAGCGCGCGCACCAGCCTGGCCTACGGCTAGACATCACATCTTGCGCCAGACGCAAAGAGGGAGGCTTAGGCCTCCCTCTTTGTATTTCCCTCTCCCATCCCCCGTGAGTCACTCGTCCTCGGCACCGGAGCTAAGGGGGCATCGCGACTCCTCCTATCTCCTATCCCCTTTCCTGCTCCCCCCGACCTTGCACTATCAACCCTAAAAGAAGAGGGAGGCACAGTGCCTCCCTCCTTGCATTCCCGTTAGCGAACCCTCAGTCATCAGCGGGCATCCGCCGACAGCGGTTTCGCCACCACGCTTTCCTGAGGTGCGCTGTGCTCCCCGTTGTTGTGCGGCGCCTCTGCCTCCGTCTTCGCCACAACCTGCTTGGGATCCCGGAGCAGGAAATAGGAGAGCGCAGGCACCCCGATCAGCGCCCCCAGCATGTTCCACAGGAACATGAAGGTGAGCAGTATCCCCATATCTGCCTGGAACTTGATCGGTGACCAGGCCCAGCCCACCACACCGGCGGCCAGGGTGATCCCCACCAACCCCACCACCCGGCCGGTAAAGGCCACGGCGTTGCGGTAGGACTCCACCAGCGAGAGGCCCTGGCGCTGGTAGTGCAGTTGCACGCTCAGCAGATAGAGCGCGTAGTCCACACCGATACCGACCCCGAGTGCGATCACCGGCAGGGTCGCCACCTTGACGCCTATTCCCATGAAGACCATCAACGCCTCGCACAACACAGAGGTGAGCATCAGGGGCACCAGGGCCACCACGGTCGCCCGCCAGCTGCGGAAGGTGATGAGGCAGAAGACGGTCACCGCCAGATAGACGTAGAGCAGCATGGTGCGGTTCGCCTCGTGCACCACCAGGTTGGTGGCGGCCTCGATGCCCGCCGAGCCTGCTGCCAGCAGGAACTGGCGATCCGCCGTGCTGTTGTCACGGGCAAACTGCTCGGCGATGGCGACCACGCCACTCAGGGTCTCGGCCTTGTGATCTTTCAAGTAGGCAATCACCGGCATCAGGGAGCAGTCAGTGTTGAACAGCTCGGGGCTGTTGACCGAGGCCTGTTGGGCGGCGTAGTTCAGCACGTTCTGGTTGCGCTGGATGCTGGCGAGCTTGGGGTTGCCCTCATAGGTGCCGGCGGTGATCTGGCGCACCGCATTGACCAGCGAGGTGGTGGCCTGCACCCCGGGATGCTGCTGCAGCTCCCAGCCCAGGCGATCCGCCAGGATCAGGGTCTTGTAGTCGAGACAGCCTTCCGGCGCCGTCTTGATCATCACCGCAAACAGGTCGCTCGAGAGCGCATAGTGGCTGGTGATGTAGCCGTTGTCCTTGTTGTAGCGGGAATCGGCGCGCAGCTCCGGCGCCCCGCTGTCCAGATCGCCGACCTTGAGGTTCAGGCTCATCAGGTAGCCGCCTATCCCCATGGCCAGCCCCAGCGCCACCACCAGGGTGGCCCACTTGCGCTCGGTGCAGCGATCGAGCAGATCCCAGAGTCTGCCAAAACCCTTGTGGGCGGCAGCGTTGTTCTCCATCCGCAGGGCCCGCTCGGCCGCCTTGCGACCGACCCCCACATAGGAGAGGGCTACCGGCATCAGCAAGAGGGAGGTGAAGATGAGCACGGCCACCCCGATGCTGGCGGTGATGGCGAGATCCTGGATGACGGGAATATCGATCAGCATCAGCACGGCGAAGCCCACCGCATCGGCGAGCAGCGCAGTGACGCCGGCCAGGAACAGGCGGCGGAAGGTGTAGCGGGCCGCGATCTGGCGATGGGTGCCGCGGGCGATATCCTGCATGATGCCGTTCATCTTCTGGGCCGCGTGGGAGACCCCGATGGCAAAGATCAGGAAGGGCACCAGCACAGAGTAGGGATCGATGGCGTAGCCGAGCCAGGCGACGATGCCGAGCTGCCAGATCACCGCGATCAGGGAGCATCCCACGACCAGCAAGGTGCTGCGCACGCAGCGGGTGTAGAGGAAGATGATGAGGAGGGAGGTCACCACCGCCAGGGCGAAGAACATGATCACCTGAATGAGGCCATCGATCAGATCCCCCACCAGCTTGGCAAAGCCGATGACCCGGATTTTGTACTTGCCGGTTCCCTCCTCTCCCACCTGGTGGGGATGGCCGTCAAACTCGATTGTGCTGCGCAGTTGCTCGATACGCTGGGAAAACTCGTGATAATTGAGGGGCTTGCCGGTGGCGGATGCCTTGTCCAGCAGGGGCACTATCAACATGGTGGACTTGAAGTCGCTCGCCACCAGGCTGCCGACGATGCCGGCTCGGTTGATGTTCTGGCGCAGCTGTTCGATGTCGGCAGGCTTGCCCTGATAGGCATCCGGCATCACGGGCCCGCCCTGGAAGCCCTCTTCGGTCACCTCGGTCCAGCGCACCGCCGGACTCCAGAGGGATTTCATCCAGGCCCGATCGACCCCTTCGGTGAGAAACAGCTCGTCATTGACCTGCTTGAGCACGCCGAGGTAGTCGGGGTCGAAGATGTCCCCTTGGGTGTTCTCCACCACCACCCGCACCGAGTTGCCGAGACCGCGCAAGGAGCTGCGGTTCTCCAGGAAGTTTTTGATGTAGGGCTGGCTCTGGGGGATCATCTTCTCGAAGCTGGGTGCCAGCGCCAGGCGAGTCGTCGCCATATAGCCAAACACCAGGGTCGCCAGCGTCATCAACAGCATAAACAGGGGTCTATGGTTGAACACCAGCCGCTCCAGCAGGTTGCCGGAGCGCCGATCGAACTGTGCCAACTCGTGGATCACCGGCATCGAATCTTGCTTCACATGGCCCATGTCTGGATCCTCATTCTCTTGTTATCGTTATCGGCCGTCATTCCATGACGGCTTTATTTGACGGTCAGGGTACGCACACCGCGACTGCCGACCAGCGCCAGAACCCCATCCGGGGTCAGCACGGCGCCCGCCACCGGTGAGGGCTCTGCCTCTGCCACCAGCTGCAGCGGATCGTTGCCACGCTGGCGCAACATATGTCCTGCCTGGGTAAAGAGGCGGAAATGACCCTCGGCATCCTGCACCGCCGCACTGATGCTGATGGGTACCTGGCTCAGGAGCCGGGTCCAGTTTTCGCCCCCGTCCGTGCTGCGATAGACGTGACCGCGCAGGCCATAGACCAGCAGTTCGCCGGGTTGGCCGATGAGGCCGAAATAACTGCCCTCGTAGGACGTCGGCAGGGCAACGAAGCGTTGCGCCGCCTCATCCCACTTGCGCAGCAGACCCTGCTCGCCGGCGAGGTAGAGCCCCTCCCCCGTCGAGTTGATAGCATTGAGGTGGAGCCCATCCGGGTTGTCGGTACGATCCTGCATCGGCGTCCAGTGCTGGCCGCCATCCTCGGTGCGCAGAATGAGGTTGAAGACTCCGACTACGTAGCCCACCTTGTCGTCTTGGAACCAGACGTCGAGCAGCGGCTTGTCGGCCCCCTCCTCCACCAGCCGCTGGCCCTCTTCCACCAGCGCGGCCCACTGTTCGTTGTCCGGCTCGATCTCAACCTTGGCGGCATAGAATGTGCGCACCAGCTCGCCAATCTGGCGGCCGTCCAGCTGCTTCTGCCAGCTGGCGCCACCGTCCTGGCTGTGCAGAACAACCCCATCCCCCCCCACGGCCCAGCCCTGCTCGGCCGTGGGGAAGGCGACGGCGGTGAGATCCGAGCTGACCGGCACCTTGGCCTGTTGCCAGTGCTGCCCCTCGTCGTCGGAATAGAGGATGTGACCCCGCTGCCCCACCGCCACCAGCCGGCTGCCGGCACGAGCCAGATCCAGCAAGGGGCTGCGCTGGGCCAGCGCGCTCGGTTTGGCCGGCAAGTCCAGCACGTCCACATACTCGGTCGCCTGCCCCGCAGTCACCCCTGTGCTCTGCATCAGCAGGGCGCAGCAGATCAATGGCGCCAACGTCTTGAATGAACCCATACCACGTCCTTGTCTCACTGTGCGGCGGGACGCCAGAGGGCGGCCCGACGCCAACATCGAGGAGCCTGGTTCGCCAATGACGAACCAGGCTCCCGTGACGGCTTAGCGGATCCCGGCGCCAGCCAGGGACTCCGGTGACCACTTCGCCTTCGACAGGGAGGCGCCGTACTTGATACCGCCGTAAGGCCCCACCACGCCGTTGATGTTGTAGGTCCCCGCCACCAGGTCATAGATCATGAAGGGGGTGGCATCCGGGGTCTGCTTGTCGTAGCTCTGGCTCAGGAAGGCGAAGGAGCCGCGATAGAGCTGACCACGGGCGTCGTACTGATCGGAGGCCAGGGCCACCCAGCTGTCTTCGTCCAGATAGAAGCGGCGCTTGGCATAGATGTGGCGCTCGCCTGCCTTGAGGTTGCCCTCCACCACCCAGACCCGGTGTTTCTCCCAGCGCACGTGATCCGGCGACAGGAAGTTCGGGGTGGTCAGCGCCTTGGCATCCTGCTCATAGGTCAGCTTGTAAGTGTTGTAGGGCACGATCATTTCCTGCTTGCCCACCAGCTTCCAATCGAAGCGGTCCAGCGCGCCGTTGAAAACGAAGACGTCGTCATAGGTACCGGCGCCCGAGGTGCCCGGGTTCGGGGTGTCGTAGGCCAGGTTCGGCGCCAGCTTGACCCGGCGCTGCCCCGGCAGGTACTGCCAGGCCTTGCGCGGCTGCTCCAGGGGGTTGGCGGCATCGCGCAGCATGATGGCTTCACCGGCCCGGCGGGCGGGCCCGGTGTAGTACAGCTTCATCTGGTAGTAGGTGTCCTTGGCCGAGATGGGCTTCTTCATGTCCTCGTAGATGGCGTAGTTGATGAACGCCTGCCCCGTGGTGGACAGCGCCGCCACCCCGGCGGCATCGACGTTCCAGGAGTCGTATTTGGTGGCGATGTTCACCCCCTGGTAGCGCAGCAGGAAGTTCCACATCGCCTCGGCCCCTGTCTTGGGGATCGGGAAGGGAATGCCCGGCAGCACCTGATCCACCGCCATGCCCCCTTCAAGGGTCTTGGCGTTCAGGGCGTTCTGTTTGGTGTTGTCCAGCACCGCCTTGGGCAGCGCCACGCTGCGGTGAGTCGGGTAGACATCGACTCTGAAGTCCGGGAAACGGCTCAGCAGCTCGGCGGTGGTGGCGGTCAGCTCGCCCTTGTACTTGGCTGCGTTCTTGCCGTCGATCACCAGCAGCGGCTTGTCGCCCGCATAAGGATCCGGGCGCATGCTGTCACCGGCCTTGAAGCCGGCGGGCGCGGTGGTCAGGCCGCCGGTATAGGCGGGGATGGAGCCGTCGGCGTTGGCCGCGGCATCGGCGCCGACCTGGGTCAGGTTGGTGCCAAGTGCTTGTGCCTCGCTACTGGAGACAGCCGCCTGGGCCTGACTGGTGAAAGCCAGGGCGAGGGACAGGGCCAGCATGGTCTGTTTATGTTTCATCATCTTGTTCTCCGACTCGGTCGCTTGACTCAATAAGTGGTCTTCAGGGTCAGGTAGACGGCGCCTCTGTCTTCCGTGGTGGCGCCGCCACCGGAGAAGGAGGAGTAACCACCGGCATAACAGGTGTTGCGCTGGGTCGCATCCAGGGCGTTGGGGGTGGAGCCATCGGTGGCGCCATCGTTACAGTCGGCAGACTTGCCGAAGGAGTCCACGTACTTCAGATCGACGAAATACTGGTTGTAGATGGTGGCACCGAGGCCGACCGCGTAGTTGCCGGTGTCTTTGGCGCCGCCGCCCTGCACGGGGGATACCCCCGCCAGGCCGAGGTTGACCGACAGCGGCATGCTCATATCGACACCGGGGAATACCTGATACCAGATCGGGGTGAAGTTGACCGCCAGACCCCAGTTGTCCGTGGTCGACTTGTCGAGACCCTGATAGCTGTCCTCACCCTTGTAGAGCGCCTTGTTGTGATCGTTGAGGCTCAACAGATTGCTGTAATAGAGCTCGGCCAGCAGAGCAGCGCCGTCAAACAGCGGAGAGTCGGCCATGGTCATCAGGCCGTTGATAGTCCAGTGCAGGGTCTCGCCGGTGGCGCTGTAGCCATCGGTGTCATCGGTGATCACCCCGGTGTTGGCGTTGCGCGGTGGCAAGGCACCGAAGCCACTGGCCAGGCTGTCAGATCCGGCGGCACTCAGCAGGGCCGGGATGCTGGAGAGCGGCATGTTGTGGCGATAGTTCAGATCGCTGCCAACGCTGACCCCGGCGATGTCCTTGGACAGGCTCAGCCCCAGGATGTCGATGTTCTCACCGTAGGCGAAGCTGTAGCTCGCCGTGTCCACCGAGTTGCGCAGCAGCGGCACCCCGGCCAGCCCTCTGCCACCGGTGTTCAGGCCACGAGCGTCCAGTACCGCCTGGGGCAGGATGTCGGCGGTGCGGCGATAGTAGGCACCCAGGGTGGCATCCAGCGACTCGGGGGACCACTTGGTCATGATGCCCCAGTCTCCGTGCTTGCCCGGCTCAATGTCTTCGCCGCGGCGAATGTTGCTCAGGGTACCGCTCGGGCCGGCCAGGCCGGGGCCGCCGGTGTGGCCCAGCAGGAAGGCGCGGGCACCGAAGCCCACCAGATCGGAGCCACCGTAGAAGGTGCCGGCCTCCGGCAGGCGGGCTGCGTCCCAGTCGAAGAAGTACTGCGCGGCAAAGGTCCACTCCGGATTCAGGGTGAAAGAAGCGGAGATCTGCTTGCGGGGCATGAACAGCTCTTTCGCCTCGGTGCCCGGGGACGCCGCGAGTTTGGCGAGATCCAGGCCAGACTGACCGTAGCTGATGGAGTGCACCGGGTTGAGCAGGGTCTCGCCCCAGAAGATGTTGTGCTGGCCAATCTTGACGCCGAGCAGCGACTCGTCACCGATCTCCATGTTGTGGAACACGAAGGCGTCGAGGATCTCGCCGGAGGGGCCGTTGTAGTAGCGATCGGCATAATCGCTCAGCCCCGGCTGGCCAAACATGGCGGGAGCGCCCGGGCGACCGGCCCAGCCGGCGATGCCAGAGCGGTCACCGTTGTTGTTGAGGAAGGGGTTGTCACTCGCGCCGACGTCGTCATAGGCATAGTCATACCAGCTCGCCGCACTGATGCGAAAACCGGTGTTGCCCTTGTTCACCACGTCCAGCTCGGTCAGCAGATCGAAGCGGGTGGTGACGGTGTCGCCAGAATCCTTGAAGTTGTAGTCACCGTCGTTGTTGTTCGGGGTGGCGAGCATGCGGGAGTCCGCGCTCTCGGTGCGTACGCCGTAGTTGAACTTGCCGGTGTTGTCGAAACGTACGGACCAGTCTTCACTGTCCGTGTCGATCTCCACCGCCTGAACGGTTGGCAGGAGAACGGCCGCGATGGCCGTCGCCAGCAGGCTGAGGCGCAGGGCACCGCAACCATGACTCGTGTGCTTGTAATCCATTACAGTCTCTCCGAGTATCGTCATCTGTTATTTGTTATTTGTTGTTCTGTGTTTAATCGCCGTTTCCGTTGGCTTTTTCTTCATGCAAGTGGAGATGACCTTCCTCATGGCGCACCACCTTGTTTGGCTCTCGAGGATGCAGCTCTGTTTTGCATCGGCCCCGGGGTGTCGCTCACTGTGATGAGACAGTCTTTCTCTCTTGTGTGCCGACTGTAAGGCCTAGCTTCAGGGCCGCGCTTGCCATTGAACGTCAGCCACTTTTCATTTGATGACAGGGGATGCAAGCGCTGACAAAGGCCCCTGAAAGCGGTGCCAGACAGCCCCTACACAGGGCCTTCAATCGATGAAGAGACAGAGAGGGTAGGTCTCAGGGGAGGTCACCTGTTGTCACGACCAGAGAAGATATGGGGGCGCTGACGTAAAAACGGCGGGGAAGGCCCAGGCCCCCTTCCCCACCGAAAACTCACGGCACTAGCGTGCTATGGTGCAGCCGGTCGCGGCCTGCAACTGCTCGAAGGCGATGCCGGGGGCCATCTCCACCAGCTTGAGGCCGGTCGGCGTCACATCCAGCACGGCGAGATCGCTGATGATGCGATCCACCACCCCGACCCCGGTCAGCGGCAGCTTGCACCACTCCAGTATCTTGTGCTCACCGCCCTTGGCGCAGTGCTCCATCAGCACCACCACCCGCTTGACCCCGGCCACCAGATCCATGGCACCGCCCATGCCCTTGACCATCTTGCCCGGGATCATCCAGTTCGCGAGATCCCCGCGCTCGGAGACCTGCATGGCCCCGAGTAGTGCCAGGTTGATGTGCCCGCCGCGGATCATGCCGAAACTCTCGGCGCTGTCGAAGAAGCTGCTGCCAGGCAGGGTGGTGATGGTCTGCTTGCCGGCGTTGATGAGATCCGGGTCCAGCTCTTCCTCACTCGGGAAGGGGCCGATGCCGAGCAGGCCATTCTCGCTCTGCAGCCAGACCTCCATGCCGCTCGGGATGTAGTTCGCGACCAGGGTCGGCAGGCCGATCCCCAGATTGACGTAGAAGCCGTCTTGCAGCTCCAGGGCGGCGCGTTGCGCCATCTCTTCACGGGTCCAGGCCATGTGATAAGTCCTTTCTCACTGTGCGCAGGTCGCTGCGCTGTTCAAAATGGGGGGAATCGAGTGCCCGTCGCGGCACCTCAATGCCGGTATGAGCGCTCGGTCAGCTCCTCAGGGTGCGCACCTCGATGCGCTTCTCGGGATGGGGATTGAGCACCAGCCGCTGCACATAGATGCCGGGCAGGTGGATCTCGTCCGGAGCCAGCTCCCCCACCTCGACTATCTCCTCCACCTCGGCGACGCAGACGCGCCCCGCCTTGGCACAGAGCGGGTTGAAGTTGCGCGCCGTCTTGTTGAACATCAGGTTGCCCGCCTTGTCGGCCTTGGCCCCCTTGATCAGCGCGATGTCGGCGGTCAAGGCGTGCTCCATCACGAACCACTCGCCGTCGAACTGGCGGGTCTCCTTGCCCTCGGCAATGAGCGTGCCGTAGCCGGTGCGAGTGAAGAAGGCGGGGATGCCGGCACCGCCGGCCCGCAGCTTCTCGGCGAGCGTCCCCTGGGGGGTGAACTCCAGCTCCAGTTCGCCCGCGAGATACTGGCGCTCGAACTCCTTGTTGCCCCCCACGTAGGAGGAGATCATCTTCCTGATCTGGCGGCTGTAGAGCAGCGGCCCCAGGCCAAACTCGTCCACCCCGCAGTTGTTGCTGATGATGGTGAAGCCGCGCTTGCCGGTCTCACGCAGCGCCTCGATGAGTTGCTCCGGGATGCCACACAGGCCAAACCCGCCGGAGGCGATGGTGATGTCGTCCTGCACCAGATCGCCAAGAGCGGCCTGGGCGCTGGGATAGATCTTGTTCATAAATACCTCTCTAGGGTCTACTGACGTTTCGGCGCAAGCCGCGTTGCCGCGTCAAAGGACGCCAGGCTAGGCGCGGGGTGCAGGTAATGGTTATTCCCTTGGCAAGCCCCGCAACAACGCATGGCGTCTTTTGCCGCACAACCCGCAGGGACGGGCCAGTTTTTCCGCGTAACGTTGTTACTCGGCGGCTCGTTTGGACTACCAAACTTCACGCCTCGCGCCTAGTTTCGCGAAAAAACTGACGCCGTCGCGGTCGTGATGGAACGTCAATAGACCCTCATCCATTGGCCACGGGGGCGCTGTCGTTGTTACTACGATTCTTCTTTATTTGGCGTGGTGCCGCGAACGTCCGTCATCATGGCTTGATGCCCCAATGCATCAGCGTCAGCACCAGGGCGATAAGGAACAGGGTCTCCCCCACCATCAGCAGGATGGGTTTGATGCCCACCGCCGCCAACTCCTTGAGCTGGGTCTTCATGCCGATGGCGGCGATGGCGATCACCAGACACCAGCGCGACAGCTCGTTGACCCCGCTCTGGATGACGGGGGGCACCCAGCCTGTGCTGTTGATGCAGGCCAGCACCAGGAAACCCACCGCAAACAGGGGCAACAGGGGCGGACGCTTGCCGGAGGCGGGATCCGCCCCCTGCATCCGGGTGATCATGGCGGCGACGACGATCACCGGTAGCAGCATGGCGACCCGCATCAGCTTGACCACGGTCGCCACGTCCCCGGTCTCGGTGGACATGCTGTAGCCAGCGCCGACCACCTGGGCCACGTCGTGAATGGTGGCGCCGAGGAAGACCCCCGCCTCCACCGGCGTCAGCTCGAAATAGCGGGCGATCATGGGATAGGTGATCATCGCGATCGTCGAGAGCACCGAGACCCCGATCACGGTGAACAGGGTGGCGCGCTCTTTTTGCGGGTGATTGGGCAGGGCGGCGGCCAGCGCCAGGGCGGCGGAGGCCCCGCAGATCGCGGTGGCACCACCGGTCAGCATGCCGAACAAACGCTGGAAGCCCATCAGCTTGGCCGCGACCACGGAGAGGCTGATGGTCACCACCACCAGAGTCACCACCAGGATCACAGGCATCCAGCCGAGCTCGGCGATCTGGCCGAGGGTGATGCGCATGCCGAGCAGGGCGACGCCGATGCGCAGCACGCTGCGTGCCGTGAACTCGATCCCCTTCTTGCAGGTCCCCTCGGCGCTGAGGAAGTTCAGCGCCATGCCGAGCAGCAGGGCAAACAGCAGCACGGGGGCGCCATAATGTTCGGCCAGGAAGGTGGCGGCGGCGGCCACCACCAGACTCACTGCCATACCGGGGGCGAGCTCGCGCACCCGCGAGAAACGGGCCGTCAGAGCGAGGGCGTGCATGGGAGGCTCTCCTGTGAGGCGATGACGATGAAGAGACTGTCCCCCTCCTGCTCGACCGGGTAGCGGCCGACCTTGAGCTGGTTCGATCCCAGCAGATAACCGGTGCGCAGGTTGAAGCGCAGGCCGTGGGAGCGGCACTGGACCACCTCCCCCTCCAGCTTGCCGCCACACAGGGAGGCGCCCTGATGGGGACAGCTGTCATCAATGGCATGAAAAGCGCCGTCGACGTTGAACAGCACCAGGCTCTTGCCCTGCTCTTCGATGAGGACGCGCTGGCCGGGGAGCGGTATCCGGCTGGCGGGCACCTCGATGCGGGTCTGCGCCGCCCCAAGCTGGGTGGCCACGGCCTGGCGCAGGCTGGCGAGCAGTCGCTCCACCGGCTGGGCGCCGGAGAGGGTCAGCGCGCCGTCGATCACGAAGCTGGGGACGCCCTGACCGGCGGGCCCCAGGGCGATCCCCTGGAAGGGGCTACCATCCCCGTGCAGGCCGCTCACCAGCGTCTCCAGCGCGAAACCGGCCTCTTCGGCGAGCCTCAGCAGGGTGCTGCCGTCACCCAGATCCCCTCCTTGCTGGAAGTGGCAGGCGAACAGCCGCTCCAGCAAGGCCTCTTGCTGAGCCGGCGAGCCTGACTGGCTGGCCTGCTGCCACAGGCGATGTGCATCGGCGGTGTTCGGCATCAGGGGGATAGTGGTGAAGTCCAGACTCAGGCCGACGCTGGCCGCGGCCTGCTGCACCTGGGCCTGGCGCAGGCGCACCGCCTGCTCGCCCCCGAGTCTGCGCAGATAGAAGGCGTGGAAATCCTCCCCCTGTGCCGGCAGGTAGGGCAGCAGTTGCACCCCGTGCCAGCGCAACTCCACCCGCAATTCGGGCCGCTCAGCCCGCAGCAGGGCCAGGGCCTGATCCAGCTGGCGTTTGCCAATCAGGCACCAGGGGCAGATGAAATCGAAATAAATCTCTATTTTCAGCGTCTTTTGCAGGGTACTGCTCATGCCCTTCTCTCCGTGTTATCAACTTCAGTCCGGCGAGTCGCCGCCGGACAGATAAAACTCACTGTGCTCCAGCGGGCGTCGTCAGGCCCTCGCCTCCGTGGGCGCCGGGTCGATGAGGGGGGCATCGGCGGCCTGAGGCTGCTGCTCCCCTTCCAGCCTGGCCACGTCCTTGTGGTAGTGGCGCTTGGCATAGAGGAAGACGATGGCCGCCGCGATGCTGATGAGCGGCACCAGCTGGAAGGCCTTGTCCAGGCCGATGTGATCGGACACCTTGCCGGTGATGAAGGGGCCAGGTGCGAGGCCGAGCAGGTTGTTGGCAAGCGTCAGGGTGGCAAAGGCGGTGCCGTGGATACTGGCGTGGGTCAGGTTAGCCACCATGGCGCCGGCGGGGCCCGAGGTGCCGGTGGCGATGAACATGCCGAGGCAGATCAGGAGCACCTGCGGCACCCCCACCGGCAGGGCGAACGCCAGGGAAAGCAAGGCACAGCTGCCGAGGCAGTAGCCGATGGCGAGGCTTATCTTGTGATCCGGCCGGGCCTTGCACAGCTTGTCGCTCAGCATGCCGCACAGGATCATGCCGGCGCCGCTGCACAGCACTATGATGGCCGCCGCCGCCCCCGCCTTGTCCGTCTCCATGCCGTAGTAGCGGTTGAAGTAGCTCGGCATCCAGACGATGACGGTGCCACCGACAAACAGCTGCAGACCGCTGCCCACGTAGGCGGCGATGACCGAGCGGCTGGAGTAGAGGCTGCGCAACGGATTGCGGCCCCCGCAGCCCTTCGAGGTCCGGTTGGCCTGGGCGATGCGGTCCTCCTTGACGATCAGGGGGTAGAGCGCCGCCAGCAGCAGACCGAACAGGGCCATGCCGGCGAAGGCCCAGCGCCAGCCCATCAGGTGGGCCAGTACGCCCCCCGTGGCCATGCCGAGCACGGAGCCGAACAGGCCGCCGGAGATGAAGGCGCCGGAGAGGGTGGCCCTCATCTCCCGCGGGAAGACGGAGACCACCACGGCGATGCCGACGCTGCCGTAGGCCGCCTCCCCCACTCCCACCAGGAAGCGGGCGATGAACATCTGCTCGTAGTTCTGGGCCAGGGCGCAGCCCAGGGTCGCCAGGCTCCAGAGCGCGGCCATCAGGGCCAGGCTCTTCACCCGGCCGAAGCGATCGGCGAGCAGGGACAGCGGGAAGGTCAAGAGCCCGACCATGAGCGCGACTATGCCGCTGAGCAGGCCAAGCTGGGTGTCCGAGAGCACCCACTCCCCCTTGAGCATGGGGAAGACGGCATTGAGCACCTGGCGCGACATATAGTCGGAGATGAGCAGACCAAAGGTCAGTGCAAACACTATCCAGGCATAACGACGGGGCACGGCAACCTTGCCAGCCTCTGCGTCATCATCGATATGATACGTAGCCATACAATCCCTCGCGCTACCACAAGTTGGGTTGGGTTCTCGGTCGACGAACCGGTGGACAGGCCCCCGGCTCGACAATATTGATTCATCGCTCAATTGCCTGAGGACTGCATAGTGCAAGGACAACCGGCGTTTGGCAAACAGAGTTATCGGGCCGCTGCGCCTGCCTTGGCGCGCAGCGGCCCAAGTGGGTTAGCCGCGTTGCGGCACCCCGGTTTGACCCGGCTTGCGGTTCGGCGCCATGCCGTTGGCCAGCAGCGTCTCTTCGATGCTGTCGTACTGCACGCCGATGCGGTAGATGGCGCGGGCCTCCTTGCCGTTGGCCACCTCACGACCCAGTTCATGGGCAACGCGCACGCACTGCTGGATCTGCTCGACCGAGCTCATGCGCTGACCGTGCTGACCTATGATGGTGTCCTCGATGCCGCAGCGCGGGTGCAGCCCCATGGCCATGGCCATCATATTGAAGGGCAACACGTTTTTGAGCAGCGACTCGGCGGTGACGCAGGCACCGTCCGGCGCACGGTGGACGAAGTTCATGAAGTTGAACGGGTTGGGGCCGTCGAAGCCGCCGCCGATGCCGATCCAGGTCAGGTTCAACGGGCCGCGGTAGATACCCTTGCGCACCAGGCGCTCCAGGGTCTCCAGGGCGTGCATGCCGGTCAGCTGGAAGTGCGGCTGGATGCCGTTCGCCATCAGGCGCTTGAGGTGCTCGGCCACCCAGGCCGGGCCGGCCGGGACCGTCATCTCGCTGTAGGCGGCCTGATAGGCCGGGTTCGCCAGAGAGGTACCTTCCAGGTACTCCGGGTAGAGCAGCTCCATGATGTTCATCTGGGTGGTGTTGATGGCGACCGTGACCTGATCCGGTTTCGGGGTCAGCTCGGCCAGCATGTGGCGGGTGTCGTCACTGAGCCACTTGGCCGCCTCGCCCTCACCCTCGGGGGCGAAGGAGATGGAGCCGCCGACCTGGATGATCATGTCCGGCACCGCCTTGCGTACCCCGGCGATCAGCTCGTTGAACTTGGACAGGCGCTTGGAGCCGGTACCGTCCAGCTCACGCACGTGCAGGTGCAGCACGGTGGCACCGGCTTCGTAGCAGTCGACCGCCTTCTGGATCTGCTCCTCCATGGTCACCGGGATGTCTTCCGGGAAGTCTTCCGGTGCCCACTCGGGGCCATAAGGTGCCACTGTGATGACCACTTTTTCCTGGTTTTCCGGGTGCAGGGAATCGTCAAAGAATTGCATCTGTTCTTTCCTTGAATAGTCAGGCCTTGCATCAAGACCCTTGAGTGGTGTGTTCACCCGGACAATCCTGCCCGGGCAGAGTACGGTTTCAGAACGGGGTGTCGCCCATGATCCCGGCCCGCTCCATCTTGCGATGGCAAGGGGGGTAATCCATGGCGGCGTAGTGCTGGGTGCTGCGGTTGTCCCAGATGGCGATGCTGCCCGGCTGCCAGCGCCAGCGCACCTGATACTCCGGGATATAGGCCTGGCTTATCAGGTAGCGCAGCAGATCGCTGCCCCCCATGCTGTAGTCCTGGCCGACCCGCACATGGGCCGGGGTGTGGAAATTGGTGAAGTGCGTGGCGAAGGCGTTGACGAACAGGATCTTCTCGTCCGTCTCGGGATGGGTGCGCACCACCGGGTGCTCCGCATCCGGGAACTGCGCCTTCAAGGCAAGCCGCTTCTCGATGGGCATGGCCGCCCCGAAGCTCGCCTCTATGCTGTGGCGGGCCCGCAGCCCCGCGATCTTCTGCTTGATCTCTTCCGGCAACTGCTCGTAGGCCACCACCATGTTGGCCCAGAGGGTATCGCCGCCCACCGGCGGGGTCTCCACGCAGCGCAACACGCAGCCCATCGGGGGTTGAGCGCGCCAGGTGGCGTCGGTGTGCCAGGCGTTCTCGTAGCGATCGTTTTGCACCTCCGGCGACTTGTAGATGCGCACCAGCCCGGGATGCTCCGGATCGCTGCCTGCCACCGGGTGATCCTCCAGCTCGCCGAAGCGGCGGGCAAAGGCCACGTGATCTCCCCGGCTGATGTCCTGATTGCGCAGGAACAGCACCCTGTGCTTGAGCAGCAGGGAGCGGATCTCCGTAAACAGGCCCCCATCGTGGACGGCATCCGCCAGCTTGACGCCACTGAGTTCGGCGCCGATATGGCAGGTCAGTTGTTCTACACGCATGTCTCTCTCCCTAGATGACAAGTCGGTGCTGCCCGGCAGACCCGGGCACTGCCCCGCGGGGCAGGCCTGGGCCACTGGCCTAGATGACGAAGACGGAGGAACCCGTGGTCTTGCGCGCCTCGAGATCGCGGTGCGCCTGGGCGGCATCCTGCAGCTCATACTTCTGGTTGACTTCGATCTTGATCCGCCCGCTGGCGACGTGGTCGAACAGCTCCCCCGCCAGGGCCGTCTTCTCGGCCGGATCGGCGATGTAGTCAGCCAGCGCCGGACGGGTCAGGTAGAGGGACCCCTTCATGGCCAGCAACTGGGGATTGAAACCGTCGATGGGACCGGAGGCGGTGCCGACGCAGACCATGAGGCCACGGCGTTTGAGGGAATCGAGCGACGCGAGGAAGGTGCTCTTGCCGACGCTGTCGAACACCACATCGACACCGGCGCCCTCGGTCAGGGCACGCACCCGCTGGGCCACGTCTTCGTGGCTGTAGTCGATGGTGTAGTCACAACCGTGAGCCCGAGCCACCTCGGCCTTGGCGTCGCTGGAGACGGTGCCGATCACGGTCAGTCCCAGCAGCTTGGCCCACTGGGCGACGATGAGGCCAACGCCCCCTGCCGCGGCATGCAGCAAGATGCTGTCACCGGGCTTGAAGCCGTGGATGCGGCGCATCAGGTAAGCGGACGTCAGACCACGCATGGTCATGGCGGCGGCAGTCTCGCAGGAGATGTTGTCCGGCAGCTTGATGAGCGGCGCGGCCGGGATCAGACGCTCTGTTGCATAGGCGCCGAGTGTGTTGATGAAGCCGGTGTAGGTGACGCGATCGCCGACCGCCACATTGGTGACGCCCTCGCCAATGGCCTCCACCACGCCGGCCCCTTCGACGCCCAGGCCGTTGGGCATGGGGATGGGGTAGGTGCCGTTACGGAAATAGGTGTCGGCATAGTTGAGACCGACTGCGGCATGGCGCAGACGGACCTGGCCCGGGCCGGGTTCACCGACGGTCACTTCTTCGTAGCGCAGGACCTCGGGGCCCCCTGTTTCATAAAAGCGTATGGCGTGGGCCATGGCTGTTCTCCAGATTCATTCATGGGTGAAAACATCGTCCAGAGTGAATCTAGGGGGTTACGTAAACGTCCGCTTTGCATCGGGCGACAGCCACTTTTCATCTCATGACACCCCCCGTCTAATTCGTTGCCCACCCGGGATGAAGAGGCCAGAATCCCCCTGACCTACCATGGCGACAGCCCCATTAACAGTGGCAACACGCTGGAATGACGGGGCCATCGAGGTGAATTGAGTGACGTATTGCCCAGCTCAGCGAGGAGCCGGCCAGCGCCGGGTCTTCTACCTAAGCAGCATTGACGTTAACGTAAACGTGGTGTGAGATGGTTCTATCCGCAGCAAGACATGAGCAGCATGAAAGGAGTCACAATGTCCAACCTATCCCCCTCGGCCGGGAAGCGTTTTCGCCTCGCCCTTGCCAACGAAAAACCCCTGCAGATCGTCGGCACCATCAACGCCTACATGGCGCTGATGGCCGAGCGTAGCGGCTTCAAGGCCCTCTATCTGTCCGGCGCCGGGGTGGCCAACGCTTCCTATGGCCTGCCGGATCTCGGCATGACCTCCATGAACGACGTGCTGATCGACGCCGAGCGCATCACGGCCGCCACCCAGGTTCCCCTGCTGGTGGACATCGATACCGGCTGGGGCGGCGCCTTCAACATCGCCCGCACCATCCGCGCCTTCGAGCGCGCCGGGGTCGCCGCCGTCCACATGGAAGATCAGGTCGCCCAGAAACGCTGCGGCCACAGACCGAACAAGGCCGTGGTCAGCATCACCGAGATGGTGGATCGCATCAAGGCGGCGGTGGATGCCCGTCAGGATCAGGACTTCGTCATCATGGCCCGCACCGACGCCCTGGCGGTGGAAGGGCTGGGCTCGGCCCTCGAGCGCGCCGCCGCCTACAAGGAAGCGGGTGCCGACATGATCTTCGCCGAGGCGGTCACCGAACTGGAGCAGTACGATCGCTTCAAGCAGGCGGCCGGGGTGCCGATCCTCGCCAACATGACCGAGTTCGGCAAGACGGAGCTGTTTGACAAGGAGGCCCTCGCTGCGCACGGCGTCGACATGGTGCTCTACCCCCTGAGCGCCACCCGCGCGGCCAACCAGGCGGCCCTCAACGTCTATCAGCAGCTGCGCCACGATGGCCACCAGCGCGCCGTGGTCGACACCATGCAGACCCGGGAGTCCCTCTACGACTTCCTCGGTTACCACCACTACGAGCAGACCCTGGATCGTCTGTTCACCAAGGAATAAGCCGGCGACCAGCCGCCTCATGCTGGCGGCTGGCGCTTCAACGGACTGAATGAGGAAACATGTGATGAGCGCCATTTCAGAAACCACTACCGGCTTCAAGCCGAAGAAATCCGTCGCCCTCTCCGGCACCGCCGCCGGCAACACCGCCCTGTGCACCGTCGGCCTCTCCGGCAACGATCTGCACTACCGTGGCTACGACATCCTGGATGTCGCCACCAGCTGTGAATTCGAAGAGATCGCCCACCTGCTGGTGCACGGCAAGCTGCCGAACGCCGCCGAGCTGGCGGGCTACAAGGCCAAGCTGAAGGCCCTGCGCGGCCTGCCGGCCGGGGTCAAGACAGCCCTGGAGCAGTTGCCCCCGTCCGCCCATCCCATGGATGTGATGCGCACCGCCGTCTCCGTGCTGGGTTGCCTCTCCCCCGAGAAGGACGATCACAATCACCCGGGCGCCCGCGACATCGCCGACAAGCTGATGGCTTGCCTCGGCTCGGTGCTGCTCTACTGGTATCACTTCAGCCACAACGGCAAGCGCATCCACGTCGAGACCGACGACGACTCCATCGGTGGCCACTTCCTGCACCTGCTGCACGGCGAGAAGCCGCGCGACTCATGGGTGCGCGCCATGCACACCTCCCTCATCCTCTACGCCGAGCATGAGTTCAACGCCTCCACCTTCACCGGCCGCGTCATCGCCGGTACCGGCTCCGACATGTTCTCCTGCATCACCGGCGCCATCGGTGCCCTGCGCGGGCCCAAGCACGGCGGCGCCAACGAGGTGGCCTTCGAGATCCAGAAGCGCTATGACAATCCGGCCGAGGCCGAGGCCGACATCCGCGCCCGGGTCGAGAAGAAGGAAGTGGTCATCGGTTTCGGCCACCCGGTCTACACCGTCTCCGATCCCCGCAACAAGGTGATCAAGGAGGTGGCGCGCGAGCTCAGCGAGGAACAGCACAACACCAAGATGTTCGACATCGCCGCACGTCTCGAAGAGGTGATGTGGGACGCCAAGAAGATGTTCCCGAACCTCGACTGGTTCAGCGCCGTCAGCTACCACATGATGGGGGTGCCCACCGCCATGTTCACCCCGCTGTTCGTCATCGCCCGCACCTCCGGCTGGTCGGCCCATGTCATCGAGCAGCGCATCGACGGCAAGATCATCCGCCCGAGCGCCAACTACGTCGGCCCGGAAGATCTCAAGTTCGTGCCGCTCAAGGAGCGCACCTGATGAACAGCCAATACCGCAAGCCCCTGCCCGGCACGGCGCTGGACTACTTCGACGCCCGCGCGGCAGTCGAGGCCATCGTCCCCGGCGCCTGGGACAGGCTGCCCTACACCTCCCGGGTGCACGCCGAGAAGAATCAGGAGCGCAAGTGATGAACAGCAACTATCGCAAGCCCCTGCCCGGCACGGCGCTGGACTACTTCGACGCCCGTGCGGCGGTCGAAGCAATCGTCCCTGGCGCCTGGGACAGGCTGCCCTACACCTCCCGGGTGCACGCCGAGAACCTGGTGCGCAAGTGCGATCCGGCCATCCTCACCGAGTGTCTGACCCAGATTGCGCAGGGCAAACGTGAGCGCGACTTCCCCTGGTATCCGGCCCGGGTGGTGTGCCACGACATCCTGGGCCAGACCGCTCTGGTGGATTTGGCGGGCCTGCGTGACGCCATCGCCGATCAGGGCGGCGATCCCGCCCAGGTCAACCCCGTGGTGCCGGTGCAGCTGATCGTCGATCATTCATTGGCAGTGGAGTGCGGCGGCTTCGATCCCCAGGCATTCGAGAAGAACCGCGCCATCGAGGATCGCCGCAACGAGGATCGCTTCCACTTCATCAACTGGACCAAGCTGGCGTTCAAGAACATCGAGGTGATCCAGCCCGGCAACGGCATCATGCACCAGATCAACCTGGAGAAGATGTCGCCGGTCATCCACAACGATCGCGGCGTGGCCTACCCGGATACCTGCGTCGGCACCGACAGTCACACCCCCCACGTGGATGCCCTCGGCGTCATCGCCATCGGCGTCGGCGGCCTCGAAGCCGAGAACGTGATGCTGGGGCGCGCCTCCTGGATGCGCCTGCCGGAGATCGTCGGCGTCGAGCTGACCGGCAAGCCGCAACCCGGCATCACCGCCACCGACGTGGTGCTGTCCCTCACCGAGTTCCTGCGTCAACAGAAGGTGGTCGGCGCCTATCTGGAGTTCCGTGGTGAGGGCGCCGCCGCCCTGACGCTGGGCGATCGCGCCACCATCTCCAACATGGCGCCGGAATATGGCGCCACCGCGGCCATGTTCTTCATCGACCACCAGACCCTCGACTACCTGCGCCTGACCGGCCGTGACGGCGAACAGGTCAAGCTGGTGGAGACCTATGCCAAGGAGGCGGGCCTCTGGGCCGACGCCCTGGCGAGCGCCCAATACGAGCGCGTGCTCAGCTTCGATCTCTCCACCGTGGTGCGCACCCTGGCGGGCCCGTCCAACCCCCATCGCCGCCTGCCGGTGGCCGATCTGCGCGATCGAGGTATCGCCGTGGATCTGGACAAGGCCCGCGCCCAGGAGGCCGAGGGCATGCTGCCGGATGGGGCCGTGATCATCGCCGCCATCACCAGCTGCACCAACACCAGCAACCCGCGCAACGTGATTGCGGCAGGATTGCTGGCACGTAACGCCAACCAGCTCGGCCTGGTGCGCAAGCCCTGGGTGAAATCCTCCCTGGCCCCCGGCTCCAAGACGGTCGCCCTCTACCTGAAAGAGGCGGGTCTGGACGAGGAGCTTTCCCAACTCGGCTTTGGCATAGTGGGCTTCGCCTGCACCACCTGCAACGGCATGTCCGGCGCCCTGGATCCCGCCATCTCGCAGGAGATCATCGCCCGCGACCTGTACGCCACCGCCGTGCTGTCAGGCAACCGCAACTTCGACGGCCGCATCCATCCCTATGCCAAGCAGGCCTTCCTCGCCTCGCCGCCGCTGGTGGTGGCCTACGCCATCGCCGGTACCATCCGCTTCGACATCGAGAAGGATGTGCTGGGGGTGGTGGACGGCAAGGAAGTTCGCCTCAAGGACATCTGGCCAACGGATGAGGAGATCGACGCCGTGGTCAAGGCCTCGGTCAAACCGGCGCAGTTCCGTCAGGTCTATATCCCCATGTTCACCATAGAGGAAGACCATGGCCCCAAGGTCGCGCCCCTGTATGACTGGCGCCCGCAGAGCACCTATATCCGCCGCCCACCCTACTGGGAGGGTGCATTAGCCGGTGAGCGGACCCTGAGTGGCATGCGGCCGCTGGCGGTGTTGCCGGACAACATCACCACCGATCATCTGTCGCCCTCCAACGCCATCATGCGCAGCAGCGCGGCCGGCGACTATCTGGCGAAGATGGGCCTGCCGGAGGAGGACTTCAACTCCTACGCGACCCACCGCGGCGATCACCTGACCGCCCAGCGCGCCACCTTCGCGAACCCCCAGCTGGTCAACGAGATGGCGGTGGTGAACGGCGTGGTGAAGAAGGGGTCCCTGGCCCGCGTCGAGCCGGAAGGCAAGGTGATGCGGATGTGGGAAGCTATCGAGACCTACATGGCGCGCAAACAGCCGCTGATCATCGTCGCCGGCGCCGACTACGGGCAAGGGTCTTCCCGTGACTGGGCGGCCAAGGGGGTGCGGCTGGCCGGGGTGGAGGTGATAGCGGCGGAAGGCTTCGAGCGCATTCACCGCACCAACCTGATCGGCATGGGGGTGCTGCCCCTGGAGTTCAAGCCGGGCACCACTCGCCTGACCCTTGGCCTGGACGGCACCGAGACGTACGATGTGGTGGGCAAGCGCCAGCCTCGCGCAGATCTTACCCTGGTGGTTCGCCGCCGCAACGGCGAGGTGATAGAGGTGCCCATGACCTGCCGCCTCGACACCGCCGAGGAGGTCTCGGTCTACGAGGCGGGTGGCGTGCTGCAACGCTTCGCCCAGGACTTCCTGGAGTCGACCACCCACAAGGCCGCCAGCTGAGCCCAACGTCAAGACGGCAGCCACCCAGGCTGCCGTCTTCTATCCCGAACAAGCACGATCAGGACAATCCTATGGTCCACACACCTCAAATCAGAATCCCGGCCACCTATCTGCGCGGCGGCACCAGCAAGGGCGTCTTCTTCCGTCTGCAGGACCTGCCAGAGCGCTGCCAGGTACCGGGCCCGGCCCGCGACAAGCTGTTTATGCGGGTCATCGGCAGCCCGGATCCCTACAGCGCCCACATCGACGGCATGGGGGGCGCCACCTCCTCCACCTCCAAGTGCGTGATCCTCTCCAAGAGCCAGCAGCCCGATCACGACGTGGATTACCTCTACGGCCAGATTGCCATCGACAAGGCGTTCGTGGACTGGAGCGGCAACTGCGGCAACCTCTCCACCGGCGCCGGCGCCTTCGCCATCCACGCCGGTCTGGTGGACCCGGCCCGCATCCCGGACAACGGCACCTGTGTGGTGCGGATCTGGCAGGCCAACATCGGCAAAACCATCATCGCCCAGGTGCCGGTGAGCAACGGTCAGGTACAGGAGACAGGTGACTTCGAGCTGGACGGGGTCACCTTCCCCGCCGCCGAAATCGTGCTGGAGTTTCTCGACCCCTCCGATGACGGTGAAGATGGCGGCGCCCTCTTCCCCACCGGCAATCTGATGGACGAGCTGGAGGTGCCCGGCCTTGGCACCATCAAGGCCACCCTGATCAGCGCCGGCATCCCCACGGTGTTCGTCAACGCCGATGAGATTGGCTACAGCGGCACCGAGTTGCGCGAGCAGATCAACACAGACCCCGACGCCCTCGCCCGCTTCGAGGCGATCCGCGTCGCTGGCGCCCTGCGCATGGGGCTCATCAAGACGGCAGCAGAGGCGGCCACTCGCCAGCACACGCCCAAGATAGCCTTCGTCGCACCGGCGAAGGATTACCTCAGTGCCAGCGGCAAACAAGTCAAGGCAGGGGACGTCGACCTGCTGGTGCGAGCGCTCTCCATGGGCAAGCTGCACCACGCCATGATGGGCACCTGCGCGGTGGCCATCGGCACCGCCGCGGCCATCCCCGGCACCCTCGTCAACATTGCCGCCGGTGGCGGCGAGCGGGAGGCGGTACGTTTCGGCCACCCGTCAGGCACTCTGCGAGTCGGGGCCCAGGCGCGGCAAGTGGACGGGGACTGGACGGTGACCAAGGCGGTGATGTCCCGCTCCGCCCGCATCCTGATGGAAGGCTGGGTACGGGTGCCGGAGGATGCCTTCTAGTCCGAGCATCCCCCTTTGCACCATGAAAAAGAGCCAAGGCAACTGCCTTGGCTCTTTTTTACAACATATTCCACTACCCCATCCCATTTATCATTGCGGTCTGGGCACGCACTCCACCTGACGCGGGATATTCCGCTTGGCATCGCCGCCGATCAGCTGCTTCACCTGACTGGCCGGGCACTGACCATCGTCCACATAGACCTTCTTCCCGTACGCGAGGCCACCGGGCGGCGGATCCTGCGGCAGATACTCGACGGGGGCCGGGGTGACGATGGCACAACCGGACACCAGGCTCACCACTGGCAGCAGCGCCAGCAACATCGATCTCTTCCATGCAACAGCCATAGGCCACTCCTCTGTGTGATCGCATGCGCCGGGTTCCCACGGGCCGCATCGACCCAGGCAGTGTAGTCACCCCTGCCCCCGAGCCGATACCCGCCCCCGGCTGCGCTGTGACGGATCCAGACACAGAAAAGCCAAATGACAGGAACGGCGAGCCCCCTGGATCAAACTCTCATCTTTGCAACCGGCTGAGCGCGAGTTGCCGCCAGGGCTTGGCTTATTGTCCGTAATAGTGTTCGAGCAGGGCGTCGGCCTCTGCCGGGGAGATCTGCATCTGGGGCCAGCGTTTGGCCTTGTCCCTGATGTCCATCAGGTTCTCCCGCTCCGGCTTGAGCTCGCTGCCGAGCTGCCTGTTCAGGGCATCGTAGCGGGCGATGACCGCCTGCCGGGTGAAGACCCCGGGGGTCAAGTCCAGCCGGTAGCCCCGAAACAGCCACTGCAGCCCCTGATAGACCGCCAGGTGATAGACCGAATGGTGATCTTCCTCTTCAAAGTAGCGACTGGTGACGTGCAGGTTCTGGCCGGGCTGCGCCGCTACGCTTCGGGCAAATTGGCGCAGGTGATCCCGGTGAAACTCGGAGCGCCCGAACCCCGGCGTGTAGGGGTTGTTGGCCACCGCGATAAACAGTGATGAAGCGTGCTTGAGCGGATGGGTCAGGGCCCGCTCGATGCGCTGATAGTTGGCCGGATAGTCGAACCAGAGGCTGGCATCGACCGAGAGGTAGCCCTGAAACTGACCGGCGTCTCTTGCCACCGTGTCCAGGGCCAGCAAGCCCCCGAGAGAGTGGCCCACCAGCAGGGCCGGCGAGGCGGTGCGATACCGGCCCTCGATGAGCGGGCGCAGCTCCCGGGTCAGGTACTGCATGAAGGCAGGGCCGCCTCCAGTCTTGGCATAACCGGCTCCCGCGGGCTCCCCATTGGGCAGCACCATGGTATGGCTCGGGGTGTAATCCCGCATCCGGTCCCTGTTGTGCACCGCCACTATGATGAGGGACGGGATCGCCGGGTTCAGCCCGGCCCGCAGCGCCTGGGTGATGCCCGCGACCTCGATCAGGAATTTCTCCCCGTCGAGCAGATAGAGCACGGGGAAGTGCTGATCTGGCTTTTGTTCGTAGTCATCCGGCAGGTAGACACTGTATTGCCGCGCCTCGTCGAGCAAGGTCGAGTGATGGTTGAAGCCCTCGGCGTAGTGGAGCATGCCGGCCTGGGCAGAAGCGAGATGGAGCATAGTGAACAGTACCGCGATGAATCTTTTCATAAGGGGGTCGGAGGAATTTGGTTCGGATAAACGGCAACAGGGCCGCCAGGCCCTGCTGCCGTATGGGTTACAGCTTGTAGGTGAAACCTGCCATCAGGTTGGCCGGTTCGCCGTACATGTTGAAGGTGCTCGTCGAGCCGACCCGGTAGAAGTACTCCCGATCGAAGATGTTGTAGACATTCAGGGTCGCCTGCATCTTGTCGTTGATGTCGTAGCGCACCGCCGCATCAAACAGGGCATAGCCCCCCTGATGGGTCGTGATCCCATTCTGGTTGAAGGAGTAGTCGCTGACCGCCGTCATCCCCGCCCCCAGGTGCAGCCCCTGCACCCAATCCGCCAGGTGGTAGTCGGTCCACAGAGACAGGGAGTGACGCGGGATCGCATCGAATTTCGGATTGTGACCCCCGGATTTCTCCTCGATGTCGGTGAAGGTATAGCCGGTCATCACCATCCAGTTCTGGCTCAGATAGCCGGTCGCCTCCAGCTCCACCCCCTGGGTGTCCACCTTGCCGGTCGCCCAGTAGGTGTTGGCAATGGCGATCCCCTGCTCGTCATAGGCCTGGGCCGCGATGTTATTGTCCTTCATCAGGAAAGCGGTCGCCCGGGTGTTGAGCTGGCCATCCAGCAGGGATGACTTGACCCCGGTTTCCCACTGGCTGCCCTCGCGCGGCTTCAGCATGTCACCATTTTCATCCTGACTGGTCTGCGGCTTGAACACCTTTGAATAACTGGCATAGAGGGTGTGTTCATCGGTCAGGTCATAGACGGCCCCGGCATAGGGAGTGAATTTCCCATTAAAATCACCCGACTGGCTGTTCTGCGCCCCCGAGCTGAGGGTCGTGCTGACGACCTCGGTGTCATACCAGGAGACACGGGCCCCGGTGATCACGGCCAGCGACTCCATCAAGCGCCAGGTCACCTTGCCATACAGACCCAGTTCTGACTTCTCTTCGTAGTCGTTCTTGGTGTACTGGTAGTGTGGCTTGGCGACCGTGGTCGGATCGAAATTGAACACATTGATCTTGCCGATATTGCGGTTGGTGTAGGTCTGGATATCGGATTCATAGCGCTTGTAGTCAGACCCCAGCACGAACTCGCTCTTGTGCCCAAGCAGGCCAAACATCTGGCTGTAGTTGGCATCCAGCGCGACGTTCTGCTGCTGGTTCGCCTGGGCATTGAACATCAGCCCGGTGTTCCCCGCGGCATCCACCGGACCGTTGGTATAGGTCTGCTCCAGGCGCATGTCGTGATCCATGTAACGGGCCGAGAGCTGGCCGACGCCACCGTTGGCAAAGGCATGCTGGAGGGAAGCGCCCACATCGGTGGTGTTCGCGTCGAAGAAGTCTTCGTCAGAACCGAGGTAGGTGCTGCGACTGATGTCGAGCATGCTGCCATCGCTGTACGCCGGCAGACCATTGGTGGGCAGGATGTCCTTGGTTTGATGCAGGGCATAGACCGACAGCAGGGTGCGATCCGACAGCTCGAACTCCAGGGTACCGTAGTAGGTCCCGTTATCGTTGTTGTTGTAGTCAACCTGGTTCTTGATGTCGGCGTTGCTCACCACGAAGCGGCCGAGCACAGAGCCCTCCTCGTTGAGCGCCCCCCCCATATCCGCTTCCAGATAGTGCCGATCCCAACTGCCATAGCGCGCCGTGACCGAGCCCTTGAACTCGTCGGTCGGGCGCTTGAGCACCATGTTGATCACGCCACCCAGTTCGCTGGTGCTGTTAAACAAGCCGGAAGGGCCCCGCATGATCTCCACACGGTCGACGGCGGCCAGCGACGGCAGGGTGCCGAATTTGCTCTGCATGGGCGATGGCAAGCCGTTGAGGCTCACCTCATCGTATTCGTAGCCGCGGGAGAAGATGGAGGAGCGGCCGCTGTCGTTGACCATGGTGCGCAGACCCGGCGTGTATTTGGCCAGATCGTCCACCGCCACGAAGTTGCGCTCTTTGATGTAGTCGTTGGTCAACACCGTGATCGACTGGGGAATGTCTTTCAGGGCTGCCGGGGTCTTGGTACCCACGGTGGCCGAGTCGACGCTGTAACCTCCGGTCTCCTCCGACGGCGCCATCCCGTACAGGGGATTGCCGTAAACCACCAGAGGTTCATTCGCAGCGATATCCTGTTCTTGCGCCCACACAGGGGCAACGACAATGACAGCCAGGGCAGCAGAGACGGCCAGAGCCAGCGGGCTCGGCGCTTTATCCTTAAAGACAACCATAGAAAGAGTGACCCCTACAGGATGATAATGATTTTCATTTGATTTTTAGGGGGCTAATATAGCATCCAAGTTTCCGCAGTAGTTTTGCGGTTTGGTCATTTAACTCTTCGATCTGGTCAAAGTGCACATGACGGACACTGTGGTGAGGGATACGGCGGTCCGCAAACGCGGCCTGTTTACCGGCAGGGTGGAAAACCTGATGATTCAGGACGGCATCCTCTTCCACAACAAGGACATAGTCCACAAGGCCGATTTCGCCACCCAGCGAGAGCTGCCGCCACAGCTGATCATCGCCATCCCGCTCGAGAGCAAGGCGCTGATGACCTATGGCGCCACACACCGGCTGAGAGGCTGTCGCTTTCACAAGTCAGACCCCATCGTCGCCACCGCCATTCTCTATACCGAACCCGACATGGTGCAGGGCGCCGCCAAGGCCCATGTGCGCAGCCGCAGCATCGTCTTGTCGCTCAGCCTGCCCTGGCTTGAGCGCCACCTGATCGGCAAGCACCGAGTCCTGTTCGAACGCATATTCAGCCATCATCTGAGTCGCTGCGACTGGTCGCTACCGCCGCATCTTGGCCAGATGGCGGAAGCCTTGAACCTCACCAGCAGCCAGAATGCCCCCGAGATGCTGATGAGGGAGGCGTTTGCGCTCACCGTCTGGGAGAGCCTGATGGTCAACATCCAGCAGATCGCCTTCGTCTGTGGCCAGCGGCACAACGAGCAACCGACTCGCCTGAAAATGTTGCTGATGGATGAGAAGGTGGACGAGATGGCCCTTGCGGACATTGCCGAGGCGCTGGGCATGAGCGTCTCCACCCTGCAGCGGGCGGCCAAGAAAGAGCTGGGCATCAGCCTGCAGCGTTACTTGCGCGAGCGAAAGTTGCAGGAGGCGAAGGTGAAGCTCGAAGAGCGCAGCATGTCACTGCAGGAAGCCGCCGAGCATGCGGGCTACAACCATGCGGCAAACTTCATTACGGCGTTTCGAAAACTGTTTGGCTTCTCGCCACGGCAGATCATCAGACAGGGCGCGGCAACCGCAGAGGCGTGATGAGCAGCGAGCCTGGCAGCGGCCCAATACCCTCCCCCAAATGGCCTGCCCGGCGGCTACTGTGGACGCGGCACACACTCCACGTGGCGTGGGATATTCTTGCTCGCATCACCGCCGATCAGCTTCTTCACCTGACCATCCGGGCATTGACCATCGTCCACATAGGCAAGCTTCCCATAAGGGAGGGCGCCCGGCGCGGGATCCTGGCTCAGATAGGTGATGTGGGTCGGGGCGAAGTTGGCACAACCCGACACCAGGCCCACCAGCAACAGCCCCCCTGACAACCTTGCTCTCTTCCATCTGACAACCATCGGCCGTTCCCTCTGTGTGATCCTGCTACTGCGCCAATTCGCGCGTACTCCCCCCGTCCCGTCAACCCAGCCAGTGTAGTCACCGATCACCGCCGACCGATAGCCTCACCCGGCGGCCTACCGACGGATCCAGACACAAAAAAAGCCCAAGTGACAGGGTCACTTGGGCTTTTTACTCCATTACGTCATAAAGGCAGACAAGCAGGATGCTACCTGTCACATCCTGTCAGGATCTGCGGCTGACACCGTTATGGCACCGAGGCGGACAGCCCATATACCCAGGCTGTCCGCACGCCGGCTGCCGCCAGACTCGCTATCCCTCCTCGCCATGCCCCCTGCGCTTGAGGGTGAGCGTTGGTCACCAGCACAAATTACTCTGCTGCCCGCCGGCACGACACAAAATGGAAGTAAGCGTCGGGAACCGAAGAATGGCGGCCATACATAGTGCTGAACGCATAGTGATTGCTGCCACTGCTATAATCGCCCGTCCAGTGATAGGAGCTAGTCGGCCAACCGGCAGCTATCGACAAGTCACCGAACTCCGCAAAGAGTCCCTGGTACTCAGCCAGGGTTGGCAGGCGAAAACCTTGCCCCAGGTAAGTGCAATAGTTGTTTCCGTTAGGCCATGTCATCGTGACGTAGGTCTTTCCATTGTGTTTAATTGTGCCGTCATATGGGATCCCCGCGGCATCCACCTCGCTTTGCAGCGGCGGACAAGTCCATTCGGCACCAAAACTGTCGACCAATATGCCTATAACACAGCCAGTACCATAAGCTGGCAGGGGGTAATACACGGTAAGCTGCGTAGTGGCACTGACCCCTGAACTATCCTGCATCGTCGCAGCAATGGTGGTGGCACCACCAGCAACCCCCGTGGCCAGGCCGCCGCCATTGATGGTGGCAATGGCGGTGTTGCCGCTGCTCCAGGCGACGCTGGCACTCGCATCAACAACGCTCCCATCGGACAGAGTGGCCATGGCGGTGAACTGCTTGGTTTCCCCTATCAGGAACGAGCTATCAGCCGGCGTCACGACCAGGGAGACCGTTGTCGGAGGCAGCTTCACACAGGTCACATACAGGTCGTTGTGGTCATCGTAAGTACCACCATCGTGGCCATTCTTCAGATCGATGGCGTGGTGGCTACCCGCATACTGCGCCATGGTGGCCGACCAGTAATACAGGTAAGTCGGCCAGCCCGCATGGGTTTCCAGGTCACCAAACTCGGTGTACAGACCCAGCAGCTCATCCCGTCCCGGCAGATAATAGCCATCCCCCAGGCCGGTACAGTAGGCACTCGCCTGCGGCCACTCCAGCAGGGCATAGACAATGCCGTTCTCGGTGCGCGTGGCGGCATAAGGGATGCCATCGGCATCGGCCTGGGACTGGGTCAGCGGACAGGTCCAGGTCTTGCCCGTCCCATCGGTCAGGGTATCCATGGAACAACCACCCGCGACCACCTCCAGCTCGGCCGTGTCGCTAAGCCCGGAGCCATCTTGCGTCATCGCCGTGATGGTGCTGCTGCCCACCGCTACCCCGGTCGCCAGGCCGGTGTTGCTGCCGATGGAGGCGACGGCGAGATCGCCGCTGCTCCAGCTGACCGAGCTGGTCATATCCTGGCTGCTGCCATCGGACAGGGTCGCCGTGGCGCCAAACTGTTGGTTCTGCCCCACCGCGACAGTGGCGCTCTCAGGGGTCACGGCCAGCTCTGTCATGACGGCATTGGTCACATTCAGGGCCGCGCTGCCGGACTGACCGCTGGCGAT
This sequence comes from Aeromonas sp. MR16, assembly GCF_022549315.1. Taxonomy (NCBI): domain Bacteria; kingdom Pseudomonadati; phylum Pseudomonadota; class Gammaproteobacteria; order Aeromonadales; family Aeromonadaceae; genus Aeromonas; species Aeromonas sp. MR16. The sequence goes on along the minus strand of NZ_JAKZFK010000017.1, from coordinate 36,076 downwards.
ATCGGTGGCGGTGATATTGGCACTGCCCACGCTGACGCCGGTCGCCAGCCCGCCGATGACGGTAGCCACCCCGGTGGCATCGCTGCCCCAGCTGGCGGTGCCAGTGATGTCCTGGCTGCTGTTGTCGGAGAGCTGGGCGGTGGCGGTCAGCTGCATACTGAGCCCGACCGGCACCGTGGCCGGATCCGGTGTGACCACCACCCCCATCACGGCGGCGTCGCCCACGCTCAGGGACGCACTGTCGCTCAGGAACAGACCGTTGATACTGCCGGCGGCGCTGATATAGGTCGAACCCTGCGCCACCCCGGTCGCCACCCCGGTGCTGCCATCGACGGTGGCGATGCCGCTGTCGTCGCTGCTCCAGCTGATATTGTCGTTGCCGGTCACCTCCTGACTGGTGCCATCCGACATCCAGGCGCGTACCGTGAACGGCTTGCTCAGGCCAGCCGACACCGTCTCGATGCCCGGGCTCACTTCCAGACTGGTCACCTCGGCACCGGTCACAGTCAGGGACGCGCTGTTGCTGACGGACACGCCATTGACGACGGCGGTCACACTGATATCGGTGGAACCCACTCCCACCCCGGTGGCCAGGCCCTTATCCACGGTGGCGATGAGAGGATCGCTCACCCAGCTGGCGCTGGCGGTCATCGGCAGGCTGGTACCGTCAGACATCAGCGCGGTGGCGTCGTATTGCTGGGCCAAGCCGATGGGCACAGTGCCCCTGGCCGGGGTCACCTGCAAGGCGGTCACGGTCGCGTCGGTCACGGTCAGTTGCGCGTGCCCGCTGAAGAGCTGGCCGTTGAGGGTGGTGCTGGCGTTGAGGGTAGCGGTACCGGCGCTGGCCCCCGTGGCCAGGCCGGTGGTACTGATGGTGGCCATGCCGGGCTCACTGCTGTGCCAGCTGGCATCCAGCACAGGCTGGCTGCTGCCATCGGACAGCATGGCGGTCGCGCTGTACTGTTGCGGCAAGCCGACCGGCGCCCTGAGCTTGGGCGGCGTCAGCTGCAGTGCTGTCACTGTGGCGTCGCTCACCTTCAACTGCGCCGAACCCGCGAGATCCTGACCATTGAAGAGACCCGAGGCCATGATGGCCACGGTGCCGGCACCGAGGCCGCTGGCCTGCCCCCATTTATCCTGCTCATTGCTGACGGTGGCGATGGCGGTGTCGCCACTGCTCCAACTGACGGAGTCCGTGACTACCTGGCTGGTCCCATCGGACAGCATGGCGGTCGCAACGAAGGGCAACGCCAGGCCGACCGCCGTCGTGCTCGATGCCGGGGTCACCTGCAAGGCGGTGACGGTGGCATCGCTCACGGTGAGCTGCGCCGCACCGCTGATCGTCTTGCCCTGGAAGAGACCGCTCGCACTCAAGCCGGCCATGCCCGCCCCGACGCCGCTCGCAAGTCCCTGAGCGACGGTGGCGGTGCCGGCGTCATTGCTGCTCCAGCTCAGGTCGCGGGTCACATCCAGGGTGGTGCCATCGGAGAATTGCAAGATGGCAGTGAACTGCTTGTTCAGGCCGGCGGCCACCCTGGCCGCCGCGGGCGTAATCTGCAGCCCGGTGGCCTGGGCATTGCTGATCTCCAGCTGCGCCTTCGCCTCGATGGGGGCACCATTGGCCCCCATCCCCGATGCCGTGATGGTGACACGGCCCGGTGCGACCCCGGTCGCCAGGCCAGTGCTGGTGATGGTTGCGATGGCGCTGTCACTGCTGCGCCACTGGACGTCGCCGAGCGCGGTCACATCCTGCACCTTGCCGTCGCTCATCACCGCCTGCGCCACATACTGCTGCGGCAGCGCCACCGGGATGCGCCCCTGGGGCGGGGTGATCTGCAGCGAAACCATGCTCGGCGCACCGCTCCCGGAGTCCGTAGATGACGAGTCGTCATCCCCCCCACCGCATGCGGCCAGTAACAAGGCCGCCATGGACGCGTAGATCCACATGAATATTTGCTTCATCGTAAGTCCTAATAAGCTGTTCATCTTATGCTCCTGACCGTCCCTGCCCGCTCGTCTGCGCGACAGGGGCCGGCGGCAAACACCCATTCCGACGCAACAGATGCCAGCCAGGCGCATCGGGGGGTGCCAGATCGTCATGGCCAGTCCCGATCGCCGGGACCACGCCATCACAGGGGGTAACTGAAAACGAGAGAACCGGATCCACCGGAGCATCGCGCAAGGCGATCGCTGGGCATCAAAGCAGACATGGGGTCAAACAGATGCCGCCAGAGGGCGCGGCCTGGCCAGGGGTCACCCTCTGGCCGGATAGTGGCAGCCACTGAGCGGCTTATGGGTATTCCACATTCAAGACGGCCTGGGCGGTGAAGGTGCCGGGCTCTGGCAAGACGCCGGTACCGATGGGTGCCGCATAGAAGAGCACAGTCCCCTGCCCACTCTGCAATGGCACCGACAATGTGCCGGTATTAGGCAGGATCCAGTAGGCGCTGTCGGCCACGTCGCTCTGGGTTGACAGCGCCACCCCCAGGCCAGGTTTGCCCGTCTCGATGAGTGCGGGGTTCTCTGCCGAGGGGACCGCGTTCATGCGCAGCGTCACCGGCGTGCCCATGTCCACGCAGGTGATGGGCATCGAAACCGTCTGGATCAATCCGGGTTGGGAGGGCGGTGCGCCCAGCCGGATGCTGTTGGTCGGGAAGGTCCCGAAGTCCACGATTTCGGCCGCGTTGTTGTTAATGACACAGCCAGGCTGGATCAGGGTAGCGCGCACCTCTACCGTGACGTCCGCCGCTTCTGCGAAGAAGAGGGCGCCGCACAGGGCAAGACCGACCCCCGCCGCTATTTTGCTTTTCATCATCCCGCCTCATTGATAGGAAAAAGTGACACCCACGAGGGCTGTCGCTGTGCCCGCCACCATCTGTTCAGTCCGGATATACCGAAAACCGAGGGGGAAGTTGAACACGCCACCACTGGGACCACTCAGCCCCAACGGATACTGGTTGATCTCATGGTCACCGGCGTCATCGGGTCCCAGCCGATAAGGCGCCCCCGTTCCGGGATTGACCACCTGAACGCCAAGCCCCCGGGCCGTACTGGCGGCAGTCAGGTTCACGATATCGGTTCTATTGCTCGGGTCGGTCTGGTCCGAGAGGGTGACGTTAATCTCGACATTGGGATCGCACTGCAAGTTGATCATGCTGGAAATGATGCCGGTGGTACTGCCCACCGCCGGAAAGTCGCCGGTACTCAGTTCACCAAAGTCGATGTAGGTATTCGCCGGAGAAGTCACATCGCACCCCCGGGCGGCTACATTGACCGTGAAGCCCCGCTGCCCGACGCGATCCTGATATGTCTTCCCTTCCTCATCTCGGCAATCAACACCCAAAAACGCCTCCATTTGCGGAATCACATAACTGCCTGCTGGCAGCTCACCGGGCATGGCATACAAGACATAACGAAATCTTGCATCAATCGCATCTGTGCCAGGTGCCCGCGTGGCGTTGGGAGTCGGATACCAAGTCGTGAACGTCCAGGCAAGGGGGACGGCATCACTGTCTGGGGCTGAGGTATCCCTGGTCGGGACTATGACCCCAAAATAGGGATTACCCGTTGACATGAGGGTATGTACTTTGCCATTAAATTCGACAGTATGAGCCGTGGCCGCCGTATAGCTGAAAAAACTACCCTCTCTATCCTTGATATTAGAATCACTTGGATGGCAGACATTGGCGGCAGTAAATCCCGCATTCGCCACCAAATAAGGTTCATTGTTTCCTTCTGGCACAGAGATATTTATCTGGCTGCCTGGTGGCCCTAAATACGTCTTGGCCGCGACACTTGATGTATTAACAGCACTCAACACAAGGCCGCACCATAAGCAGCCAATGGTTGCCCCCCGTATTACTCTGGCGCAAACACGCTTGCCATCAACATTAATGGACATGTCCCGGCTGGCTGCAGAATAAATAAAAAGCTTCATCACCCACACCTTTACATTTAAAAGACAGGAACAGATAACCAGCAATCAAACGAATTGCTAATAACTATATATTTATCCTAACGGCACTCGATGGCTAAGCGGATGATGGGTTCCGATTTCGCGGATTCTGGCAGTTGGTAATTGGCCCCACAACGCTGACCCTGACCCTCTCCCCATTGGATGTCTAAGGTGCCTTCGTTGGCCAGCCCGGCCAGGTAAACGAGTCCCTCATCACTCACGATGGCGGATGCCACTTCATCCTCGTTGACCACCCGTGCACCAAAGGGTACCGGCTTGCCATTGAACGTCAGCGTGAACAGGCCGCGGCTCCCTTTCTTGGTCTCAAGCTCTGCGCGCACCAGGGCGCCATCGGTCGGCACCACCATCGCAACGGCTTCATCAACCTCGACATCCGCTTGCAATGAATTCACATCCAACGCAACGCGGTTCAAGCGGTAACTGGATGCATAGGGGATGACTGCATAACCATCCGCATCGGTGGCCATGCCAATAGTATTTTCAATATCAACTCCCCCCGCTCCCGGGGCGGCAACCAGAATATTGGTATTACCCAGCGGTTGGCTGAATGTCACACCGTCCGCATGGACCACCAGCCCACCCGACCCTCCGTAGGTAATTTGCTGCTGATCCTCGCTATAGTTATACCCAAGCTCAATATTACCCTTGGTACCCTGATATTGAATATGCGCGTTACCATTGGCTCCCACGCCCTTATTGGTATATCCCTGCTGAACGCTGTAATTCAGATTTTTTTCTTCCAATGCGGTCCCGCTCAACCCCACTCTATGGGTCGTCTTGCCATCCGCATCATAACTGACGCCGTAATCCGCATAGGCTGAAGAATAATCATCCGCCGTCGCTAACCATTTCCCAATGGGGAAGGAGAGGTTCAGCGAGATGACTTTGTTCTCATCCAGTTCAAAGGCACTCTGGTTATAGCTGTAGGCGATCGAGTAAGTAACGTCATTCCAGACACCGGAGTAGCCAAGCTGCAGATATTTATCCGCTTCGTCGGTCTCCCAATAATTTTGCACGCGAGCGCTCAAATAGATTGATTCAGCATCCCCGACCTGTTGGCTGATACTGCCTTCCAGTCTGCCACGCTTGGCATAATGGAGGTCATAGCTGGTTATAGGTTCATCCGTCAGGTCAGAATCATCCGAGCCTTCATTGCCATCTTCGTCAATAGAACCCGACATGTCCTTATAGGTGCTGTCGGCGAAGGTGTAATATCCCTGCGTCGAATAGTGGGCTCCCAATAACTGCAGATCGGTGCCAAAATCCACCAGCGACTTGGCATAGAGCAGACTGAAAGATTGCCCTTGTGTCTCGGTGTCGTCCGGTAATACTGTGTTGGCATGAGATAACTTGACAGAGAGCGCACCGAAGTCCCCCATGTTTTTACCCATACCCACAGCAAAGGAAGAATAATCTGATGACAGCTGGGTCCCCCCAAAGAGCGTAACCGTTTCCGTTACCCCCATGGCAAGCGAGCCCTGGACAAATTCTGGATCCTCTTGCGCATCACTGCCGGAACGATATTTACCCACGGTAACGTCGTATTTCACCCGACCATCACGGAGTAAATTTGGAATAGATGCGAAGGGCACCGTATAATGATTGACGCTACCATCATTTTCTTTTATTTCGACATCCAGATCACCGTTTGCTGAGGTCGCAAACAGATCTTCAATCAGAAATGGTCCCGGTGGGACATGAGCTTGATAAATCACGAAACCATTTTGCTTGATGGTGACGCTGGCATTACCCTTGGCAATGCCCCGTATCGTTGGCGCATATCCCTGCAAGCTGCTGGGATACATTTGTTCATCTGAGGCCAGTTGAGCACCACGAAAGCCGACACTGTCAAATATGTCTGAGGATGTGCTGCTATCACCTATGATGAGCTCGCTCTTCAATGGAATAATAGCCCGAGCGAGGTGGTTGCTCACACTCTGCAGTTCGTTAACCTCGTCACCCTTGTTCCAGGTTGAATAATTTCTAAAACGCCATGCGCCAATATTCAAGCCGGAGTTCAACGCAATGAAATAGTCATCACCGATATCCTCCTTACCCACGCTATTACTGCCACTGAACATATAGTTCAACATCAGGGCGTTGATGCCTTCATCCCAGAGATCTTCTGATACCTCTCCTAGCGCACGCTTGGTCATGGCGGCCTGCGGAATGCTCAAGTCCAGTCGCAAACGCTCAAAATAGAAGACAAAATCGGCCCCCGGGATCAGGGTTCTGATATCAGTTGGCTCGGCGCTGCCCCCGGTCTCACCGGATTGCGATTCAGGCAGGGTCTGCGCATCAATTCCCATGGCAATCAGTTCATCGACTGACAGCACAGGACTCAACCCATCGCCATCCTTCTCGGATGTGCTGGCGACGAAGGCCATATCCCTGGTATCGACGAATTGATCGTTCAAATAGATATCGACCCGATAGGTTCCCGGTAACTGGCCATTATTTTCAAACGCGGCCAGATCCGCTACAGCGGACGGATCTCCGGATAAAAATGCAGGATTAAACTGGACATCGGCCCGGGCATCAGAGATAACGACCCATCCCGCCAATAATACGGTCAATGACTTCGAATTCAACATTGCTTCCATCCATGATTATGTTGGACAAATGGACGGCTTGGTTTGAGAACCGTAATCATTGATAGATTGAAACACCACGTTACCGGCCAGATTGCCGACATCGACACTCTCTGTTGTCAGTGGCGGTACCATCATGTTCGCTATTTTTGTCTTCCCTATCTGCAGGTTGACCATGGTGACAAAATAGGGGGACGGGTTGCTGACCTTCAGCATGCCACGCTCGATGTTGCAACGCAGGCTGGCGGGTGCGTCTGCCGACGCCGTCGGTAATCCCTGAGGACGGAAAAATAGCTTGATGACACTTTGCGTGGCAATCTGCAGGGTATTGCTCTTTTGGGCCGCCTCAGACACCGCCGGAATGGCCTTGGCATTAAGGTAGTACACACTCTCGCGATCACTTGGCAGGGGGTTAGTGCCCACATAAATCATCCTGAGGGTGTTCTCTTTTTTCGGCAGCAATTTAAACAGCGGAGGAGTCACCACGAAATCACTGCTTTTCTTCTCGGCGCTATCCGTGATCCAGGACTGGATCAAAAAGATGGCTTTTTCATCGGTATTGGTCACCGCCAGTGACACCTGTTTATTACCCTGAGGATAAATCACGCGAGTGGCACCCAACACAACCCCACCCGCCTGGGCGGCAGTGGTCATGAGGAAAAAGGTGGCCCCTATAAAGAGTGAATAGATGTTTTTGTGCGCTATCATAAATACCTCTCAGGGATAGGCGACTAAAAAATAAACAGGAACACTGATGGGTGACTCACTGGACATGGGCACCAAAAACTTGAATTTTGAATGGAACCGAAAGACGGGACCATTCACGGAATGCACGAGGGTCGGCGCGTTGGCAACCCGAATGACCACCCGGCCATCGGACCAATCCCAGGCATCCTCCTCATCCTTGGCCAGGCTGCCGATGAAGCGCGAACCATCGCCCTCTTCAACGCCGCTGAAACTGGCACTCACTTGCTGACTGACCGAGGAGACACACTCGCTCAGCCGAATATCAAACAACTCTGCATCGGTCCACTCTGCGGACATGACACGCCCCTCTTGCCACGATATCAGCTCGGCAACTTCGGGGGCGCCAACGGCGCAGGATGAGTAAACGATGCGGCCTTCAAGGTTGATATCGCCGGCGGTATGCACTTTCTGGCGCTCGTCAGCCACGGCACCGAACGACGGCATCACTACCAGAATGGACAATAACGTCCCCTGCAATACTCTTTGCACCGACTGACCTCTTCACAACGACCGATAACAAAATGATGCCCGGGGATTGGTGGACCCAGGCCATCAAGAGAGAGTCCTCGCCTCGCTCACACGAGATCCCTTGTCTCTGCACGCCTTGTGTTCACTCCACCTCAGGCAGCAATGACATGAAGGAAGCAACCGCGCCGTCCATGTAAATGATCCGGATGCCTGTCTATCGGACGGGAAATATCGGCGCTGGCGGCGAAGACGGAGGCGAGAGCGGGAAATAGAACTCATACACTGCTGACACGGGACGCCAGGGCCCCATGCCATCTAAATTTGGGATATAGCCATAAAAGGGTGACTCGCCAAGCGAGTCACCCTGTCACTCTATTTAGCTATCACGCTATTTATTCGTAATGCACATTGAAGTTAGCCACGCTGCTGACGGGGCCTGGCGTCACCGTTGTGCTGGTGGAGATATAATCGACCGACAATGGGATGACGGTAGTACCATCCATGACCGACACAGTGCTTGATGGAACCCCGGTGTTGATCGGCAGCACGGCACCATCCGGCCCCATCAGTACCAGACCCACACCCTGGGCAGCACCGGCACCCGCCGTGTTGGCCAGCACGGAGGTCTTGCCGCTCACGGTCGTACCGCTGAACGACACCGCGGCAGTGGCCTGCACGGTGGGATCACAGTCGACCAGTTTGATCTCGAAGCTTTCCGGCTGATTCGCAGGTGCATCCGACGTTGAATTGAACGCTGCCGTACGTACTTGATCCAGATAGACGGTTTGATCCATGGAGTCAGAGCTCACCGCACACGCCGCGTTGACAACTTCACCGTTGAAATACACGGTGCCACCGGTCACAACAGTCGGGATAGCGAACGCATTCAAGCTCATACCAGCGGACAGAACAACAGCTACGGCTAACAGGGACTTTTTCATAAAAACTTTTAAACCTCAAATGAATGTGTAAACAATGAATATAAAACTTATCAATTTCAGTATTTCTGAACGTTGTTTCGCCCTGAATCTGAATGCATGACAAGAAAATAAAATTAAAAAACAAACAAGGCTATATGAGATGTGTAAACATCTAGACACATGCCCTTGATATCACAGTTCCCTGACTCAAGCCTGTCTAACAACACACGTCCATGATCATTCATATTATTATAATGAATAAATTAAAATCACTGAATAAAAAAATATTAGTCGAATGCCAACTAATTTAAATTTTATTTGTTGTTTGCCAAGCAAAATGACAACAAATCACCCGACCAGTCAATCATTAACAGATAAACCTAGTCACAATGAAAAAATACATGAACCTCAACTAGATATTGTGTTCGGTTCCCATTGGTCAATCATGTGGAATCTCATCGTTCCATGGTACGTCACGCAGACGAGGATACCAACGTAGCGAATTATTCACATTCTGATATGAGCAAAATATGCATCCATCCTGTGCCAGAGCCAGTAGATGCAAACGGGCTGAATAGATGGTCTCATTGCACGCATCTGCAATTTCTCGCGTCTTTGGCCACATATCACAGGGGGGCACTTCGATCCCCGTAGCCGGGGCGAGTACAACTAACGCCCTGTATATCTGCCGCTTCTTTATGTCACTTTTCTTCACAATTTACCTGGCTTAACTCATATTGAAAATGATGGTCCATATCATTAGCAAAGCGAATCCAGATAATAATCCCGGTGATTCGATGCTTTGTAGAATTAGTTTTTAATAGACTCGGCAAGGGCATAAAACAGCGCACAGCGTACCCTCCCATCTTTTTCATCAATGAATCGTTCTATCTGTTGACACTGTGATGCAGTGAGCTGTTCAGTTTCATTGGCCCGGCGTTCTCGGCTCAAGGCACGATGTTGGAGCTGGCCGCTATCAGCATTAACAGTCAGAACCAATTTCATGACTTCATCGACTACTGCCTCATGCAGGGGCCTGATTACCCCGCCAAAGCGAACAAGATGACTCATGCCAGGACAAGCCGATATTTTTGAGGTGTGCATTACTTCAGGATCGAAGCAAATAAATAGATAGCCAGGAAATAATGGTTCCAGTACTGCTCTAAAATGCCCCGGACGATCCAATCTTGGCTGACGGATACAAACCTGAGGAATAAACACCTCAACACCCAGGCGTGCCAAGAGTAACTGAACCTTAAATGAATGATGTTTTCCTGTCTTGTGACAGGCCAGATACCATTGCTCCATATCGACTCCCATAATGGTGCACACTGGAAGGTGATAATTAATGAGTAAGCTCCGCCAAAACTGCACCCAAAGAATGCAACTCTATATATTCAACGATAGTTGTTTTCACACCACTCATGCAGATCATATTGCTTTATCAAAGATGAACCCCAGAGTTTAACTCCTCGATTCTCTCTCATCACATTGAGGTGAGATAAATCACCACATCAGCACAAAACGCTACTGAGCATACGATAACGTTAAATTAGCGGCTTTAAAATACGTTTTTAGTTGAAAAGCCGCATAACGACATAGTAAAACAGGATTATATCCCGCGACATCGCTTCCACTCGACAAGTAGATTGCGAAGTGAGCAAATTTTTCGATATATTCGATCGAGAACATGTATGGAAAAACGATATTCACATGTTCGATACCGCTGTTTTTTGTACCAAAACTGAATCAGTGCTTAATGGATTTAATCTTGATGTGTTCAGATAGAAATATAAAATTATAATGATTGGTTTTTGATTAATTCCATATTTAAGATAATGGCATCTGCGCCACATATAACCCCATAAAAAGCCTCAAACAACACCTCATCATGAGGACGCACAAGCAGACATTGGGTTCGCCACAAGCGCCTATTGTCATCTGCGAATTGAAGGGACTATTTGCCTGGCACCGGGCTCCTGCAACGATTGCTAGCTATCGCGAGGTACAGGTTATCGAGGAGAGTACGAGGCAGGATGGGATGGTGTTGTTGCCTGATGGCCAGCAGCCAATCACCGAGATAGAAAGGCTATGTCCAAAACACAGATACAAAAAGCCCCAGACAACGAGGTTGTCTGGGGCTTCTCTGAAGATGGCGGAGGAGGTGGGATTTGAACCCACGGATGGTCGCCCATCGCCGGTTTTCAAGACCGGTGCATTCAGCCGCTCTGCCACCCCTCCGAACGGCGTGCATACTACGTCAAGCCCTTGTTCATATGCAATACATATTTGTTCTGGAACAATGGGCTACAACTGGTTGGAGAGCCGCTTGAAATCAGCACTCGTCATCCTTACATTCAGTGCATACAATGCGTTAACGAAGCGGAATGTGCCGCCTCAACCCGGAAATCAAGAGGACATCAAGATGGATACCCGTTCTATCTACACTGGCACCCAGAGTGCCGTGCGTGACACCAACAAGGTGCTGCGCAATACCTACATGCTGCTTTCCCTCACTCTTGGCTTCTCTGCCGTGGTGGCCGGGGTTGCCACCGTGATGAACATGCCGCCCCTGCACTGGGCCGTGTTCCTGATCGGCGTATACGGGTTGATGTTCCTGACCCAGAAGAACCGCGACAACGGCATGGGGCTGGTGTTCACCTTCGCCCTGACCGGTCTGCTTGGCTACAGCCTGGGCCCCATCATCAACATGTACATGAACAATGGTGGTGGCGAGATCGTGATGACCGCGCTCGGCGGTACCGCGCTGACCTTCTTCGGGCTGTCGGCCTATGCCCTGACCACCAAGCGTGACCTCTCCTTCATCGGCGGCATGCTGTTCGTCGGTTTCTGGGTACTGCTGGTGGCCATGGTCGCCAACATCTTCCTGCAGATGAGCGCCCTGAGCCTGGCCCTGTCCGCCATGTTCATGCTGTTCTCCTCCGGCGCCATCCTGCTGACTACCCAGCAGATCATCCGCGGCGGCGAGACCAACTACATCTCCGCGACCGTGACCCTGTATGTCTCCATATACAACATCTTCCTGAGCCTGCTCAGCCTGCTCGGTGGCAACCGCAACTAAGCACAACCCGTGCAGAAAACCCCGCTTCGGCGGGGTTTTTATTGGCCGCTCACCCTGCTAGGGTGGAAGCTAGTCGGCGCGAAACCTTGCATGAAGAACGCGGCCCTGATTTGGATCAGGGCTCTTTCGTGACCGACGGACTATCCTCTCGCTTTCGATTTGCTCAAGGGTTGCACCTATCCCATGCCCATGGACTTCTCTACTCTACTTCGCCGCCTGCTAAGCGACAGCCGTATCGATTTCACTGCACTCAAGGATGGTGTCTCCCATGCCCATTGATCTCGCGGGCCTGCTGCGCCGTCTCCTTAGCGACAGCCATATCTACTTTGCCCTCAAGGTGTTGCTGGCCATAGTGGGGCTGCTCGCCTTCGCCCTGGTAAGCGGCGACATCTCGCTGACCGTGTTGCTCTCCCTCGGGGTAGTCGCGGGCGCCATTGCCGAGACAGACGACAGCCTCTGGGGCCGGGTCAAGAACCTCGCCATGACGCTGGTGTGCTTCCTGTTTGCCTCCCTCTGCGTGCAGTACCTCTTCCCCACTCCCTGGCTGTTTGCCCTGGGGCTTGCCGGATCGACCTTCATCTTCGTGATGGTGGGGGCGCTCGGCCAGCGTTACGCCACCATCAGCTTCGGCGCTCTGCTCATCGCCATCTATACGATGCTGGGGGCCGCCAAGGCGCCGGATCTCTTCTACCAGCCGCTGGCCCTCGGCGCCGGCGCCCTCTGGTACGGGCTGGTGTCGCTGCTCTGGCTCTGGCTCTTGCCCTACAAGACGCTGCACGAGCAGCTCGCCCAGAGCTACTTCGCCCTCGGCCGCTACCTGCTGGAAAAATCCCGTTTCTTCCCGGCCGACGAACACGGCTCCCAGGCCATTCGCCACAACCTGGCCCAGCTCAACATCAACCTGGTAAACGCCCTCAATCTGACCAAGACGGCGCTCAACGCCCGCCTCAGCACCCGCCATCAGGCGGCGCCCGAGCTCGCCAGCCTGCTGCGCCTCTATTTGCTGGCGCTGGAAATTCAGGAGCGCGCCACCTCCAGCCACTACCCCTACAGCAAGCTGGAGGCCGAGCTCAAGCAAGGCATCGTCCTCGACGGCTTCCAGGAGGTGTTTCTGCAACTCTCCGAGGCGTGTCAGCAGCTGGGCTACGCCATCCTGGTACACAAGCCCTACGTCCATCACAAGCGCATCCACTGGACCCTGGAGGCCCTCGGCGATCAGTTGGAGTTCACCCATCTCAAGCAGCACTATCCCAAGACGCTGCTGACGCCGATGAAGTTCCTGCGCCGCAACCTCGCCAACATCAACCAGCTGCTGGCAAGCGCCGAGGAGTTGCAAAACCCGGCCCTGCCCCCCCAAAGCCTGCCCATCCTGGCGAGACCTGCGCCCCTGCCGCTGCTGACCCTGTTCAAGCAGCACCTGACCCCGAACTCCATGGTGTTTCGCCACGCCCTGCGCCTCACCCTGGGGCTGGTGGTCGGCTATGGCATACTGCAGGCGTTCCATCTGGACAAGGGCTACTGGATCCTGCTAACCGTCTTGTTCGTCTGTCAGCCCAGCTACAGCGCCACCCGGCGCCGGCTGGTGCAACGGATGCTCGGCACCTTCGCCGGCATCCTGATCGGCGTGCCCGTGCTCTGGCTGTTCCCCGAGTTGCATCTGCAGCTGGGGATCATGGGACTCGCCGCCTTCCTGTTCTTCACCCAGGTGCGCAGCAACTACAGCGCCGCCGTCTGCTTCATCACCCTCTATGTGCTGATGGCGTTCAACCTGCTGGACGGCATCGGCTTCGCCATCCTGGGCCCGCGCCTGCTCGACACCTTCCTCGGCTGCCTGCTCTCCTACGCCCTGGTGGCCTGGCTGTGGCCGGACTGGCAATACAAGCGGCTGCCCAGCCTCATCGCCAATTCGCTGTCGGCCAACGCCCGTTATCTCTCTGCGGTGCTCGCCAGCCTGCATCGCCAGCGTGACGAGTCCCTCGACTACCGGGTCGCCCGCAAGTGTGCCCATCTGGCCGACAGCGAGCTGGCCATGGCCTGGCAGAGCATGCTGGTGGAGCCGAGCAAGCGCCGCCGCTTCCTCGAACTCTGTTTTACCCTCACCTGGCGCAACCACGCCCTGCTCTCCTACATCTCGGCGCTGGGGGCCCATCGCGACAAGCTCGAGCCTATCCCCGAGCTCGACGAGATCAGCCGCCACATCAGCCATACCCTGGAGAGCGCCGCCGGCCACATGGCGGGTGAGATGCCGGCGCAGCTCGAGGGCCAGTGCCCGCTCATCGCCCCGGACAGCAGCGAGGAGCAGCTGATGCTGACCCAGCAGCTCAACCTCATCAGCCAGCTGGCGGACGAGCTGCTGGAACTCGCCAACGAGAGCCGGTTGCTCACGAGAGATCAAGACGCTACCATGCCCGCCCAATCCCGATAGCCTTATTTGCGAGGAGCCCCCTATGTCTGAGCCGCAGTCTGAACATCATCAGCTGGCATTCAATGGCCACACCATCGAGACCGATGCCAAGGGTTATCTGCGTCACATCGAAGACTGGAGCGAGGCGCTGGCACTGGTGCTGGCCGAGCGGGAAGGCATAGTGCTGGAGGAGCCGCACTGGGAAGTGGTGCGCTTCGTGCGGGCGTTTTATCTGGAGTTCAACACCTCCCCCGCCATCCGCGCCCTGGTCAAGGCAATGGAGAAGCAGTACGGCCCCGAGAAGGGCAACAGCCGCTATCTCTACAAACTGTTCCCGGAAGGACCCGCCAAGCAGGCCACCAAGATAGCCGGCCTGCCCAAACCGGTGAAATGCATCTAAAAACCAGCCCGGTCTCTCGCCGAGAGACCCTGAACGGGTACCAAAAAAATACCGCGCCCATCTGTGAAATGAGGCGCGGTATTTTTTTGTTCGGCGTTCGTCAAACCCGCATCAGGGGTTGTATGCCACCACAGAGCCACCAAGCCCGGTCATCTGGCTTATTTTGCTCTGCATGCCCTGCAGCTTGGCCTTGGACACATCCGGCCCGACGAAGACCCGGGTTATCTGGCCTTGCACCGGTGTTCGGGGTGAGGTCTGAGCCGAGTAGCCCGCCGCCCGCAGTTTGCTCACCAGGGCATTGACACTGTCTGCGTTCTTGAAGGCGCCGAGCTGCAAGATCCAGCTGCCCTGAGCAGGGGCCGCCGCGGCAGGTGCCGGAGTAGCCGGGGTCGTCATCTTGCTCGCGATGAGATCGTCCATGGACTTGATCTGACCCACCTGCGGCTTGGTTTCCACCGGTTTCTTCACCTCGACCGGTTTGGGGGGAACCGGTTTTGGCTTGGGCTGCTCCACCGGTTTCTTGGCAACCACCTCGGGCTTGGGCTGAGGCTGGGCAACCGGCTGGGTCACGGGCTGCTGTGCCTGGGCGGCTGACGGCTGATTGGCGGCCAGGGTCACGGCACCGCCGATCTCCTCGACCTGCCACTGCTCGGCCGCCGCCGCCTGTTGCTGGCTGGCGACGTGGTCCGCCGGCAGGGTGCTGGCGGCCGAGACCTGCAACGCGGGCTTGGCCGGCTCAAGCTCGGGACGCAACGGGATGTTGGCAAAGGCCTCGTCCTTTTGCTCCAGCTTGTTGCCGTCCATCAGATCCGGCAGAAAAATGACAACCAGGGCGACCAGAATAACGGTCCCCACCAATCTGTTTTGAAACTTCGAAGCCAAGTTAATTTCCACCCATGTTACTTAGAACCTACTGCTATTTTGCGGACACCAAACTCAGGCATTCACCGCCAGCACGTCGGCGACAGTGTAAAACGAGCCGAAGACAATGACCATATCATCAGGACTCGAAACGGCCAGCGCAGCCCGATAAGCCTCAGTCACCGACTCAAACAGCACGGCCGGCCCCTGCTCGCCCGGCGTTGCAACCAGGAGTGCGGCAGCCAGCTGGGCTGACGTGGCGGCGCGCGGACCCTGCAGGCTCGCGAGATGCCAGTCGTGGATAAGATCGCCCAGCTCGGCAAGGGAACCCGCCATGTCCTTGTCTTTGAGCATGCCGACCACGGCACGCCGTTTCCCCTTGCAAGGGATCAGGCGCAACTGGCTCGCCAGATAGGCCGCCGAGTGGGGATTGTGGGCCACATCGACGATCACCAGAGGCGCGCTTTGCAGCCGCTGCATCCGCCCGGCCAGCCGAGCCTCCGCCAGCCCCTGCCGGATGGCCGTCTCCGGCAGCGGCAGTCCCAGGGACTCCAGCGCCGCCAGCACGGTCACCGCGTTCATCAGCGGCAGCGCGGGCTTGGGCAAGCCCTGCCAGTGGTGCAGGCCGTGGTAATCCCAGCCCTCGTCGTGCTCATCGGCAAAAAAGTCCACCCCGACCTGACGCAAGCAAGCCCCCAGACGCAGGGCTTCGCTCGCGATGGTCTCAGGTGGGTTTGGCTCGCCGCTGATGGCGGGTTTACCCGCACGATAGACACCGGCCTTCTCCACCGCCACCGCCTCGCGGGTATCCCCGAGCCAGTCACAGTGATCCAGCGCGATGGAGGTGATCATGGCGACATCGGACTCCACCACGTTGGTGGCATCGAGCCGACCGCCCAACCCCACTTCCAGCAGCAGCACGTCCGGCGCGGCGCGCCCGAACAGCCACAAGCCCGCCAGGGTCGCAAACTCGAAGAAGGTGAGCGCTATCTCGGCGCGGGCCGCTTCCACCGCGGCGAAGGCGTCGCAGTGATCTTGCTCTGAGAGCTCCTCACCATCGATCCGCACCCGCTCGGTGAAGCGCAGCAGGTGCGGCGAGGAGTAGACCCCCACCTTGTACCCGGCGGCCATCAGTATGCTGGCCGCCATGGCGCAGGAGGAGCCCTTGCCATTGGTGCCCGCCACCGTGATCACCTTGAAGGGCAGCTCGGTGAGGCCCATGCGGCGGGCGACGGCGCCGACCCTGTCCAGCCCCATGTCGATGTTGACCGGGTGGATCTGCTCCAAATAAGAAAGCCAGTCGACCAGCGACCGGCTTTGGGAAGATTGCATCTGTGAACTCATCTTACTCTTCGATGACTTGGGTGTTCATCAGCTTGGCCAACAGGCTGGCCAGGCGGTTGCGCATCTCGCGGCGGTCGATGATGAGATCGATGGCGCCTTTCTCCAGCAGGAATTCGGAACGCTGGAAGCCTTCCGGCAGCTTCTCGCGCACCGTCTGCTCAATGACCCGCGGGCCGGCGAAGCCGATCAGCGCCTTGGGCTCGCCCACGTTGATGTCACCCAGCATGGCCAGGCTCGCGGAGACGCCACCCATGGTGGGGTCGGTCAGTACAGAGATGAAGGGCAGACCCGCCTTGGTGAGCCGGTCCAGCGCCGCACTGGTCTTGGCCATCTGCATCAGGGAGAACAGAGCTTCTTGCATCCGCGCCCCACCGGAGGTGGAGAAGCAGACCAGGCCGCGACCTTCCTTGATGCACTCCTCGACGGCGCGCACGAAGCGGGCACCAACCACGGAGGACATGGAGCCACCGATGAAGGAGAACTCGAATGAACAGGCGACGACCGGCACCCCCTTGAGGGTCCCCTTCATCACCACCAGCGCATCTTTTTCTCCCGTCTCTTTCTGAGCGGCAGACAAACGATCCTTGTAGCGCTTGGAATCCTTGAATTTCAAGATGTCCTGCGGCTCCAGCTCGGCCGCGACTTCGCTGCGGCCTTGCTCGTCGAGGAAGCTCTCGAGGCGGGCGCGGGCGCGGATCCGCATATGATGATCACACTTGGGGCACACTTCGAGATTGCGCTCCAGTTCTGCCCGGTAGAGCACCTGTTCGCAAGCGGTACACTTGGTCCACACCCCTTCCGGAATGTTGTGACGACGCGGTGTAGTGATCTTGCTCTTGGGAAGGATCTTCTCAAGCCAGCTCATGGAATTCCTTAATGCTTTTGTGCCTGACAAAACGCATCGGGCCTTGGTAGTTCAATGACTTACGGCGCGATGGCAATAAATGACGGATCATTAAACCACAAATTTTCGGGGCCAGTTACTAAAAACTGGTCGTACCCGGTGCCGAGTCCGGCAGCCAGAGCGGGCCGAGTGGCAACTGCGGCAGGGCGAACTCCGCCGGGTAATCCACGTCCACCAGATAGAGGCCCCCCGCCTTGGCGGTCGGCCCGGCCAGATTGCGATCCTTTGCCGCCAGCACCTCGGCAATCCACTCCACCGGTTTGAGGCCCTGCCCCACCAGCAACAGGGAGCCGGTGATGTTGCGCACCATGTGGTGCAAGAAGGCGTTGGCCTTGATGTCGAGCACGATGTAGGGGCCGGAGCGGCTGACGCACAGGTGGGTCACGTTGCGCCAGGGGGTGTTGGACTGGCAGGCGATGGCCCTGAAGGTGCTGAAGTCGTGCTCCCCGAGCAGACTCTGGCCCGCCTGGTGCATCAGCGTCGCGTCTATGGTCTCGTGGTAGTGGCTGACGCCACTGCCGAGGATGGCCGGGCGATAGTTGTGGTTGTAGATGACGTAGCGGTAGCGACGGGCGGTGGCGCTGAAGCGGGCGTGGAAGCTCTCGTCCACCTCCTTCACCCAGCGCACGGCGATGTCCGGCGGCAGGTTGGAGTTGAGCCCCAGGGTCCAGGCCCCCTCGGCGCGGTTGGCGTGGGTATCGAAATGGATCACCTGGCCGGTGGCGTGTACCCCGGCATCGGTGCGACCGGCGCACTGGATGGACACAGGGTGGTTGGCGATGCGGCTGAGGGCAGTCTCCAGCTCGGCCTGTACGCTGATCACTTCTCGCTGACGCTGCCAGCCGAAATACCGGCTGCCGTCATATTCAATACCTAGGGCAATTCGCATGGATGACACTTGTCTTATGGGAAACGGTGAAAGAAACGGGGCGGATTATACGCGCTTGAGTCAAAAAGTCCCAAACCTGCCAGATCCTGGCGACCCGGCACAGGCCCCATAACAAAGAGGGCAGCCCACGGGCTGCCCTTTTCATCGTCACAAGCGCCTTAACCCAGGCGTTTGAGCAGCCTCTCGGCTTCGGTGCGCTGGTGCTCGCTGCCCTGGGCCGCGGCCTCTTGCAGCAGCTCGCGGGCGCTCTCCTTGTCGTCGATCTCGAGGTAGGCGCGGGCCAGATCCAGCTTGGCTCCCACCCCGCCATCGTCCGCATCCACATCGAAACCTGTGGACTGGGGCAACACCTCGGGAAAACCATCCAGCCCCACGTCCAGGGAGAAGCCCTGATAAGGCTCCTGCTCCGAATTGCTGGCGTTGGCCTCGGCCAACAGCTTGTCGATCTCCACGTAGTCGTTCGCCTGAACCTGCTCGCGGGGCTTCACCTCGCCCGGATGAGAGTCCACCTCGGTGAAGGCATCCTCGAAATCGGCGAGGGCCAGCTCGTTGGGATCCCAGGCCGACGGTTGGGCAGCGCCCTTGGCCTGCGTCGGTTCGAGTCCGAGCTCGGCCAGCATGTCGTCCACATCGCTCTTGCCGTAATCAGCCGCTTCACTCTTCGCCGTCGGCGCCTTGTCGGCGGGCTCGTCGAAGGCTGAGCCAAAATCGCTCAGATCGAAATTGGCGAGCTCCTCGTCACGGCGGTGAGCGGTGGCCGTCGACAGCTGATCCTGGGCCAGATCCGTATCCAACTCCGCATCCAGCTCGGCAAACAGGGCGGCTTGCAGCTCCTCCTCGCTCATCAGGTCATCGGCCGGATCATGCCTGGGCTTGGGGGTATCGAAGGCGCCCTCGTGGGCCAGGTCGAGCTCGGGCACCAGATCCGGATCCCGGTTGGCCGTGGCCACCGCCGGCTCGATGTCGAAGGCGGAGAGCGCCAGATCCCCATCGTCGCTGAAGATGACATCGTGGGATTCTGTGAATGCCGCGGGGTCATCCGGCACATTGAGATCCGGCCTAGGGTGCATGGGTTCATCGTCGGCGATGCCGACCGTCATCAGCTGATCGAACTCGCTGCTCTCCTCCCCCATCACCATGGCGGTGGATTCGGACAGGCTCTTCTCCTGCTCTTCCAGCTCACGGCGAGCGCGGGCCCGCAACCAGAGTGTCACCAGCGCCAGCACCAGCAGCACGGGCAACAGGATGATCATGGCGAGGTTGAGCGGTGAGGCAAGCAGCTCCATCAGCCAGTTCTGCTTGTGTACCGGGGCCACCACCGGCGGTACCGGCTTGGCCTTGAGCTCGGCCACCTCTTTCTCGAGTGCAGTCTGATCCAGCAGCTGGGCCTTGAGGGTCTCCACCTCTTCGGTCAGGGATTGCAACCGCAGCTTGAGCCTGTGGTTCATCTCGGTGACCTGACCGAGCTGGGCATTGGCATCTTCCAGCGCCAGCGCCATCTCGGTGGAGGGCTTGCCGACCGGGGCCGCGACATCCGCAGGCAGAGGGGCTGGCACGCTGGCCACGGCCGCGCTGGTGGCCACCGCCGCGCTCGGGGCTGGCTCGGCAACCTTGACCTCTGCCTTCACTTCGCTCGCCGCGGGCGGCGTGCCGACCTTGGCCGTGGCCACGGGGATAGGCGCAGCCTTGGGCGCCGTGGCGGCGGAGGCCTTGGTGGGCGCGGCGGCGACCTGAGTCTCGACCGGCTTGGCGGGCTGGGCATGTTTGTTGGCCAGGTATTTGGGGCTCAGCCCCTTCCAGCTGGCGTTGTCGCTGTTGAAGCGCTGGCGAGCCTGGGCATCGGTGATGCGGCTGGCCTCGGCGGCGCTTGGCAGCAGAATGCGGGAGCCCACCAGGATGTGATTGATGTTGCCATCGGCAAAGCTGCGGGGATTCTTGTCGTAGATCGCCACCATGGTCTGGTAGACGCTGACCCTGTTGGAGGGTCTGTGCTTGCTCGCCAGGCTCCAGAGGGTGTCGGCAGGACGGACGGGGCCATAACTGCCCGCCTGGGCGGGGGCGACCTGACGCACTATGGGCTGCGCCTTGGGCAAGGCGACGGGAGCCACGGGCAGGGCCTGAGGCTGTGGTTGCACAGCGGGTGGCGGTGAGCCATCCGGCCCCTTGAGCTCGACAAAGAAAGGCTCGCGCCCCGCCTCGTCGGCCTGAACCGTGCCCAGAAGACCCAATGCGAGTAGCGTTGCCAGCGTTATGCGGGAATGTCCCATGTTCGTTCCTTCGTATGATGGCCCTATCACATTGAAAAATCTGGATAGTTACCCCAAAACAATCGGCTCAATATAAATCAGGCGCCAGTCTCAAGCCAGCGATCCGACATATTTAGCGTTCAACTCGTGCCCGGCGCACGCCCAATGCGGGCCTGCGTACCGGACAGAGTGTAGAAAAAAACTTAATCGACTGATCTCACGCAACATTCCCAACACCGGAGACTGCGTGTCTGGTCACACCTGGAAACGCGGATCCGAGGCGGGGCTCCTTCCCCGCCACCGGGCAACCCCCTGGCTTAGAGGTAGTCACGCACCAGCAGCTCGGCGATCTGCACGCTGTTGGTTGCCGCGCCCTTACGAACGTTATCGGCCACGATCCACATATTGATACCGCTCGGGTGAGAAATATCCTGGCGCACCCGGCCGACCAGCACCTCGTCCTTGCCGGTGGCGTCGCGCACCGGGGTCGGGTAGTCGGCGTCGTCATCGAACAGGGTGACGCCCGGGGCGTTGCGCAGCAGCTCCTTGACCTGATCCGCATCCAGCGGCTGATGCAGCTCGACGTGCACCGCCTCGGCGTGACCGTAGAACACCGGCACCCGCACGCAGGTCGGGTTCACGGCGATGTTGGCATCCCCCAGGATCTTCTGGGTTTCCCACACCATCTTCATCTCCTCACGGGTGTAACCGTTGTCGGTGAAGGCGTCGATCTGCGGGATCAGGTTGAAGGCGATCTGCTGCGAGTAGAGGGTCGGCTCCACCGGACGGCCATTGAGCAGGTGTGCGGTCTGGCCAGCCAGCTCGCTCACCCCTTCCTTGCCGGAGCCCGAGACGGACTGATAGGTCGCCACGTTGATGCGGGCGATGCCCACCTCGTCGTGCAGGGGCTTGAGCGCCACCAGCATCTGGATGGTGGAGCAGTTCGGGTTGGCGATGATGTTGCGGTTGCGGAAATCCGCCAGCGCGTCCGGGTTCACTTCCGGGATCACCAAGGGGATGTCTTCGTCGTAACGGAAGCAGGAGGTGTTGTCGATGACGATGCAGCCCTGCTCGGCGGCGATCGGTGCCCACTTGGCAGAGATCTCGGCCCCGGCGGAGAAGAGCGCGATCTGCACCTGGCTCCAGTCAAACTCCTCCACGTCCAGGATCTCGCGGTTCTTGCCACCAAAGCGCACCGTATCACCGGCGCTGCGGCTGGAGGCCAGCGGATAGAGGGTGGCGACCGGGAAGGCACGCTCCTCCAGGATCTCGATCATGGCCTGACCCACGGCGCCGCTCGCGCCCAATACCGCTACGTTGAATTGCTGACTCACTGATGTTCTCTCCTGTGATGATGACGGTGACGGCTGGCGCCACCGCTGGCAGGCAGACCTGCCTGATATGAGGGCTGGGGAGTCGACCTGGGCCGACTCGGGCCGGGCGACATCGCCCTGGCCGATATGGGATCCGGGCTAGCCTGGCCGGACCATGAAACCGAGCCGGGCCAGCGTCTCGCCGGCGAAGGGGCCACACACCTGCAAGGAGGATAGCTCCCGTCGCTCCGGGTAATGTTTGCGCTGCTCATCGAAGCTGCCGGGCTGCTCAATCCGGTTGCGAAAACGGGCGTCGTCCCGGCGCACGTCATAAATAAGGTGGACGAGCTGCTTGATGAGCGCCTGATCGCTGGCCTGACCCGGCGTCAGCTCACGCACCTCGGGGGCAGGCAGCAGGGCTTGCAGATCCTGGCGCGGCGTGCGCCCAAGCTGCTGGCAGAGCGCCTGATACAGCATCCAGGTGCCGCGCGCCTTGCCTTCCAGGCTGTAACCCGCGATGTGCGGGGTCGCTATCTCGGTATGGGGCACCAGGGCACGCAGGGGCTCTGGTTCTCCTTCCCAGACGTCCATCACCAGTCGCAACGGTACATCGCTCTGCTGGCGGGCGAGCAGGGCCTGGTTGTCCCACACCTCGCCCCGGGAGGCATTGATGAGGAACTGCCCCGCTGGCCTTGCCGCAATCTCGCTCTCCCCCAATAAATGGAAGGTCGCGTCCAAACCGGTGCGGGTCAGCGGCACGTGGAAGCTGACGAAATCGGCCTCGAGCGCCGTCTGGTAATCCACAAAGCCCGCGGCCCCTTCAGCCCTGGCACGGGGAGGATCGCAGCGCAGCACTCGCATGCCGAGCGCCTCGGCCTTGCCCGCCACGCACTCGCCGGTGTTGCCCGCACCGATGACGGCGAGGCTCATCTCGCACAGCGCCAGCTCATGGCGCTCCGCCAGCACCAGCAGGGCGGACAGCACATAGTCACCGACCGAAACTTTGTTGCAACCGGGGGCGCTGAAGAAGGGGATGCCCCGCGTTGCCAACAGCGACTTGTCGATGTGATCCGTGCCTATGGTGGCGGTGCCGACGAAACCGAGCCGTGGGCTGCTCGCGAGGAGCGCGGCATCGACCCGGGTCACCGAGCGCACCAGCAGCACATCGGCGTCCTGCAGATCCGCCGCCGAGATCTGCCGTCCGGGCAGAGAGACCACCTCGCCGAACTCGGCAAACAGCTCCCGGGCATGGGGCATATTTTCATCAACGACGATTTTCATCAGTTTCTCTTATGAGCTTGAGGGTCACAACCGGCCACAGGGGCGCCATTCTAGCGCAAAGCGCCTCGAGTTTCAGATGCTTATTCTCGACTCGCCAGGGCCATGGCCCGTGCTCGGTGCACCCCGCTGCCACCCGGTCCATGGTGCTTTACCTCAGAGAGGCGGCCCGCGTGCACCGCAGTGGCGGGATCCGCCGCGAACGGGGATTTGTAACCGCATGTTGTTGTCCCTGCCCCGCGACTTGACCCGGGGATCCTGGCTGGCACAATGGCGCCTCTTTTTTAGCGGCCGCCGGGCCGCCCCGTTAAGAGCCTCGTCATGACAACGCCACCCTCTTCGCTGCCGCGCCGTCAGGTGCTGGCTTTCAGCGCCGCCCTGATCCTGCCGCTGATGCTGCTGGCCTGCCTGCCCTGGCAGCCCTTCATGAGCCATGCTCTGCAATCGGGCTGGCTGTGGTGGCCCTATGCCCTCACCCGCATGGTGGACCTGCCCGGCCTCGCCGTCACCCTCGCCGCCCTGCTGCTGCTGACCCGACACAAGCTGACGCTGGAGAGATCCGCCCTGCTGGCCCTGGGGGCGGCGCTGTTTGCCGTGCTGGCGGGGGATTGGGTGATCAAGAGCCTCATCAAGCAGCTGACCGAGGAACCCCGCCCCTATCTGCTCTGGCTGGAGGGTCAGAACCTCATCCCCGCCATCCGCCAGTTCTACGCCGCCAGCGCCGAGCTGCGCAGCGAGCAGGTCCACGCGGCGAGCCAGTTGCTGGCGCTGCCCCAGTGGCTCGGCAACCACTGGCAGGGGGAGGTGAACTACGCCTTCCCCTCCGGCCATAGCATCGCCGCCATGAGCCTCGCCCAGTTCTTCGGCCTGATCTGGCTGGCCCGCGCCCCGCGCGGGGTCTGGTTGCTGCCGCTCTGGGCCGTCGGCATCGCCCTGTCACGCACCCTGATCGGCATGCACTGGCCGCTGGATGTGCTGACGAGCGCCCTGCTCGGCAGCCTGACCGCCCTGCTGGCCGCCCGTTGGTGGCTGCACCGTTACTGACCCAGTACCTATGCGGTAAGGACACAAGGCACACTCTGTTTAACAGGCAGCCTGACCCATCTGCTTCTGGCCGCCCGCCGGTGGCTGCACCGTTACTGACCCGTCAGCAAGATACGCACGCATCAATGATAACGGGCACCCTGGGGTGCCCGTTATTCTATCCGTCGTGCGGGCTATCAGCCCTTGCTCTGCCAGCCCTGGGGGTACTTGTAACCCTGGAAACGCTTGGCGGCGTAGGCCTTGAACTCAGGGGAGTTATAGGCGGCCGCCACATCCTTGGCGAACGGCTTGGCCGCGTCATCGCTCTTCACCACCACCCAGTTGATGAAGTCGTAGCTGCGCTCGAGGAAGAGCCCCTCACTGAACGGGATGCCGCTCGAGGCGGCGAAGTTGCCGTTGATGACGGAGAAGTCCACGTCTTCACGGGAGCGGGGCAGTTGCGCCGCCTCCAGCAGCACCAGCTTGATGTCGTGGGGATTGCTCACCACATCGAACTCGCTCGCCTTGAGGGGGTTGATCCCCTCTTTCAGGGTGAGCCAGCCGAGATCTTGCAGCATCAGCAGGGCCCGCGCCTGGTTGGTAGGGTCGTTCGGGATGGCGACGGTGCTCCCCTCTTTGAGCGCCTTCAGCTCACCCAGCTTGCCCGCATAGAGCCCCATGGGACCGGTCGGCACCTGGGTGATGGGGGCCAGGGACAGGCCCCTGTCTTTGGCGAAGCTCTCCAGATAAGGCTTGTGCTGGAAGCAGTTCACATCGAGCGAACCGTCCGCCAGGGCGATGTTGGGGGTCACGTAGTCGGTGAACTCCACCAATTTCACCTTGTAACCCTTGGCCTCCAGCTGCGGCTTGATGGAATCGGTCACCATGTCGGCAAAATCCCCCACCGTGGTGCCGATCACGATCTCCTGCTTGGCGGGATCGGCGGCAAGGGCGGTGAAAGAGACGCTGCTGGCGAGCAGAGCAAGGGCGGAGAGCTTGAAGAAGGAACGGCGCTGCATGGGGACTCCTTGTCGTACTGATCATCGAAACGGTGGCCGGGTTGCGGTCTTTGCCACAACGAGCAGAACCACCACAACCATCTAGCCATCCAAATGGCTAATTGCAGCCACAATAACAGAGCCTTTCGACTTCGCCAAGCAACAAAATCGGGCAAGCTTAACCGGAAGATAGTTAAGCCCCCCATGTCCCCAGTGCAAAAAATCTTTGATAAACCACACAGTTATCGCATGGCCCCTCCACTGGCGGGGCTCGGCTGACCTATGGTGGTGTTGGGGTGTCGCCAGGTTCGGGCAACCCAGCAGGCTCGCCGGGAGAGAACGGATGGTCTGCAACTTGCGGGGAAGTGAGGCGGGAAATTCGTTCACACTCGGCAATCCGAGTGCAACAAGCTGATCTCAACAATCTGGGCCCAACAAAAAAGCCCCGCGGTCATCGACGGCAGGGCCTTGGGAATGCACGAGCGATCACATCGCTATCGTCGGATTACTTGACCGCCTTGCTGGCGTTCTCCATCGCCTGCTTCTCGGCGGCCCCCAGGATGGCGGTCTGGCGATTCTGCTCCGCCAGATAGCAGGTGTCCTTGCTGACTCCCTGCGCCTGGCAATCCGCCATGCGTTGCGCCGGGCTGGAACAACCGGCCAGGAGGCCGATCAGGGAGACAAACAGGATTATTTTCTTCATGGTGATACCCATCGTTAATAAAATATCGTCCAACTACGAAGGCATGGTCATTCCCACTACAGAGACCGATGACAGCCGATGCCGCTCGCCACGTCGGGCGAGCACGACTGGTGACCCGTCTCATGGCGCGGATACTAACTCCGCCCGCCGGGGGCGTCAGCGCAAAAGTTGTTTCGAGATGTACGAGGCAATGGGTCTCAATATGGCGCCCTTTCTCATCCGCTATTTATCGAGGAGACAGTAATGCTGAAGAGCAACCAGACCGGCCTGCTGGTCGTCGACATTCAGGGCAAGCTGGCCCGGTTGGTGGAGGGGAGTGAGGAGCTGATCGCCAACACGGCGCGGCTGGTGCAGGGGGCGCAAGCCCTGGGCTTGCCGGTGATCTGGCTGGAGCAGAATCCGGACAAGCTAGGTGCCACCGTGCCCGAGCTGCAGCCGCTGCAAGCCAGCAGCCCTGTGCTTCCCAAATTCAGCTTCGGCGCCCTGGGGGAGCCACAAGTGGCGGCGGTCCTCGCCCAGAGCGGGGTGAAGCACTGGCTGGTGTGCGGCATCGAGGCCCATATCTGCGTCTACCAGAGCGTGCTGGGACTGCTCGATAGCGGGGCCAGCGTCTCGCTGGTGACCGATGCGGTCTCATCCCGCGATCCAGCCAACCGGACGCTCGCCATCGGCCAACTGGCGGCACGGGGCGCGGCCCTCACCTCGGTGGAGATGTGTCTCTACGAGCTGATGGGAGATTGCCGCCATCCGGCGTTTCGCCAGATCCTCTCCTTGGTGAGATAAGCGCCATGATGGATAACATGGCGCCCTTTATGTTTGGTCTGTTCGCTTTCCAGGTCGCACTGGTAGTCACCATGATCGGCATGGCGGCGACTCGTCTCTATCTGGGCTGGCTCTGGCTTGGTTCCATGCTTTTTTACGCGCTCTGGTGGCTGCTACTCGGCTATCCCCCACTCCTTCCCGAGGGGTGGCCAACGCCGTCCCAATAAATAGCACCGAGGCCTGGGCCAATCACAATGACTCCCCCTCCCCCAATCGCTCTTGCAGATAGTCATAACCGCCGGCGCCATCCGGCACGAAGCTCAGGCGGTGGCTGAGGCCGGGGGGCGCATCCTCGGCGTGATGGGAGACGAACAACAGCTGGGTGCCCTCGCCGATGAGGCGCACCACCATCTCCCGTACCAGATGGCGGTTGAGGGGATCCAGCCCCTGCAGCGGCTCATCCAGGATCAGCAGCGGCGGATGCTTGACCAGGGCGCGGGCGATGAGCACCAGCCGCTGCTGGCCGAAGGAGAGGCTGTGAAACGGCAAGGCCCCCTGCTCCCCCAGCCCAAGCAGGGCCAGCCACTGGTTGGCGAGGGCCAGCTGGCGATCCCCGGGGCGGCTGTAGAGGCCGATGGAGTCGTAGAAGCCCGACAAGATCACCGTCTGCACCGAGCAGTTGACGCGATAGTCCAGATGCAGGGCCGGGCTGACCAGCCCGATGTGGCGCTTGATCTCCCAGATGCTCTCGCCGCTGCCCCGGCGCACTCCGAAGAGATGCAGATCGTTGCTGTAGCCTTGCGGATGATCCCCGGTGATGAGGGAGAGCAGGGTCGACTTGCCCGCGCCGTTGGGGCCCACCAGTTGCCAATGTTCCCCCTCCGCTATGGTCCAGTCGAGCCCGTCGATGACCACCTGCTCCCCGTAGGCAACCCGCAGCTTGCGCATCTGCACCCGGGGACCCGTAGGCAAGGGAGTGGGGGCCGCCGGGGGCGGCGGCAGCTCCGCCAGGGTTCCTTCGACCCGTGCCAGCTGGGCCACTTCCCGGCTCCCCAGCACGGCCGCGCGCTCTCCTGCCAGCAGCAGGCAGCGCTCCCCGAGCAGGCCGAGGTGGCTGGCAAAGGGGGGGATCTCGTCGAAGCGGTTGACGATCACCACCAGCCGCAGCCCCTCCGAGGCCAACTGGGCCAGCAGCACCATCAGCTCGTGGCGCGAGCCCTGATCCAGTCCATCGAACGGCTCGTCCAGCACCAGCAGCTCCGGCCTTGCCAGCAGGGCGCGGGCCAGCAACAGCTTGCGCCCCTCGCCACTGGAGAGATAGCGGTAGGGTCTATCCCAGAGCCCTTCGATGCCAAAGCGGGCCAGCAGGGCCCGCGCCTCAGGCTCCTCCCCCTCCTCCAGCATCAGGCTGGATACCTGATAGCCCGCCTCCTCCTCTTCCCCCAGCATGTCGGTGTTGCGCCGCTGATAATCCCGCTCGCCGAGTTGCTGCTGGGATTCGAACGACAGGCGCGCCGCCGCCAGTTGCCCCCGGGCCTGCCCCGAGTGCAGGGCGAGCTCGCCGCACAGGGCCGCGGCCAGCGCCGTCTTGCCGCTGCCGTTGCTGCCGACGAAGGCCCAGCACTCCCCCGGGGAGAGGGTCAGTTCGGGAATGAAGAGGGTGCGATCGCCGCGAAGGGCCAGCCTGGCCGAGTGCCACTGCAATAGGGTCATGAGTCCATCCTGTTAACCTGTCTGTCGCTACCTTAACAGGGATCGTGGCGGACAGCAGCCATGGACGGCACAGGGGAAGACGCAGAACAGATAGCCCTGGCACGGGTTAAAAACAGGGCGATCTATAGACAAAAAGATCACTAGCGATGGATGCGAATAGCTCTCAATAAAACATGATCTTGGTCGCATTTATACCCCCATATGGACTTAAATGAGATTTATATGAACCCCTTCACAACTATTGAACAGAGAGCCTTTTGAATCGTAATTTCTCATGTATAGATGCCAGCGCACCTCGGACGGTGCGCCCTTAAGATGGAGTTTATCAATGAGAAAAACATCACTAGCGTTGGCAATCACGGCCCTGCTCTCGGCCCTGCCTGTCACCTCGGTTCAGGCGACAGAGAGTTGTGCCCCCCTCACCGGCAGAGAAGCCAATCTGGATACCGGCCGCGCCAGCGCAGAGCGCTGCCTGCCCGGCATCAATCCTCTACAGGATCAGCAGTGGCACCTGCTCAACAGCGGTCAGGATTCCTTCAGCGCCCGTGGCGGCGTGGCGGGCAATGACCTCAACCTCTGGTGGGCCCACCGCACCTCGGTGCTCGGCCAGGGCATCAACGTGGCCGTGGTAGACGATGGTCTGGCCATCGCCCACCCGGATCTGGCGGACAACATTCGCCCCGGCTCCAAGAACGTGGTGACCGGCAGCAATGATCCGACCCCGACCGATCCGGACAGTGCTCACGGCACTTCGGTCTCCGGCATCATAGCCGCGGCCGACAACGCCATCGGCACCCGGGGGGTGGCGCCTCGCGCCCAGTTGCAGGGCTTCAACCTGCTCGACGACAATAGCCAGCAGTTGCAGCAAGACTGGCTCTATGCCCTCGGCAGCAGCCAGGCCAGCCGTGACAACCGCGTCTTCAACCAGAGCTACGGCATGAGCCTGGTCGACCCGCAAGGGGCCAACGGGCTGGATCAGGTGCAACTCGATCGCCTGTTCGAGCAGATGACCCAACAGGATCAAGGGGCGGCCTATATCAAGGCGGCGGGCAACGGCTTCAGCCGCATCGCCGCCGGCAACTATGTGCTCAACCGCACCGGCGGCGAGCTCAGATTGCCGTTTGAAAACAGCAACATCGATCCCTCCAACAGCAACTTCTGGAACCTGGTGGTCAGTGCCAGCAACGCGGATGGCGTGCGCTCCTCCTACTCGAGCGTCGGCAGCAACGTGTTTCTGACAGCCCCGGGCGGCGAGTACGGCACCGCCTCCCCGGCCATGGTGACCACCGACTTGCCCGGCTGCGACATGGGCTACAACCGGGTAGACGATCCCAGCACCAACCGGCTGCACGGCAACCCGGCGCTGGATGCCAGCTGTGACTACAACGGCACCATGAACGGCACCTCCTCGGCCACCCCGAACACCGCCGGCGCCATGGCGCTGCTGATGTCGGCCTATCCGGATCTGTCGGTGCGGGATCTGCGGGATCTGCTGGCGCGCAACGCCACCCGGATCGACGCCAATCAGGCGGCGGTACAGCTGAGCTACAGGGCGGCCAACGGCCAGCAACGCCAGGTGACCGGGCTGGAAGGCTGGGAGCGCAACGCCGCCGGGGTCTGGTTCAACCCGACCTATGGCTTTGGCCTCATCGATGTGAACAAGACCCTGGCGAGCGCCGCCACCCACAACCCCTTGCCGCCGCTGGTCCAACTGCCGTGGCAGAAGGTGACGGTGCAGGATCGCGCCGCGGGCGCCATCCCGGATCTGGGCAGCAGCCCGACCACCTCCAGCACCCGGGTCAGTCAGCCGCTGACCGTGGAAGCGGTGCAGGTGCTGGTCACCCTGGATCACCAGCGTCTGCCTGACTTGCTGATCGAGCTGGTCTCCCCCTCCGGCACTCGCAGCGTGCTGTTGAACCCCAACAACAGCCTGGTGGGGCAATCCCTCGACCGGCAACAGCTGGGATACGTGCGCACCAAGGGGCTGCGCGACATGCGCATGCTCTCCCACAAGTTCTACGGTGAATCCGCCGAGGGAGAGTGGCAACTGGCGGTGACCGACGTCGCCAGCGGCACCCGTCAGGTCTCCTTGTTCAATCGCGGCACCAATGTGCGCAGCACCCTGACCGAGCGCAACAACAGTCAGCCGGGTCAACTGCTCAACTGGTCCCTCAAGGTGATCGGCCATGACGCAGCCCCTCTCTAACTTGCACAGGAGTCACAACATGAAACACAGCTTACTCAGCCTTGCCCTGGCAAGCCTGCTGGCCTCGGTCTCTATTCAGGCCGCGGCCGACGAGTCGGTGGTTGTCGATGGCAAGCAGTACCGCACCATAGAGGTGAACGGTCAGACCTATCTCACGCCGGATAACGGCAGCAAGAAGCGCGTCGCCCGCAGCCTGGACGGCCAGGCAACCCAACCCAGCCTGCGCAGCGGTGACGTCTTGTTGCAGGGGGTCGCCAGCCCTGAGCTGATTGTCAGCGGCACCCTGCTGGTGGCGGCCGAGGACGCCGAGGCGAAGGCGCTGGCGAGCCGTCACGGTCTGCGCTTCAAGCAGAGCAGCGGCGGCATCGCCCTGTTGGAGGCCAAGCCCGGCACCGATCTGAACGCCATCGCCAGCCAGCTGAAACAGGAGGGTATAGAGGTGCAGATCGAGCTGGGGGGCGCCCAGCAGCAGCCCAAGTGAGCTAGCATCCGATCCCGCGGGATCATCTCAAAGGGGCCGCTGGCCCCTTTTTCATGGTCGGCCAGCCGCCGATGGATGTGGTGAGAGAAGAAGCCAGGATCCTGGCGATGGAAGATGGCCCGCATCTGGGCACCCTCTGCCACGCCTCGCGCCCGGCCGGCAAACGGGCGCGGTCAACTCCCACCAGCACCACCGTAGAGAAGGGGGCAGGGTTGTCCCATCAAAGACCTGTGGCGCGATAAATGCGATCCTTGCCATCTTGCTTGGCGCGGTACAAAGCCTGATCGATCTGCTCCATCAGCTCTTCCGGAGTGCGCCCCTCGGCCGCACCGATGCCGCCGCTGAAGGTTACCTTCATCGCATCATCCCGCCATTTCATCTCACCCACCCCTTGGCGCCACTGTGTCATCAGCCACTCGGCCTCGGCCAGGGTGCAATGTTCGAACAGGGCGACCAGCTCCTCGCCACCATAGCGGCACAGGGACGCCGCATTGGCAAGCCGCTCCTGCCCCAGCGAAGCACAACGGCGCAACACCACATCACCGACGCCATGGCCATAGCCGTCATTGATGCTCTTGAAATTGTCGAGATCGACCAACGCCAGCACGAACGACCTCCCCTCGCTGTGCAGTTGCCTGAGCCGTTCATCCAGGAAGCGTCGATTGTAAAGGCCGGTCAGCGCATCCCGGTTGGCCGCATCGTGTGACGCCTGCAAGCGATCAGAGACCAGATTCAGCTCCTCGTGCAGCTCCGCTATCTCCGGAAAATCGGGCAAAATCATCGTTGCTCTCTCCTGCGTCGAACTCAAACGCAGCAGGCGCACCATCTGGATAAGCCCCCCGATCAGCGCCGACAGGCGCAAGCGAAAGAGGATAGCCATCACGGTGAACAGAGCGCTCGATAACAGCAGCAGCACCATGACGGCACCACCCCCCACCACGGCCACCGCGTCTCGCCTCGGCTGCGTCGTGATGGCCAGTATGTTCGAGCGCCCCGGCAGAGCCTGATAAGCCACATACTGACCGACCTCATCCGAGAAGAAGGTGCCGGATGCTCCCTCCAGCCGCGCTATCCAGGGATAGGCGATGACCTGACCATTGAACTCGGCCTGTGAATGGACCAGGATCTGACCCGTGCTTCGGTCAAACAGCAGGTGATTCAAGCCGTTGTCCCGGTAGAGCATGGTGCTGAGCCGCTGCGACCAGGCGGGCAGGTTGATATCGAGGCTGATGACGCGATCCTTCACCCCCCCAAAGGGTCTTAGCCGATGGGAGACGGTCAGGGTATAGGCCCCGGTCAGCGCATCCTGATAGGCCCCGGTCCAGCTGAAGTCGGACGTTCTGAGCGCCCCCTTGAACCAGGCACGGCTGGTCGCGTCAAGCTTGGTGGCGTCCCAGGCCAGATCCTGCTCCTCGTTGTTGGAAAAGCTCTGTCCGCTCGAATCGGCGTAGAAGATCAGGTTCAGCTGATTGCCGAGTGTCACCTTGCCATTCCATAGGTTGCGACTGAAGGCTTTGGTCTCTTCGGAGAAGGTCAGGGGGCGCAGCTGGTCGGCATTGACCTCGGTGGCCAGCACCTGCTCTACCTGCTCGAGGCTCTCCTCTTCGGCGATCGCAATGGCGTGGTTGAGAATGATCAACTTCTGCTCCACCCCGGCGCGATGGTTAAAGATGGAGAGTGCAAACACACCCCCGATCCCCAGCAGCATGGGCATGGCCAGTAACCAGAAGTATTTGGTACTAAAAGCATATTTGGTCGTTGGACGGACAGTGTGAGACATGCAGGAAACCCTCGATACATCCCATGGTATGGTCCCCGACCCGCTCGCTAAAAAGCAGGCATCTGTCCGCCTTGTCCATATTGGCGACATGGCTCACTCAGGTCAGGGAAATTCATTGATGCACAACGACATCACACCGATATTGATATCAGCATCAATGTATGGTGATTCATCGCCGTTGCTTCCTGTTTATAAGATAAGGGGCGTTGGCGTTTTATTTTCTACATATCCATATTAACCACGACCGAACACACCTAATAGGTACTCACCTCATTCCTTTGGACCAAGGAGGTTATTCAGATATCACTGACTCGAGATGAGATTGCGTGATAATTTGGCCCGCCAATAAAAACCCTGCCCCTGAACATAACCATGCAACTTGACGAAGGAGAGATGATGCTTGTTTTCGATCCCTTCGATGATCACATTGTCATGTCCCCACGCAGCCGTGAGCCTGGTCATAGCGCTGCCATCACACCGGGTGAAGCTGCGCCAGAAGAACTGTTTATTGACTCTGATGCCATCGAACAATGCTGATGATACATGGTCCATAGACAACAATGATTCGTCGGCATTGTTTATCCATAACTTGACCCCTGACTGTCTGAGCCTCGCCATATTACTCAACGCCGTATCAGAGATGCCGCCGGCTATATCCGTCATCTCAAAGGCCATGCTCAGCCCGAAATCCGATATAAACGAAATGAAGTCTTCCCAAGATATAAAACATTCCATCAACTCCATATCGACACTGAGAAACGCCGTGTGATAGAGGCTACTGTCGTTTTTATGCAGATCTTGGAAAAACGCCAGTTGCTGTATGAATAGCCATGCGGCGTAGGGGGTGGTCATGCTGTTGAAATCGGCTTTGGAGAAAACTGCCTTATGTTCTGAAAATGAAATAACTGCAACTGCCATAATATCCCCGGCACGGAAATTGGCAATGGGTTCAATTGTGTGCCTGACATAATGAGAACCTTTGGCGCCATGGCTTATGGTGATCGTCATCCGCTATTATCCCTCCTGAGTGGCGTGGATAGAATAGGGTGACAGTCACCAGACAATGACGACGAAAAGCAACTCGAATGAGTCACCACATCATCTCTGATATCCACCCCAAACATGGCCACCGCTTTACCAACCCATGCCATGACCCTGTCTGGCTCACCGGTATCTTCCCTTATACGGGGCTATTATCAATTCTATTGCTGTATCCAGACTGAATCATTTTATGCTCACAAATAAGGCGATCGGTGAATGGCCATGACATCACTCCGCCACCAATTAACAATAAGGTTGTTATATAACAATGACATATGAGCACGCAACTGAGAGAAGGGGAAAGAATGAGCAAGATGAAAAAAATGAACTTTCAATATTTTTTGGCATTAAACTCTGAGTTCATTACATTAATTGAAACCAAGGATCACCGCGAGAAAACGCTTTCAAAGTCAGTCTTTATTTCATGACGAGGAGATAGCCCATAAGAAGCCTGGCATCTGATAGGTTCCCATAACCCTCTTATTGCTTTATTTGATATTCAGGTGCTATCGACAGCGGTGACGAATGTTATTTCCATGGAAAACGGCGCCATTGCGGCGCCAATTCATCATTGTTGGGTTGTATCAGCCCGAGCTCAGCCAGCCTTGTGCCGCTAGGTGATAAAACCCGGGCCATCGGACGGGCTTCGCATACTCTGGCCCGAACGAGGTCGATATAAGGACGCTGAGTTATCTTCGATGGGCGGGTCCCTGCATGGCTTCAGTGCCAGTGGGCATGCCGCGACAGTTTCGCTCGCCAATGAAATCCCTGCCCTTGCACCAGTCCCCGGGCCCTGACAAAGGAGAGGTGGTGCCTGTTCTCGACGCCCTCGACGATGACGCTCTTGTTGCCCCAGACCGTGAAAGCATGCTCCATAAAGGCCGCGTCATTCCTGTTGAAGCATTGCCAGAAGAAGCGCTTGTTTATCTTGATGCCGCTGAAGGCGTGCAAGATATCGGCAGGCACCTTGTACAAGGCGTCATCGGCATTATTCAGCCAGAGCGTCACTCCCAGCTCCTTGAGCTGCAGGAGACGCTCCAGAGCCGGCGCTGACATGCCATCGACCAGGCTGGCCGTGTCGCAGCCGATGCTCAGCCGGAATTGGAGGATGAAGGGGACGAAGTCTTGCCATGACAACCAGTGCTCAAACAGGCTGGGGGGCACGTTGACAAAGGCCGCACGGTAGAGCTGGGGATCGTGCTTGTTCAGCTTCTGAAAAAACGCCAGCTGTCTCGTCAGCAGCGAGACCATGGGGTACTGCTCGACATCGCCAAAGTACGACTGATCGAGCAGAGCCCTGCTCTCGGAGAATGAGCAGACTTCAAATGACAGAATATGGCCGGCGTCGAGCTCGACGATGGGCTCCAGGGCGTGCCTGATGGCTCCTAACTGTGCCCTCTCCATATGGTCAGTCATGGCTATCCTCGACAGTGAATCCAGAGCGGTAGGGGTAAAATATGTAGCCGGCTCTGGCGACCGTCACCAGACAGCGGCAATCCTGATCCACCCTGCGCAAGAGCTTTCTGATATTGGACAATGCCACCGACACCGTATTTTCACACACTATCCTGCCATGCCAGACACTGTTCAATATTTCATCCTTGGATACCAGATATCCACTGTTGCTGACCAGATATCGGAGAACGCTGGCTTCTCTCGAACCCATTCTTATTATTTGACTCTGCTGCGTACCGGCAAAATACAGAAAGGTAAAAGTCCCATTCATTAAATCAACGACGATGCTTTTGTCCTTGTTTACCAGATAAGTTGCCGCCGCGCGTTCTTTGCGCTCTTTTATCATTTCAAATTCATGCATAACCAGCCTCCGTGTTCACCGTAACCGACGATCTTGCATCCTCTCTGTGCTCCGCAATGACTCACCCAATCGTCGTATTCAGGCTGAACAACGGTATTCTCACAGAAGTGGTGCGTGAATTGATGATAAT
>NZ_JAKZFK010000016.1:0-102699 GCF_022549315.1 Aeromonas sp. MR16 | reverse complement strand
CTTAATCGGTCTATCAGCGCGTACGAGTGAACTCGTCCGCCATCAAGAGAGCCGTAGCCTTTTTTAGAATGTCCTTTTCGCGCTCGAGGCGGTTGATGCGGGCTTCCAGCTCCTGGATTTTCTGCTGCTCCGGGGTCAGCGCTTTGCCGATTGGGGTGGTGCCGGTTCGTTCGGATTGAAGCTGCTGAACCCATCGGCGAAGTATGGTTTCACCGACATCCAGTGAACGGCTGGCTTCGGGGACAGAGTATCCCTGGTCGAGTACCAGGGATGCGGCTTCGAGTTTGAATTCAGCAGTAAATGAGCGACGTAATCTTGTCATTGAACACCTCTGATCTTGGTGGCGACTGTACCACCTAAAATGGTGTCCGGGATGATTAGACCACTACAGTAGTGGCTGATCAAGAAGTTGTTGGATAGTGGCTACCTGAAAGCGGTGGCAGCGTAATGCATGGCTACCCCGCTGCATGCGGCAACCTGTAACAAGGTCAGTAGTGCTAAAGGTGCTCAATTTAGCCTTGCATGGGATGACCAAAAACGAAGACGTGGAGTATGCCGAGCAGCAGTAGATGCAAGAGCCCGCCAAACTTCAATTATCAGATTTAGAACCCTGTAAAAAACAGGTAATTAACAGAGCGCTACAGCATTAAATCACGGTTTCGTGGTCGTAGCATGAGCAGTCAACGTCAAGCGTCGGGAGCGGAGTAATGAAGTATCAACCTGGGAAATCGGGTAATGCTGCTGGCCGCCCCAAAGGCGCACTGGGCAAGCGCAGCCAGTTGCCGGCCAACCTCGTCGCCGAAGCACTGCAGCAGTTACGGGCGGCCGTTGAGGCAGGCGAGATGCAAGCCGTGAAGCTGGTCATTGAGCGGGCTTTTCCAGCGCTCAAGCCCGTGACGCCTGAGCACTCCATTGATGCCGAACTGTTGGAGCTCAAGATCCGTAGCCTGCGTGATGTTGAAGAGCGGGTGGCAAAGCTGGAAGCGTCTTTACTGCCAGAGGGGAACGTATGACCAGCCGTACCTTGTCAAGCCGTCTAACTCGTCTCGAACAACGTATAGATCCCGATAAGCAACTGAAAGTAAACATTAATTTGACTTTTGTAGCGCTGGTTGATGCCAATGACCCCCGGTGCGGTACGTCGACCATCCCGAAGCAAGAAATAAGCGGGAACTCTACGGTTACTACCACAACCAGTTATTGGCCGAGACGTTACTCAGATTGAGGTACTTAAAGACGAGTACCGATCACAACAGGCGCCTAGATTGTGACAATGTAGACCAGTGATTTGATCGGTGTATCCAGCGATGCAATCTCGTTCGGGACGAAGGGGTCGGAGGTTCGAATCCTCTCACACCGACCAAATTCAACAAGGGCTTAGCTTCGGCTAGGCCCTTGTGCTTTTCCGGTCCCCCAGTTCTGTGGGGCATTTGTGGGGCATTTTTCTCGATACCCCTTTTCTCACCCTTCATCTAAGGCCCATCTTGGGTGACTCACGCCGGACGACTTCCTTCCTCAGTGCCAGCGCAATAGATCCGTTCTCGCTCGAATTTTGAGCTTATATCCTTTCCATGCCCCCCCTCCGTATTCATTATTAGGCGCAACGGTTTTCGGGTTGCACTGGCCATTTACCTAGATGTCAGCAAGGCTTAGGTTTGAGACCACAGCGACACACCGCTGGTGCCATTGCAGTACACTGTGAGCAATCATGAATCAAGTGGTAAGACCGAAATGAAAAAAGGGGTGTTGGCGCGGCTTGTGGACTGGGTTAGGGGGGCACAATCTCAGGTGACAAATTGGGAAAATGTGCCCCTTGCCCAAGTGCAGAAGGCCGCTAAGCAAGGTCATGCCGAGGCACAATTCCACCTCGGCATGATGTATGGCAACGGCAAGAGGGTTGCACAGGACTACCAGCAGGCGTTGGCCTGGGTTCATAAGGCGGCCGAACAGGGTCATGCCCATGCGCAGTACAACCTGGGGGCGATGTATGGCATGGGCTTATGGGGGGCTGATGACTCCACACAGGCGCTGCCCTGGTTGCTTAAGGCGGCAACGCAGAACCATGCTGACGCGCAAATCCTCCTCGGTGAGATGTACGCGCAGGGCATACGTGTGGCGCAGGACGACCAGCAGGCGGTAGCTTGGTATCGCAAGGCTGCCGAACAGGGTAATGCCAATGCTCAATACAACCTCGGTTGGATGTACTCGACTGGCCGGGGAGTGGCACAGGACGATCAGCAGGCGCTGGACTGGACCCGCTGGGCGGCCGAACAAGGTCATGCCGAGGCGCTTGTGTCGTTACGCAGAACGGCCGAACAAGGTAATGCCCGAGCGCAACTCAATCTCGGCGTGATGTATGCGACTGGCCAGGGGGTGGAGCAGGACGACCAGCAGGCGCTGGACTGGACCCGCAAGGCGGCCGAACAGGGTAATGTCCTAGCGCAATACAACCTTGGCCGGATGTACTCGACTGGCCAGGGGGTGGAGCAGGACGACCAGCAGGCGGTGGCCTGGTATCGCAAGGCTGCTGAGCAGGGTGATGTCGAGGCGCAATTCAATCTCGGCGTAAGGTACGGGGATGGTCAAGGGGTAGAGCAGGATGACCAGCAGGCGGTGGCTTGGACCCATAAGGCGGCCGAACAGGGTCATGCCATGGCACAAAGTAACCTCGGCCTGATGTACGAGCGTGGCCAAGGGGTAGCACAGGACGATCAGCAGGCGCTGGCCTGGACCCGTAAGGCTGCCGAACAAGGTAATGCCCAGGCGCAATTCAACCTAGGCATCAGGTACGCGAATGGCGACGTAGTGGAACAGGATGATCAGCAGGCGGTGGCTTGGTATCTCAAGGCTGCTGAGCAGGGATATGCTAATGCACAATTCAATCTTGGCTGGGCTTACTTGAATGGCCATGGAGTAACGGAGGATAGGCAGCAGGCGCTGGCCTGGTACAGCAAGGCTGCCGAGCAGGGCCATGCCGATGCACAATCTATGCTAGGGGTGATGTATGGCATAGCGCAGGATGATAGGCGGGCATACTTCTGGAGTTCAGTGGCAGCCGCTAATGGGTCTGCCGATGCGGTTATAAACCGTGACCTCTCTGCCAAGCGTTTGCCGCCAGCGGTCTTGGAAGAAGTAGAGGTACTGATTGGCGAGTATGTTGAGCAGTACCGACCTCGGTAGTAACCCATCAACTAGTGCGGATAAGGGGCGTTACGATAAACCGGCGCCCCTTTTCGCTACCTGCTCAACTAAGATGGCTCAAAATGTGTACCTTTTGACCCACTCAGCCATCCCTTTCAAACCACTGGCTCAAATCTGTTGTTTTTTCTATGAGCCACATCTACATTTAGAGCCATAGATAATGAGCCAATCAAAGGGGCACATCATGGCGGTGATCGGGTATCTCAGAGTCAGCACCGGCGAGCAGAGCATTGGGGCTCAGCGTCACAGTATTGAGCAGACTCACAAGGTGGAGACCTGGTTTGCTGACGAGGGTGTATCGGGTGCAGTGAAGGCGCTACAGCGTCCTGGGTTCGCCGAGCTGTTCAAGTTCATACGCAAGAGGGACACGCTGATCGTACCCGCTGTCGACCGCCTTGGGCGCAATACCATCGACGTGCTGAACACGGTTGAGGCACTACAAGGCAAGGGCGTTTCAATCATTAGCTTGAGGGAAGGGTTTGACCTGTCCACGCCCATCGGCAAAGCCATGCTCACAATGTTGGCCGCTGTTGCAGAACTGGAGCGCTCAAACATCAAAACCCGACAGATGGCCGGGATCGCCAAGGCGAAGGCAGAGGGTAAGGTTCTTGGACGCGAAAAGACGATAGATGATGCTGCTGTCGCTATCTGGCGCAAAGATAATTCAGCGAGCATCAAGCTGACGGCTGAACATTTCGGGATCTCCCCCGCCAGTGTGAAGCGCGCCTGTCGGTCTGCGTAATTAGCTTTCTGGGCAGGAGATCACCCGCCCCGTTTGTTGAAGCGCAAACTATGGTCGCCCAGTACGTCGAGCAATTCCGCCCCAAATAAAATGTTGGCTGGCGGTGTTGACGGCGGTTTTGATGCTCTGGAACACCAGCCAGCCACCGCTAAGGTTGGCAATGTGTCCCAGCACGAATACCCTGCCGTTCAAACCTCATTCCCAGAATCTGCCATTCTCGGAGTTTCGGTACCACCGATCCATTAGCCGTTTTAGGATAACCGGTGCCGGCATGACTCCAATAAGAAACGTACCATCGGGATGTCGGGCGCTTCAGTCTCCAGCACATAGTACACATCGTCCTTGCACAATTGCAGGCGCCTCGTGGCAAGCGCCAGCAGGAATTCACTTGCAGCTCCGCCGCGAGGACTCTGGCTGGCGAGGATGACCCGCCTAAACAACCGGCCCAATTCACGACTCTCAGCGA
Organism: Aeromonas sp. MR16; assembly: GCF_022549315.1. Lineage (NCBI taxonomy): Bacteria > Pseudomonadati > Pseudomonadota > Gammaproteobacteria > Aeromonadales > Aeromonadaceae > Aeromonas > Aeromonas sp. MR16. The sequence goes on along the minus strand of NZ_JAKZFK010000016.1, from coordinate 98,290 downwards.
CCGTGTCAGCGAAATTGAGCTCGTAGGGATAAGCTGCGCGCAGCAGCGAAGCCTGAATCACATCATCGTTGAACCGGCCGAAGTTGCCGGGCGCAAGGATCGTCTGCTGGAACCAGTTGCTGATGATCCGGCGCTCACCGGATGCGAAGGCATTCGCGCGGAGTTGCTGCAGAACCGAAGCAATCGTAAAGTACACATCCGCCTGCCTGTGGCCTGACATTCCCGGCAGGGTTTTGGGCCAGAACACAAATCCTGGCTGGAGACTGAGCGCCTGCTCCGCATTTGCCAGGAACAGATCATTGTCCATAGGCTGACTTGCAAGACGTAGGCGCGTAATCCGCGACTCCACAGTCGATTTCAATGTCTCGGGCACTAGTCTTCTGATTTCCGGATCGATCAGCAACTGGAGCTCGGCTGCCCAGGCGTGGTTGTCGTATGAAGCAGGAAGCACGACCTGGTCGACCGTCAGATATTGATAGGGAAAGAAGTTGTGCGTCTGGATTAGGCTGTTCTCGAGTCGCTGGCGCTTTGGCTCGCCTGTGGTCTTCGCCATACCTACTAGGTACATTAGCGGCACATCAGGCGCTATGCTACGCAGGTCCCGGCTGATATCGAGTAATGTTCTACCGCTCTCGATGACACTCGCAACAATGACTATTGCTTCGATAGTTTCGGCAGAAATGTCATCGATTTGATCCCGCGCAATCACCGACGCGGGTGTGGCGAGGTGGGTCGCCACCCGTGTTGCAAGCGTGTGCGACTGTTGGTCGGCGGCGATCACATGCGACAAGCGCGCCGGTAGCGATCGGCGTAAAGCGTAGTCGAGCTTGGCCTCAAATTCTGTGCTTGCAAGCAGCTTGGTAGCGTTGATGTGGAACAAGCGCGGAGACTTGGAACCACTACGTCCGAGACCTACCTCGAATACCTCGGTGCGAGCGTAGCGCCCCATCAGCGCCGACAGCCCTTTTGGAGCATCGGCGAGTCCTACTAGCAAAGCATCCTGCTGAGGGCCTGCAAACTCGAACTGGTCACCCTGGAGTTTGATAGCGTGTGAGCCGGCCGCGCACATTGGGCAATCCATTGATTCGTTGACTAAGGGTAAAGTTGTGAATCCGTTGGGGTTGGCCTGGCTTTCCTGTGAAAGGTCACAGACGACCGGCGTCGCGCTTGGTTTGCGTCCGAGGTAAAGCAAATGCACGATGTGCTCTGGCTCGACATTCATTTCGGTGATGAGACGAGCCGCAAGCGAGCCACTGGAAGATGCGGAGATCAACACTACTGCGGCATCGCCATTATCGAACGCGTGTTGATTAAAACCTGCATAGGACGAGAAATTATCGGCGAGGATCCAGCATGCACCATCAAATGAGCGACGCTGCTCATTGATTGCGGCGACGACGGCGTATAGCGAGGGTGTATCGAGGTACGCCTTCGTTACTGAGGGACCGATGTGAGGCAGGCAGCAGAAACCGATAAATGCGATCTCCGCTCCGCGCGCCAAAATGTTAGACAGCCGGATGAATCGCTCGGTGTGCCGCCCAGAAGGGTTCTCGAAATGATAAGTGGCGTTCGCCTCGACGAAGCCTCGGCGCTCGTTGAAGATATAGGTGATCCCGTGGCGCCGCACATCATCGATGGTCATGCCGTTGGTAGGCATGGTGCCCGCGACGCAGTGGCGCATGCTCTCAACTCCAATGCAGTCGTAACCGATGAGCGTGACGGTGCTATGGCCGAGCCTACCCAACGTCGCGTGATGAAGCGAATGGCTGGTCAGCTCGTCTCGCGTGGCAGCAAACGACGGATCACGCACAATGATCGCCACCTCGTCGGGCACGAGATTGGTTTCGATCTCCGCCTCCATCAAGCTTGCGAACGCTTCTGGGGCGAGTTTTGGCTCCGCGACGAAGACCATCAACGTATCACGTATGCAGGTTTCCGCTTCCTCGTTCGAACGGTGGAGGTCGAACCTCAAGCTAAATAGTGACGTCACCATCCCCTCCGCAGTGGCAGCAGGACCGTAAGTAGACTTCCAGCGACCGGGGCAAGGACCCCGTCCTCAGGACGGAACACCTTTAGGGCCTCAGGGCCTTCCCCCTCATTCGTGTCCGAGAAGTCGGCATGGATCGATAGGCGTCCTGTTCGCAGTCTCAGGAACCCCCGCTCTTGGCGCAGCACCCGCAGCACATGCGGTAACCCCTGTCCAAAGCGCGATCCTCCCTTGGCGCTGAAAGTCGTAAAGCAGTCCCGGACTGCTGCCTCTTCCTCTTCAATATTGAGCTCAGCGAGTGTTTTGCCTGTACGCGAGACGGCAAAGCCCGGTCCGGAATCGAGGATAGATAGCTCGAACAGGTGAGTCTGGACGGCATCTTCCGCCGGTTCTAGGGACCGGCAATAATGAGCGAGCGGGGGATAATCGGCCACGATCTGGGTTAACGTTTCCGGCTTGATAGCATGATGTACGGTCTTGATAGCGCGGATCGACATCGACAGGATATTGCCGAAGGCGTCGGACTGGCCGTGTTCCTCGGTGTTCTTGAACAACTCAAAGATCATGCCACCTAGGGCATCTGGCATTTGTGGCGCGATCCTGTTCTGGTACGCGTCCGGCACGGTTTGTCGCAAAAGCCACGAAGCCAACAAGGTAAAGGAGTGTCGCGGCCGCAATTGGGGGGCCTGGCCGCTATCGGACTCGTAGAGGAGATAAGGTGCATTTCGTCCAAGATGATCTGCGCAGATAATTTCCACCGACGAGCCGCGATAGGCCGCTTTCGGATTGGCGCTCAGTAAAGTTGTTAGGCGAGCGAGCGCTGCATCCCGCACCTGATTAGTTAGATCTCCCGCTTTGCCACCGCCCAGGATGGCCCCGGCGCAAAGGGCGCCAGTCAGCCCGGGCAGGCGACGAACTAGTTCCCCGATCTGCTCAGGTGTTTCAACGTAAGTTTTCAGAGTGACTGGAGGGCGCGGCTGGGCCCATGTGACCAGCAATTGGTTCAGGGCCGCCTCGCCGCCGCCCCCAAAATGACGTAGGTTCGACGGCAAAATGAAGGGCTCATTCTTGGGCGCGGCAGCAGCTTCACGCAGGGCCCGCTCGATGTTGGCGACACTCGCCTGTTTTGGAATTCGCAACACTGTCTCCTTGAACCCTTCAGCTGAGGCCCGGGCCCAGCAGTTAGGAAATGAATGCAATCAGCTTCAACATTGCCTCAAAGGTTGAGGGTCGCCCATCCGATATTTCATCGACACTACCGGGATGTTAAAAACATGACGGGAATGTTAATCCGACAATTGGAGTTGCGATAGCCCCAAATGAGAGTTTGCATATGCTCAATAAACCATCCTTTATGGATGGACGTCGGTAATAGGTTGAACGACTCACTATCGACGCTCATACGGGTCACGCTACAGACTTTGTTTTTCGCAGCGAATCCCCGAGCAGCTCAATCCGATGGGCGCTGTGTATGTATTGGTCAACTTAATCCGGCCACCTACGCACGCTGATGCTGGCGGGCGAGGTGCTGCACTACGAGTTTGAACCGCTCAAGCTGCGGCTGGCCGACAAAACCTTCTACACCCCCGACTTCATGGTGGTGCGCCGGGATGGGCTGATCGAGCTGCACGAGGTGAAGGGGTTCTGGGAGGATGATGCCCGGGTGAAGATCAAGGTGGCCGCCAAGCAGCACTGGATGTTCACCTTCGTCGGGGTTCAGCGCAAAGGCGCCAATTGGTCACTGGAGGCATTCTGATGCGACTCGAATATGCGCTTTCGATAGGGGAACCCCGCTCGGCGATGCTCCAGGCTATCCAATCCCGTTCCACCGGGCCCTCTCACCTGACGCAGGCCGATGTGCTGGGGGCGCTGGGGCTGGTGCAGAAATATGAAGGGGTGGGGTTGGCGCTGATGCTGGCCCGCTACACCAAGGACAAGTCCAGCCACCACAAGGCGGTGATCGGGGTGATGGCGGAGTGCAGCAAGCTGGCGCCCAAGTATGTGGGGGCCATCAAGGAGCGTGGCCAGGGGATGGCCCTGAAGGCGATCGCCGTCCTGGTGGTGCAGCACTATTGCCGCACGGTGGACACGCCCGGGGCGGCCTGCCACCCGCAGTTCTGTCATGGGCGCGGGGTGATCCGCGATCTGGAGCTGAGCCGCCTGCACGGCAAGGCCGTCGACAAGGTATGCCTGCGATGTGGCGGTACCGGGCTGCGCCCCATCCCCGGCACTCAGGTGCGCCGTGCTATCGAACCCTTGCTTGGGACGCTTAGCCGCGGGGAATGGGAGCGGCAGTGGTACCCGCTCTATCAAGGGGTGCTGGCCTGGTGCCATGTGCAGGAGAGCGAGGTGGCGGTGTTCTACAGGAAGGTGACGAAGTAGCACAGACACCGGCAGTGCTAGGGGAGGCCTCCACTGCCATTTGAGCCTCTGCCAATATATCAATTAAGACGTTATCGATTGGCAAAAGCGGTCTGGTTGTTCCTGATGAGGGCTCCGACGATATCAGCAGATGGATTGAAATGTATTTAACAGTAGTTTCTATGCATCTCTGATCGGCATTCAATATCGGAAGCTCACTAAAACTCCTTGGGCTCCGTCTTCCAACAAGCCGGGATATATGGCTAACTTTTGCTCATAGGGGCTGGTGAAAGCATAACTAAAGCCAGTGGCAATCACTGCGCTGGCGATGACATCACGCCAATAATGATTATCCGATGTTACCCTCGACCAGCCCACTGCACCCGCCGCAATATATGCTGGAAGTCCATAACTCCATCCATAACGCATTTGCAAGTAACTGGCACCACTGAATGCTAATGCCGTGTGTCCAGAGGGGAAACTATGGGGGGAACCATTTGGACGAGTAGCATCAACGCTAAATTTTAATATTTCAACCGTTGCGGTGGTGGAGAGCACGCCAAATCCTAGCTCTTTCATCCCCTCGTAGTCACCTTTATACCAGGAGATACCTGTTGCAATAGCGGGGATGGCAAATTGTGCAATGTCGCCATAAGTTTCAAACGTACTGGCTGCGTGTGTGGAACCGACATGACTTACCATCATGGCGACGTATATCAATGTCCTTTTCATAGAAAGCTCCCTTTTATTATTTTTATTGATCAAGCCCCTCGGTCGATATCAGGAAGTGATGTGGCATGGGGGTGATCATTAATAATGAATTTGATTTTTATGGATATTATTCAATGGTGGTGCTTGAGTGCATCAGATGCTGCACTTGCCATTTCGAATAAATTTTTTGGATGAATCAACCAATGCTCCCAGGTGTTGCAAGGTACTGCGTCCAATCAGTACGGGATATTTCTTGTTGCTACGGTTGGCGAGTGTGAATTCTTCCTTCTTCAGGGAGTGGCCGCCGATGCAGATATCCATTAAGACAACCACTCTGTGAACCTCACCACCTGCACCGCTGATCTTCACTTTGCGTATAACGGGCAGGTCATATGGAACTGACTTAGGTTTATCTGAATTTCCACCTTCTATGTCAATGTTAAATCTAACCCATTGTGTATTGTCTTTTTCATACAGCTCGATGCCATTAGCATCAACAGAGGATGATTTCGCTCCGGTATCGAACTTCATTTCTAGCGGGGTTGAATTAGGCAAAATGATACCGTGCTCGACCCAACCGTAGATAGCTTGTGTGTTATCCGCCGCTGATAATGATGCAGCCATTAGCAGCAGAGCTGAAAGTATGAGTTTTGACATGTGCGTCTACCCTCTAATTAATTTTGACTATAGGGCGTGTTTATTAAGGAACGCTTAAGGTGATTCATGAAAATAACATGCATGTATTTGAAGTGTTAAAGAGGAGGCTGCGACAATCATGTCGGCAATAGGAGGGGGTAGCAGCTTAATGGGGGCCAGTAGTATCCGCTTGACAGGCTTCTAACGAAGCCTATTATGGCGACTCATCGAGGTCTTTTTTAGAGTGTTCCAGCGGTTGTCCTGATTGAGCCTTGGCTTAATTCTTCCTTAAGGTTACCTGAATAGAATCACGATATGTCCGGTTATTGATGTAAAAGTGCTTGTCTTTACGGAAAAAGATGGCGATTCCGGGCGCCAAAAACTGAGCTCCTATGCAGGGCTGCCATTTCAATATTGCTTTTGGAGTAAACGGATGCGTCCCACATTGGATGTGATGAAGGTTAACCTGTTGTTGGTATTGCTGTTTGCACTTGTATTCAACGGTACTATCTTCTTGCATTTCTACACGATTTTGCATGCGCTTGAGCATGTCAAGGTGGGCTTTGCTCTCTCGATTCCGTTTGTGTTGCTGGCCGCGCTTAATGCCGTGTTTCTGCCGTTCACCTTTCGCTATCTGCTCAAACCTTTTTTCTGTCTGTTAATCTTGTCAGGCTCTATCGTCAGCTACGCAATGATGAGATATGGCGTCATCTTCGATGCTGGCATGATGCAGAACATCTTCGAGACCAATCATAGTGAGGCGAGTTCCTACCTCAATTTCTCCGTGGTGACCTGGTTCCTGTTGACCGGCTTGCTACCAACGCTGTGTCTGTTGTGGGTAAAGATCGAATATCCGCGCCCTTGGTACAAGGGATTGGGCATGCGGCTTGGCGGGATTGCCATGTCTCTGTTGTTTCTGATGGGAGTTGCCGCACTCTATTATCAGGACTACGCCTCTGTCGGGCGTAACAACAACGTTCTCTCCAAGGAAATCGTGCCAGCCAACTATGTGAGTGGCCTCTTCAAATACGTCAAGAGGAACCTGTTCACGACACCGACTCCCTATTTGCAACTCGGTACCGATGCCCATGTGGTTAGCATGAGTGACAAGCCGACTCTGATGTTCCTGGTGCTGGGTGAGACGGCACGTAGCAAGAACTATTCTCTCAACGGTTACGAGAAGCCGACTAACTATTTCACTGCGCAAGAGCAGGGGCTGGTCTCTTTCAAAGACGTCCGCGCTTGTGGCACCGCCACTGCGGTTTCCGTGCCTTGCATGTTCTCCAACATGACCCGACGAGACTATGATGAAACCTTGGCCAAGTCGCGGGATGGGGTGCTGGATGTGCTGCAACATGCCGGGGTGTCCGTGCTGTGGAAGGATAACAATAGTGGTTGCAAGGGGGCTTGTAAGAATGTGCCCACCATCGTAATCGAACCCAAGCAATTCCCTGCTCTTTGTGACGGGGACACATGCTACGACGAGGTGCTGTTACAGGGGTTGGATCAGCAGATCGCCGACATGAAGAGCAAGCAGGGCGACAAGCTGGTAGCGTTTCACCTGATAGGTAGCCATGGGCCCACCTACTATCGCCGCTACCCCACCACCGATCGCTTCTTTGTTCCGGACTGCCAGCGTAGTGATATCGAGAACTGCAGCAACGCGGAGCTGGTCAACACTTACGACAACACCATCCGTTACACTGACAAGGTGCTGTCCCAGCTCATTGCCAAACTCAAGACGCTCGAGAGCCAGTACAACGTGGGGCTGGTCTATCTGTCGGATCATGGCGAATCACTCGGCGCTCTGGGGCTCTATCTGCACGGCACCCCCTACAAGTTTGCACCGGATGATCAAACCAAGGTGCCACTGCTGACCTGGTTCTCTCCCCAGTTTCAGGCAGATCGCCAGCTGAACATGGATTGTCTGCAGCAGGAGGCGGGCAGCAAGCGCTTCTCTCACGATAACTTGTTCCACTCCATGCTTGGCATTATGGATGTGCAGACCAAGGTCTATGAGGGGGGGCTGGATCTGTTCAAACCCTGCCGCGCCCAGAGTGTGCAGAACACCACCACACAAGCATCCATAGCGCCGTGACACAACTATCACAAAGAGTTTTGGTACTGCTGGCAGTTGAGGTCTATCGCTGACAGCAGTAACCACTGACTGAGTATGAAGGGGGGGCATCCTATTTTGCTGTCTGAATTGACCCCCCATCAGAAACGGTAGCTGGTCATCAGTCCCGCATAGTGCTCCTCGGGTAACAGGACGGGCGCCAGGATCCAGCGATCGGTGATAAAGGCGCCTATCGCGGCCCCCAGCGCATTGGACCCTGCATCAAGGGCAGAGAAGTCCCCCTTTCCCGTTGCGCGTTCAATTAACTCCCCGGCTACCCCAATGCCGGTTGAGATGCCAAACCCGATCCATCCCCGATGTGCCGAATAGCCATAGTAATTGGACAAGGCGGTGAACCCCGCCCCCATTGCGGCCCCCCCAATAGCGTGGCTCAGTTCGCTGTTGAAGCTGTCATTCGCCTGCGCCCCTGTGCTCAACAGGAACAATATGACGCCGGTATGTATCGCTTTCATCATGCTCTCCATGCACTGCTCTAGTGTCGCCTGTTTTCGTCCACAGCGTCCTAATCCAGTGTAAGCCAGGCACGGCATTGATTCCCGAATCCTGATGGACTAGGCGGACCTCATTGAGTGCTCGGTGTGATCTTATCACCCTATATCAATCGTTCCTCGGATAGCGGGGACGTAACTCATTTCACACCCATTAGAACTTCCGCACATTCCGCAATTATTCCCTGTTATCAGCAAGATATGATTTTCATCTGGGGCCTTAATCCTCTCTTAAGGAATATCCCCCACTCTGTGATGAAGGGCTATTTGTCTAACCGTAGGATCAGGTGAACTATGTATACCAACACCAATAATCCAGCCAACAAGGTACCCGAGATCACATTGATTTTTTGGTTGATAAAGATGATGTCGACGACCGTGGGGGAAACAGCGGCCGATTATCTGATCTTCAACCTGCATCTGGGGCTAACGACGACATCCGTATTGATGGGGGGCATGCTGATCGCCACTTTGCTGATACAACTGACGTCAGCGCACTACGTTCCCTGGAAGTACTGGTTGGCGGTGGTGCTGGTAAGCATTTTTGGCACTCTTGTGACAGATAATTTGACCGACCAAATGGGAGTGCCATTGGCACTTTCAACCAGCGTTTTTACGGTGGTGCTATTGATCACCTTCGGCATCTGGTATGCACAGGAAAAAACATTGTCTATCCGCGCCATTGATAGCCGTAAACGCGAGCTTTTTTACTGGGCAGCCATCCTTGTTACCTTTGCCCTGGGGACTGCGGCGGGGGATTGGGTCTCTGAGGGGATGGATATCGGCTATATGAATACCACTGTGCTATTTGGCTCCTTGATTGCCGCCACGGCGTTCGCCCATTACCGGTTAAAAATGAACACTGTGCTGTCATTTTGGATCGTCTATGTTTTGACTCGCCCATTAGGCGCCTCCATCGGAGACTGGTTATCACAATCCGAAAAACATGGCGGCCTTGGCTTCGGCGTTACCAGCACCAGCCTCGTATTCTTTGTGTGCATCTTCCTACTGGTCGCTTACCAATCCGTACCGACACGGCAGCGGCAATAATGGATCTGGACAGGCAAAGAGAGGCCTGCCCATGTCTGCTTGGACTATCGCCTTACCACCGGTAGTTCCCCAAGATCGGTGGTATAGCGGGGGCTGAGTTGCTCCCGTTTCATCGTCAATTCCCTGGGGTCTCTCCCTCTTGCTGCAAAGTAGACTTTCCCCAGCCGCCCCTGGTTAATCTTGTCGATCACCTGCATCAGTGCCTCGCTGCGGGGATCCTGCTGCGGGTCAGCGAAAAGATCTCCCTGGTGCATGCTGACCGGGGTGAAATCGGCCAGCATGACGCCCCCCTTCATATAGCGGACATCATCCCGCCAGATCCGGCGCAGCAGCGGTTCAACCAGTGCCAGCAGGTCACGGGTATCTGAGGTGGGGGTCTGCAACCGGGTCGATATCTGGTTGCCGTAGTAGGTCTCCCGCTCCGATAAGGGGCTGCTCCTTATAAAGAGGGTGACGTGGCGGCACCGTTGCCCCTCGGCCCGCAGCTTCTCGGCAGCCCGCTCCATGTAGCCGGCCAGTGCCTCCCGCATGGGGACAAAGTCGGTGATGCGCTCGCCGAAGCTCCGGCTGCAGATGATCTGCTGCTTGGCCTGGACCAATTGCTCCAGCTCGGCACAGGGGATCCCCCGCAGCTCCTGCACGGTGCGCTCGACGACGACGCCATACTGACGGCGCAGGCTCTTGGGGTCGGCCACTACCAGGTCAGCCACAGTGTTGATGCCCTGGGCCGTCAGTTTGGCTGTCAGTTTGCGCCCGATCCCCCAGACTTCCTCAACCGGGGTGATGGCCATCAGCTTGGCGCGGCGCCCCTCATCACGCAGATCCACCACACCGCCGGTGGCCGGCCACTTCTTGGCGGCGTAGTTCGCCAGCTTGGCGAGAGTCTTGGTGGGCCCGATGCCGACTCCGACGGTGAGACCGGTCCATTGCTGCACTCGCTCGCGAACTTGGCGGCCATAGGCCATCAGGTCGCCAGCCCAGAACTCCCCGAGCTCGATGAACGCTTCATCGATACTGTAGACCTCCACCGCCGGCGCCATGCTCTCCAGGGTCGTCATCACCCGGTTCGACATGTCGCCGTAGAGGGCGTAGTTGGAGCTGAACCAGATGCCTCCCTGCTCCTCGTAGAGCTCGCGGATCTGGAAGTAGGGCACCGCCATCTTGATCCCCAGTGCTTTGGCCTCTGGGCTGCGAGACACAACGCAGCCATCGTTGTTGGAGAGCACGACTATCGGCACTCCTCTGAGGTCGGGGCGGAACAGACGCTCGCAGGAGGCATAGAAGTTGTTCACGTCGACCAGGGCAATGGCGGTTGGCATGGCTACCCTCGCCGGGTTTTGCGCAGGACGAAGGTGACGACGCCGAAGATATCCAGCTCCTGCCCTTCTTGCGGGTAGATCGGCGGAAAGTCGGGGTTGCCTGGCAGCAGGGCGGGGACGGGCTGCACCTGCAGCTTCTTGACGGTGAACTCACCATCCAGGCAGGCCAGCACGATGTCGCCGTGGCGAGCTGTGATGGCGCGGTCGATGATCAACATGTCGCCGTCATTGATGCCTTCCCCGATCATGCTGTGGCCGCTGGCTCGCACATAGAAGGTGGCTGCCGGGTGGGAGACGCAATGTTGGTTGAGGTCGATGGTCTGTTCCACATAGTCCTGAGCCGGGGAGGGGAACCCGCAGGCGGCAGGGGTGAGGAACAAAGGGACCTCGATGAGGAGTGCATCGGAGTTGTGGGAGAGCATGGCAATCATCACTGTATGAACATACAGTTATTCTATCTGAGGGATCCGGAAAGATCACTGGTCGGCGATCGGGTCTTGGCAAGGCAAGGGGGTTCGCGGCCAATTATGCTTGGCAGAGGCCGACCTGGTGAGTTTGGGCTCTCATACGACGGAGGGGCTGCACATGTGCATCAACTACATCCCGACCACCAAGGCGGTGCTGGTGGAATACTTCGGGGTTGATGACCCTGGGTTCGACTGGAAGGAGGAGGTGTGGCAGGACTATCAGGCTCCGATCCTGATCCAGCGTGATGGCCGGCGACAGGCGCTGATCGCCAGCTATGGGCTGGTGCCGAAGAGGAAGGTGCAGCCAGGCAACAAGCACTACACCACGATGAACGCCAGGGCCGAGACGGTAGGGGAAAAGCCGACCTACCGCCATGCCTGGCTGCAGGGGCATCTCTGCCTGGTGCCCATGACCTGCTTCTTCGAGCCCTGCTACGAGAGCGGCAAGGCCGAGCGCTGGCGGATCAGCATGGCCGACGGCACGCCCTTCGCGGTGGCCGGCATCTGGCGGGCATGGCAGGAGGAACAGGGCTACACCTTCAGCTTCTCCCAGCTCACCATCAATGCCGACACGCACCCACTGCTGCGGCGAATGCACAAGCCAGGGGACGAGAAGCGTAGCCTGGTCATTGTGTCGCCGGATGACTACGACGCCTGGCTGGGGTGCAAAGACCCAGAACTGGCGAGAACCTATCTGATGCAGCAGCATGCTGAGCGGTTGATGGGAGGGCCGATGCCACTTGTACGCCGGGGCTGACGTTAGCTCAGTGTTAGCCCGCCTCAAAAATGAATAAGGCTCGCATCGCTACGAGCCTTGCTGTATCTGGTGCCGGAAACAGGAGTCGAACCTGCGGCCTTCGCATTACGAAAGTGTGCGCGTGTGCTCAACATCAATTAGCTAGCTAAGATCCAAAGGAGTCACTCTTGGCTAGGCGAGTTTATCAGGTTGTTTCAATACAGGCAGGTCCTTAGTGATTGTTACGCCTGCACTCTAAAATAGCCTTTCACAATATCTCCACGCGAGGGAACAGTAGACCCTCGGTTTGAAACCAGAAGTTAACCACTAGAAAATCAAATGGGGGTATATATGGGGGGTTGTAATTGATGTGATGAGTAAGTGATTGAATAAATTCATTTATTTTATTAAAAACGCCGGTCATCGAGCGGCCTTTTTTATGTCCGTGTCCCGTCCTGAATATGGTTTACACCTTTCCCCCCAATAAATGGAGAGCCCGATGGGACAAGGTGTGAAACGGACACCGCGCGATTACTCGCTGACTCAAGGCAGGGTCGGAGCAGGTCACGCCGGTGGCTCCGGAGCAAGTCTGGGTCGCCGACATCACCTATCTGCCAGCCAGGAGCGGGCCGCTGTACCTGAGCCTGGTGACGGATGCCTACTCACGCAAAATAGTGGGTCATCACGTGCACGAGGGGATGCATGCCGAGTCGGTGGCGATGGCGTTCAAGAACGCACTGAAGCAACGATGTGGCGGCGGGGAGCTTATCCATCACTCGGACCGCGGCGTGCAGTATTGCTCGGGGTTGTATCAGTCATTGCATGAACGGTACGGGGTGAAATGCTCGATGACGGATGGCTATGACTGTTACCAGAATGCACTGGCGGAGCGGGTAAACGGGATTTTGAAAGGTGAGTTGCTGTTGCAAAGCCCGCAGGACCTGGCGCAAGCGCGGGAGATGGTGCGTGAGGCGGTGGATATTTACAACCTGGAGCGACCTCACTTGGCATTGAAATACAGAACCCCCGATGCGGTACATCGGGGGTTCTGAGTCACGTGAAGCTAGACGAAAATGTGTAAACCTATTTCAGGACTAGACACCGCATTAAAGTGAAAAGATGATTTTGACCGGTTCGGCCCGATGTTTCCTCGCGCCCCCTTCTGGCCACTGCCTTGATGGTATAGGAGTGGAGCCGATGGGGGGCAGGGTGCTACCTTGTGCCACTGGAGCGTCGGCGGTGGGCTGCAAGCCGTCATGTGAGCGGCATTGACGGAGGATGGACGGATGGATCGATTAGGGGCGATGGAGGTCTTCGTGCTGGCGGTGGAGACGGGATCCTTCTCGGCGGTGGCCCGCCGGCTGAGCCTGGGTCAGCCTGCGGTGTCCAAGCAGATAGCCCAGCTGGAGGCGCAGCTTGGCAGCCGGCTCTTGCTGCGCTCGACCCGTGGCCTGACCCCGACCGAGGCAGGAGAAGCCTACTATCAGCGCGCCAGGCAGATCCTCGATGACATCAGGGAGGCGGATGCCATGGTGGCGCAGTGCCGCGGTGAGCTGAGCGGTCGCCTGCGGGTGAGTGCCCCTGTCACCTTCGCCCGTTTGCACATCATCCCCCATCTGACCGCATTTATGGGCGCTCATCCCGGGCTCGAGATCGAGATCCTGCTGGACGATGGCAACGTCGATCTCATCTCGGCCGGGATCGACGTCGCCCTGCGGCTCGGGGAGCAGGCGGACTCGGCGCTGGTTGCCCGCCGCTTGTCCCACTGCGCGCGGCGGGTTCTGGGCACGCCGGCCTATCTGGCGGCCAGGGGTATGCCGACGTCACCCCAGGATCTGCAGGAGCATGACTTGGTGATCTACAGCCCCAAACCCGGTCTGGGCCAGCAGTGGTTGTTCTGTCGGGGGGAGGAGCAGATCGCATTTGCCGGGCGCGGACGACTGACGGTCTCCGCCGCCGAGGGCATGCGCGCCGCCGTGCTGGCGGGCATGGGGCTGGCCGTCAGCTCCGAGTGGATGTTTGCTCCCGAGCTGGCCAGGGGGGAGGTCGTGCCCATCCTTGCCGACTGGCAGTTGCCCCGGCTCGAGCTGTGGGCCCTGTTTCCCGCCGGTCGCCAGCTCAGTGCCAAGTCCCGCGCCTTCGTGGCGTTCGTGGCCAGCCTGCCCGATCTACAGCTGGCAGCCCATTCCCCTCTGGAATAGCTGTTATCGCGCCGGGCCTGCTACTGCCGTGCCCCGCTCATGTTTAGGCTGTGCTCATCTAGACCGTGCCTGGCACGGCGTTCAATCAGCCATGAGGATAACCACATGAGTGCATCTCTATCCACCCAGCCAACCAGGGCGTCAGCAACCCTGCTCAGCCCCGGGCTTATCTTCGCCATGGCGCTGTCGTGCGGCCTGGCGGTGGCCAACATCTACTACAACCAGCCCATGCTGGCGGTGATGGCGCAGGATTTTCCCGGCCAGTCCGCCATTCCCATGATCGCCATGCTGACCCAGCTCGGCTATGCCGCCGGCCTGTTGTTGCTGGTGCCGCTCGGGGATGTGCTGGTGCGTCGCTGGCTCATCGTGGGGCAGTTTGTGCTGATCGCGCTGGCTTCCCTGCTGGCGGCCATGGCCACCGGCCCCGGTATGCTGATGTTGGCCTCGGTGCTGCTTGGCATAGGCGCCACGGCGGCCCAGCAGATAGTGCCGGTGGCGGCGATCCTGGCAACACCCGCCAGACGGGGTGCCGTGGTCGGCAGCGTGATGAGCGGGCTGCTCGGCGGGATCCTGCTCAGCCGTACCCTGGCGGGCGTCATCACGGCCTATGGCAGCTGGCGCGCCATGTTCTGGCTCGGGGTGCCATTGGCCCTGTTGGGGGCGCTGTTGATGGCCAGAACGATCCCCCTTGGCTTGCCGCGCGCCAACCTGAGTTATGCCAGGCTGCTGCGTTCGCTCATCGGCTTGTGGCGTGAGGAGCCCAGCCTGCGCCGGGCGACCCTGACCCAGGCCCTGCTGTTTGCCTCCTTCAGCGTCTTCTGGACTGTGCTGGCTTTCTACCTCGCGGCTCCCGAATACCGGCTCGGGTCCGAGGTCGCAGGCCTGTTCGGGGTGATCGGGGTCGCAGGGGTCGTGGCCGCGCCGCTGGCTGGGCGGATGGCCGACCGGCGGGGGGCGAGAGCAGTGGTGCTGGTCGGAGCCTTGCTGGTGGTGCTGGCCTGGATCTGCTTCGAGGCATGGCACTCCCTGCTCGGGTTGGCTCTGGGGGTCATACTGCTGGATCTGGGGGTACAGAGTGCCCTCATCGCCCATCAACAACTGATCTACGGCCTGCGGGAGGAGGCGAGGGGGCGGGTGAACACCCTGTTCATGACGGGCATGTTCCTCGGGGGCACGCTCGGCTCGAGCCTCGCCATGCTGGCCTGGCAACAGGGGAACTGGGTCGGGGTGAGCGGCGTTGGACTGGTACTGGCCTTGCTCGCGCTGCTCCTTGGGGTGGC
Organism: Aeromonas sp. MR16; assembly: GCF_022549315.1. Lineage (NCBI taxonomy): Bacteria > Pseudomonadati > Pseudomonadota > Gammaproteobacteria > Aeromonadales > Aeromonadaceae > Aeromonas > Aeromonas sp. MR16. Next base: position 82,917 of record NZ_JAKZFK010000016.1, on the reverse strand, counting down.
CAGCAAGGGAGCAAGTTCGGCGGCCTCATGAGGCGGCACGATACTTCAGAGACACAGAGACGAGAAAGGCGACCCTGAGGTCGCCTTTTGCATGCAGTGACTGTCGCCGACTCAGAGCACCATGGCGGCAATCCAGCCGAAGATGATGAGCGGGATGTTGTAGTGGATGAAGGTGGGCACCACGCTGTCCCAGATATGATCGTGCTGACCGTCGGCATTGAGGCCCGAGGTGGGGCCCAGGGTCGAGTCGGAGGCGGGGGAGCCCGCATCCCCCAGTGCGCCGGCGGTTCCCACCAGGGCGATGGTCGCCAGGGGGGAGAAACCGAGGTGGATGCACAGCGGCACATAGATGGTGGCGATGATGGGCACGGTGGAGAAGGAGGAGCCTATCCCCATGGTGATGAGCAGGCCCACCAGCAGCATCAGGAAGGCGGCCAGGCCCTTCTGATCGCCGATCACCCCGGAGACGGCCTGTACCAGGCTCTCCACCCCGTGGGTCTCTTTCATCACGGCGGCGAAGCCGGCGGCGGAGATCATGATGAAACCGATGAGGGACATCATACGCACGCCCTGGGTGAAGGCATCCTGGCTCTCGCGAAACTTGATGACGCCGCCACAGGTGAAGATGACGAAGCCCGCCAGCGCACCCAGTACGATGCTGTTGGTCATCAACTGCAGCCCCAGTGCCACGGCGATGGCCAGCAGGGCCACCCAGATGTGGTTGAGGTTGAGCTCCACCGTCTCCGGCTCGGCGGCCAGGATCTTATCCAGATCATATTGGCGCGGCTTGCGATAGCTGAAGAAGACCGCGATCAGCAGGCCGATGAACATGCCGAGCACCGGAATGGCCATGGCCAGCGGCAGCTGGCTGTGCTCCACCGGCACGCCGTTGTCGATCAGGTTCTTGGCCAGGATGTTGTTGAGGAAGATGCCACCAAAGCCGACCGGCAACAGCATGTAGGTCGCGGTCAGGCCGAAGGTGATGACGCAGGCCACCTGACGGCGATCGATCTGCATCTGGGCCATGACGTGCAACAGCGGCGGGATCAGGATGGGAATGAAGGCGATGTGCACGGGGATCAGGTTCTGGGAAGAGATGGACACCCCCAGCACCGAGGTGAGCAGCAGGCTCTTGACCCAGAGGATGCGCGAGCTGCTGGCATCTTTCCCCAGCTGGCTTATCACCTTGCGGGCCAGCAGATCGGTGATCCCGGAGCGGGAGATGGCGACCGCGAAGGCCCCCAGCATGGCGTAGGAGAGGGCGATCTCGGCACCACCACCCAGGCCACCAGTGAAGGTGCTGAGGGTATGCTCCAGTGAGAGCCCGCCGATCAGGCCGCCGACGATGGCGCCGATGGCGAGGGAGACCACCACATTGATCCGCAGCAGGCTGAGCACCAGCATCAGCGCCACCGCGATAACAACAGGATTCATTTGTTTTCCTTATAGTTTGTATTGCTGTCTGTCTTCTGAAAGGCAGCTAGTTTGCGAAAAACGTGACAAATGTCTAGTAAAAAATCAGGCAAAAAGGCTATCGGGCAGCATCTTGTGGCACAAAGTTGATCGGCGCCGGGATTTGGTCTGCCAGCCGCGCCAATACTGGCTTCTGGTCAAACCAGCCTGGTCGCCACAGCCTCTCTTTTTTGCCCCGATAGACAGCAAACAGGCTGCCATGGGGCAGCCTGTTTGGGCGGGGTCTGGATGCCCTCAGGCATCCGCCTCCTCTGCGGGCATCTCATCCGGGTTGGCCGGCGGCCAGCCACCCAGACTCTTCCAGCGATTGACGATGTGACAGAACAGCTCGGTGGTGCGTTCGGTGTCATAGAGGGCGGAGTGCGCCTCTTTATTGTCAAACGGAATGCGGGCGCTCTGACACGCCTTGGCCAGCACCGTCTGCCCCAACGCCAGGCCCGAGAGGGCGGCGGTATCGAAGGTGGCGAAGGGGTGGAACGGATTGCGCTTGAGGCCGGCACGCTCGGCGGCGGCGGTCACGAAACCGTGATCGAAGGTGGCGTTGTGGGCGACGATGATGGCCCGGCCGCAATCCTGCTCCTTCATGCCCTTGCGCACCCCCTTGAAGATCTCGGTCAGCGCCTCTTTCTCGCTGACGGCCCCGCGCAGCGGATTGAAGGGGTCGATGCCGGTGAATTCCAGCGCGGCCTTCTCCAGGTTGGCACCTTCGAATGGCTCCACATGAAAGTGGAAGATCTGATCGGGCATGAGCCAGCCCTGCTCATCCATCTTGAGGGTATAGGCGGCGATCTCCAGCAAGGCGTCGGTGCTGGCATTGAACCCGGCGGTTTCAACATCGATGACGACGGGGTAAAAGCCACGAAAGCGGCCCTTGAGGGTGTGAACGGCGTCGGTCATGGTATCTCGGTCGGCATAAAGTAAGGCGCGCATTATGGCAAAAAAGCACGGCCTTGTCCCACCCGCGCGATGAGGCGGTTCATTCCAGCGCCATGCCGCCGGCCCGCACCATGGGTCTTGGGACCCCGCGATGGGCCCGATGCGGCCATGCCCGACTTTCCCCGCTTTGTTGCTAAAGCTTGCCAGCCCCCTGCCGATAGTTAATCCGAGATCGTATGGAGGGCAAGCCGTTGAATGCTTGGGTGTTAGGGTTGGTCAGCATATCCGTGAGTATGCAATTGCAGGCGGGGGTCACCGAATTTGGTGCCGGCCTGGATCAATCCGTCTGGCGGTTGACCTCGGACAGCCAGATCGAATGTCGCCTCGAGCACCCCATTCCCCGCTGGGGGACCGGGGCCTTCGTCAGCCGCGCCGGTCGCAAGATCAACCTGGACTTCGAATTGAAGGGGCAGCGCCCCCAGGCACGCACCCAGCGGGTGAGCCTCGGCATCATGCCGCCCATCTGGCGACCGGGCGTGGCTGGCCGGGAGATCAGCCAGCTGCAGCTATACCAGCAGTTCGATGGTCTGGTGGCCGGACAGACCGCCTGGACCATGCTGGACGAGCTGGAGGGGGGGCGCATGCCGACCTTCCAGTACCGCGACTGGTATCGCCAGGACAGGCCGGTGCGGGTGTCCCTCTCCTCGGTCAACTTCAGGGTCAAATACCAGGCCTTCATGGATTGCCTGAGCGGTCTGCTGCCCTACAGCTTCAACGACATCGCCTTCAGCGTGCTCTCCTACGACAAGAACAGCGATGCCCTGTCACCGGCCTCCAAGCGGCGGCTGGCGATGATCGGTGACTACGTGAAGGCGGACAAGAGTATCGACGTGGTGGTGATCGACGCCTACAGCGACAGCTACGGCGGGCGCTGGCCCAACCAGAAACTGTCCGAGAAGCGCGCCGATGCCATCAAGCAGGTGTTCGTGGACCTAGGGATAGAGGAGGGCAAGATCTCGGTGGAGGGGCACGGCGAGAAGCAGCACGTGGCCTCCAACGAGACGGAAGGCGGCCGTGCCAAGAACCGGCGAGTGGTGATCAACATGGGCCGCAACGGCACCATCTAATAGGCAGCGAACCCTGCTGCCTTGTCACGTTTTAGTATCGTCTTATGTTGTAAAATATTTCGGTGGTGACATATTGCACTGCATTCCAGGGGCCATCTCCCGCATCTCCTGCCATAGTGGTCGTCCCTCCTCCCTGATTTACGGGTATAAAAAATGCCAGTCGGCTGGGCCGACTGGCATTTTTTTCACGATAACGCTGGCTTATCTGGTCAGTTATTTAGCCAACGATTCCGGCAGGTTCTCGCGGATCTTGCCGAGCATCTCTTTGAGGACGCGCGGGTTGGCGACCACGATGTTGCCGGAGTTCTCGTAGTTGTGACCACCCACGAAGTCGGTGACGATGGCGCCGGCTTCCTTGGCCAGCAGCTCACCGGCTGCGCTTTCCCAGGGCTTCAGGCCGATTTCCCAGTAGCCGTCGATGCGACCGGCGGCCACATAGGCCAGATCCAGTGCAGGGGCACCGGCACGGCGGATGTCGGCACACTCGATGAACATGCTCTGGAACATCTTCAGGTAAGGTTCGATGTGGTGCTTCTGCTTGAACGGGAAACCGGTCGCCAGCACGGTGCCGGCCATCTCTTTGGCCTTGCCCACACGGATGCGGTAGCCGTTCAGCTGGGCGCCATTACCACGGGTAGAGGTAAACAGCTCATCGCGGATCGGATCGTAGACGACGGCTTGTTCGGTCTTGCCCTTGACGCGCAGGGCGATGGAGACGGCAAAGTGCGGAATGCCTTTGACCAGGTTGGTCGTGCCATCCAGTGGGTCGATGATCCATTGGTAATCCGGATTGGTACCGGCGATCTCACCAGACTCTTCAGCCACGATGCTGTGTTCCGGGTAAGATTTTTTGATGGTATGAATGATGGCCGCTTCGGCTTCACGGTCAACGTTGGTCACGAAGTCATGGCTGCCTTTCTGGATAGCCTCGATGTTCTCAGGCTGGGAGAAGGCTTTTACTACAACTTGACCGGCGTTGCGCGCAGCGCGCACGGCGATATTCAGCATCGGATGCATAGGTTCACCACTGGATGTTAAAGAACGGGGGATAAAAGGACGCGGTATCTTACCAAGATATTCTGGAATGGCAACCGTTATCCGCATGGCAGCGCCGGGGGCGACTGCCAGATCTGACGGCTCCAATAAAGACTCTTTTTGGTCTAGTCTTACTGCGGCAGTCGAATAACAGGCTGCGGTGAGCATAGGGATATGAACCATGAATCTGTCATTAGTCAGTCAAAAACCGTCAGCCGCGACGACCCTGGGTGTGCTGGCTGCGCTGCGAGCCTCCAGCGGATATGGGGACTATTTCAGCGAGGTGCGGGTCGCGCAGCCAGGCCAATGGCAACCGTCGAAGGAAGAGGCGGCCATCTTGTTGCTGGAAGGGGATGATGACACTTGGCCCGAGTTGGCCTGGTCAGCCAGCGGCGACCCCCTGGGATTACCCGTATTGCCGCTGCTGGTGCACCGCCTGGATGACAGTCTTCCTCAGGGGCCGGACGTCAGGGATCCGCGTTTCTACTTTGTTTCCAATGGTATAGTACTGGATGAGGCGGCGCTGGCGGATCCCGCCTGCAGCCACATCCTGCAGAGCAAGCTTGAGTCCTATTTTCCGCTCCTCTCCCGTCTCACCCTGCTGCGACAGCGCCAACCTCTGGGTCTGCGCAACTAACCTCTGTTCCTGATGCTGGACTATTCAAACGGCGCAATATTTGTCATAACAGACCGATATTGCGTCGTCCTGATCGCGTCCATGCCCGAGATTTTGCACGATGATGACAAACGAACGCCCTGTCCACGGAGAATGAGATGAAGGTGTATGAGTTGAGACGTGCCCCCAACGCCCGCCGGGTCAGGATGTTTCTGGCTGAGAAGGGGGTCGAGATGGCCTACCAGCAAGTGGATCTGGGAGCCGGCGAGAATCTGAGTCCAGCGTTTCTGGCCAAGAATCCGGCGGGACGCATCCCGGTGCTTGAGCTCGATGACGGCACCCATATCAGCGAGACTCTGGCCATCTGTCGTTATTTTGAAGAGCTTCATCCCACACCGAATCTGTTTGGCAGCACACCGCTGGAGCGGGCAACCATAGAGATGTGGAGCCGCTTCATCGAGTTCAATCTCTGGCTGCCCACCGGCATGGCGTTTCGCCACATCACGGGGTTTTACAAGGACAGGGAGACCACCTTCCCCGAGTGGGGCGAGGAGTGCAAAAGGAACGCCCAGACGTGGTTTGACAAGCTGGACGCCCGCCTCGCAAAGGTCCCCTATATCGCTGGTGAGCGCTTCACCATCGCCGACATTCTGGCCCTGTGCACCATCGACTTTGGCAAGGTCGTAGACTTGCGCATAGCCCCGACCCAGTTTCATTTGCAGGCCTGGCACGAGCGGGTCAGTGCCCGTCCCAGCGCCAAGGCCTGAATCACAAGGAGTCCATCATGATCGATCTCTACACCGCCGCCACCCCTAATGGCTTCAAGGTCACCATTGCCCTCGAAGAGCTGGGACTGCCCTACCGGGTGATCCCCCTCGATCTGTCGGCGCTGGATCAGAAGAAACCCGATTTCCTGGCGATCAACCCGAACGGCCGCATTCCGGCCATCGTCGATCGGGATAACGGTAACTTCGCCGTGTTCGAGTCCGGTGCCATCCTGCTCTATCTGGCAGAGAAGGCGGGCAAATTGCTGCCGCAAGATCTCAAGCGCCGCTCCCAGGCGATCCAGTGGCTGATGTTCCAGATGGGGGGGGTGGGTCCCATGATGGGGCAGGCCAACGTCTTCTATCGCTACTTCCCCGAGAAGATCCCGGCGGCCATCGAACGCTACCAGAAGGAAGGGCGCCGCCTGTTCGAGGTGCTCGACGCCCACCTGGCCCACCACGAGTATCTGGCGGACGAATACAGCATCGCCGACATCGCCACCTGGCCCTGGGTCAGGATCCACGACTGGAGCGGCATTTCCATCGATGGTTTGCCTCATCTGCAGGCCTGGATGGCCAGACTGGATGCGCGCCCTGCTTGCCAGAAGGGCATCACCATCCCGCCGCGCAAGGAAGAGACGCCGGAAGAGGCGGCCAAACGGGTGCAGCAGATGATGACCCGCTGAGTGAAAGAAGGCCCCGAGAAGGGGCCTTTTTATTGCTTTTTGTTCTGATTGTCACAGCAAAAAATCTACTTTCCCACACGGCGAATGCCCCTTGTGATTGGTCATGCTGGCCTCTGTGATCGCCTTTTGCTCCCCACATCCATATCAATCGAAGACAAGAAAATAGTTCCATCGGATTTATTTGTTATGTTATAACAAGTGCAGTTCGTTGTTAGTAATGATTTTCGTTTGTATGGACGGGATGACAAAGAAATACAGCTATGCAGGATGGATATCGCTGGCTCTGGTGGTCGGGATGAATGCGGCCCATGGCAAGCCGCTCACCATGGTGGGGCCCTGGGAGATCCACAGCCTGGATCCGGCCAGCAACGGGGTCTTCTTTACCCGCTTGCAGGTCGCCGAGACCCTGGTGGAGGCCGATGACAAGGGCCAGCTTCAACCCGGGCTGGCCACTGTCTGGTCCCACTCCGACGATGGCGTGATCTGGCAATTCAGGCTGCGCCTCCAGGCCCATTTTCACGATGGCAGCGAGGTGAGTGCCGGGCAGGTCGCGTTTGCCTTGCAGCAGGCCTGGCGCAAGCCGGGTGTGCTGCAAAGCGCGCCTATCAGAGCGATTGAGGCAAAAGAGGGGGCATTGCTCGTCACCCTGACCCGGCCATTCCCCTCAGCCAGCAGCTGACCATGGCCTGCCTGCTGGAAGAGCTCGGCGAGATCGGCTGCGCCCTGCTGCTGGTGACCCACGACGAGGCCCTGGCCGACAAGGTCGGCGATCGCTGCCTGCGGCTGGGGAGGACGTTGGCGAGCCAGGATGAGGGGCAGGGGATGGCCAGAGTGCGGCGGGCGGGATGATGAGGTGGCCGGACGGGTGGGTGAGGATGCCCCTTGCGCCGGCCCCTTGGCGGGGCAGGCGACCCCGCCATTTCCAATGAACCAGAGCCGCATATGGCAGAGCAATATTCTTAAAGATCAACATCAATCACTGATATTTAATTGATAAATAGCGTGATGCCCTGCCACTGGCAGGGGTGTCCCGCGATGAAAAGGGGATGAGGATGTATAAGCGCAAGCGGGTGCAACAGCGGGAACAACAGATAACGGCAAGCCGGACGGCGCCGGCTGAATGGCGCCGTCCGGCTTGTCTGTCGAGGCGCTTCCCTCATGGCGGTGTCAGGGGGAGAGCGGCTGCCAACGTCCGTCAGCGGCGTGACTGGCCAGGCTGGCTTCGATGAAGCGCATCCCCGCCACCCCGTCCTCGACCGTGGTGAGGGTCAGGCTCTCGGGGGGCGGCGCCTCCCCGGCCGCCAGAGCGTGGATCTGCAGGGCCGCGTCCGTGTAGAGCTGGGCGAAGGCCTCCAGATAGCCCTCGGGGTGGCCGGCGGGCACCCGGCTGGCGTGGCGCGCCGCAAGGCTATCCACCCGGCCCCGGGTCAGCCGCTGGCTGGCGCCGCCAAAGGGGGTCAGCCAGAGCTGATTCGGCTCCTCCTGGCGAAAGACCAGACTGGCCTTGCTGCCATAGAGGCGGATCTGCAGCCGGTTCTCCTCGCCGCTGGCGACCTGGCTGGCGTTGAGCGATCCGCGCATCCCGTTGGGGTAGCGCAACCAGATCTGCAGATGGTCGTCCACCAGCCGCCCCGGCACGAAGCTGTGCAGCAGGGCGGCGAGCTCGCTCGGCAACTGCCCTGTGATGAAGGCCGCCAGCTGGTAGGCGTGGGTGCCGATGTCGCCGAGGCAACCCGCCCGCCCGGCGCGGGCCGGATCGGCCCGCCAGTCCGCCTGCTTGTTCTGACCGGGGGGGATGGGGTTGGCGAGCCAGTCCTGCAGGTACTCCACCTGCACGTAGCGCAGCTCGCCGAGCTCACCGGCGGCGACCAGCTCGCGGGCGTGGCGCACCATGGGGTAGCCCGAATAGGTGTGGGTGAGGGCAAACAGCCGCCGCTGCTGGCGGGCGAGCCGGGCGAGCTCCTCCCCCTCGGCCAGGGTCAGCGCCAGCGGCTTGTCGCAGATCACGTGGATGCCGGCTTCGAGAAAGGCACGCGCCACCGGGGCGTGCAGGTGGTTGGGGGTGGTGATGGCCACCACCTCTATGCCGTCGGGCCGGGCCGCCTCCGCCTGGGCCATCTTGGCGTAATCCTCGTAGGCGCGGGCCGGGTCCAGCCCGAGGGCGAGGGCGCTTGAGCGGGCGTTGGCGGGATCGGCGGAGAGGGCCGCGGCGAGCAGCTCATAGTGATCGTCCATGCGGGCGGCCAGCCGGTGTACGGCGCCGATGAAGGCCCCCTGGCCGCCGCCGACCATGCCCAGACGCAGTCGTCTCTTCATTTATTCTCTCCCATCTGGCCGCCCGAACTGCCGCTCAAGCTATCGCCGAGGCCGAGCAGGCTTCTGACCGCCTCCCGCGCCAGGCCGCTGCCGGCGAAGTCATCGAAGGGGCGCTCGGCGACCCGGATAATATGATTGCGAATGAAGTCGGCCCCCTCGGCGGCACCGTCCTGCGGGTGCTTGAGGGCGCACTCCCACTCCAGCACGGCCCAACCGGGGTAGTCGTACTGGGCGAGCTTGCTGAAGATGGCGCCAAAGTCGATCTGGCCATCCCCCAGGGAGCGAAAGCGCCCCGCCCGCCCGAGCCAGGGGGCATAGCCCCCATAGACCCCCTGGCGCCCCGAGGGCCTGAACTCGGCATCCTTCACGTGAAAGGCGCGCACCCGTTCGTGATAGTGGTCGAGGAAGGCGAGGTAATCGAGCTGCTGCAACAGCATGTGGCTGGGGTCGTAGAGCACGTTGACCCTGGGGTGTTCGCCGGTCGCCTCGAGGAAGCGCTCCAGCGTGGCGCCATCGAACAGGTCCTCCCCCGGGTGCAGCTCGTAGCAGACATCCACCCCGGCCTCGTCAAAGGCCTGCAGCAGGGGGAGCCAGCGCCGGGCCAGCTCGGCGAAGGCCTCCTCAATGAGTCCGGCGGGCCGCTGGGGCCAGGGATAGAGATAGGGCCAGGCGAGGGCGCCGGAGAAGGTGACGTGGGCGCTGAGCCCGAGCCGGCGGGAGGCGAGGGCGGCCGCCTTGAGCTGGTCGGCGGCCCATTGGGTGCGGGCGGCAGGCTTGCCGCGCAGCGCCGCCGGGGCGAAGCCATCGAACAGGCTGTCATAGGCGGGGTGGACGGCCAGCAGCTGGCCCTGCAGATGGGTGGAGAGCTCGGTGATGACCAAGCCCCGCTCGGCCAGCAGGCCGCTTATCTCGTCGCAATAATCCTGGCTGTTGGCCGCCAGGGTTAGATCGAACAGGCGCGGGTCCGTCGGCAGTTGCAGGCCGCGAAAGCCGAGGCCGGCGGCCCAGTCCGCCAGGCCGGTGAGCGTATCGAATGGCGGCTGATCCCCCATGAACTGGGCGAGGAAGATGGCCGGTCCCTTGATGGTCTTCATGGGCACTCCTGAATAAGAAGAGGGATGAGTCTCAGGACGACAGGCTGGCGACCGGCCCCTCCGGTCGCCAGCCTCCCCCTTAGAACGGGGAGTCGGGGAAGTAGAACTCCTTGGCCGTCTGCGGGGTGATCAGCACCGAGGGGATGATGGTGTTGGCCGGCAGGCGCTCGCCCTTGAGGCGGGCCTCTGCGGTCAGCATGATGGCGTCATACATGAACTTGGGGGAGTAGGAGACGTTGGCCTGGATGCGAGGATCGCTGCCGTCCATCAGGGTCTTGATCGCCCCCTTGGCCCCGGCACCGCCAAACACCAGCTTGATGTCGGTGCGCTTGGCCTGATCGATGGCCTTGAGCACCCCCACCGCCATGTCGTCATCGGCGGCCCAGACCGCATCGATGTGCTTGAAGCGAGTCAGGAAGTCCTGCATCACCTTGAAGGCATCGTCGCGATTCCAGTTGCCGTATTTGGCATCGAGGATCTTGATGTCCCCATGCTGCTTCATCACGCCGGTGAAGGCATCGAAGCGCTCGTTGTCCAGGGTGGTGGGAATGCCGCGCAGGGCGACTATGTCTCCCTTGCCGTTGAGGGTCTTGGCGATGAACTCGGCGGGCAGCTTGCCGAAGGCGGTGTTATCCCCGGCCACGTAGGCATCCTGGGCGCTGGTGTCGGTCAGCCCCCGATCGACCACGGTGACATAGACCCCCTTCTGCTTGACCTGGGCCACCGGCTTGGTCAGGGAGGCTGACTCGAACGGGAAGATGACCAGCGTATCCATCTTGTTGACCGTCAGCAGATCCTGCAGCTGGTTGGCCTGTTCAGGGGCATTGGCGGCGGTCTTGACGATCACCTTGAGATCGGGGTGGGCCTTCTCCAGATCCTCCTTGGCCTTGTTGGCCCACCAGACGATGCCGGCGGTGAAGCTGTGGGTCGCGGTCGGGATGGAGACCCCCAGGGTCATCTTCTCGGCTGCCGAGGCGCTGCCGGCAGCGATCATCAGGGCGCAGGCGCCCAAGGTGTGTAGCGTTAAGTTGTGTAGCATCTTGTTCATCTTGATAGCCTCTGACTGTTGGGCTTGCGCCCGTTCCTTGTCCGGCGAGGGGAGCCCTCGCCACTCGTCTTACTGCTGCTTCCACCACAAGCTCAACGTCGGCGCTGCATGAAGGCGACCATGATGATCACGACGCCCTGCACGGCCGCATTGAGGTAAACACTGATGATGCTGGTCAGATTGAGGATGTTGCTGATGACCGACAGCAGTATGGCGCCCACCAGGGTGCCGAAGATGCGCCCCTCGCCCCCCTTGAGGGAGGTGCCGCCCACCACCACGGCGGCGATGGCCTCCAGCTCCCACAAGAGCCCGGTGGTGGGGGTGGCTGAGCCCAGACGCGGCACATAGAGCAGGGTGGCGATGCCGACGCAGAGCCCGAGCAGCGCATAGCTGAGCAGCTTGACCAGATCGACCCGTATGGTGGCGTAGCGCGCCACCTGCTCGTTGGAGCCGATGGCCTGCACATGGCGACCGAAGGCGGTGCGGTTGAGCAGCAAGCCCCCGGCCAGCGCCACCAGCAGGAAGACCCAGACCGGAATGGGGATCCCCAGCAGGCTGCCGTAATAGACGGGGCTGTAGATGTCGCCGAGGGCATCGTCCAGGGTCAGGGCGCCGCCGTCGGCCAGATAGGTCAGCACGGCCCGGAAGATGCCGAGGGTGCCGAGGGTAACGATGAAGGGCTCAATCTTGCCGCTGGTGATGAGCAGGCCGTGACCGGCCCCGAACAGCAGGCCGAGCAGCAGGGCCAGCACGATGCCGATGATCACCACCAGCAGGGGAGACTCCGCCAGTGGCCCCGCGCCGAGTCGGTTCATGATGAGGATCATGGCCCCGGCGATCAGGGCCGCCATGGCGCCGACCGAGAGATCGATGCCGCCGGACATGATAACGAAGGTCATGCCCACCGCTATGATGCCGATGAAGGCGGTGCGGGTCAGCACGTTGAGCAGGTTGTCCAGGGTGGCGAAGTCGGGGTTGAGCAGGGCGCCGAGCAGGCACAGCAGGATCAGCCCCAGCAGCGGGCCCGTGCCCGATAGCAGGGAGAGCAACCGCTCTTTGCGGGTGTCAGTGGGTACCTGTTGCATAGGCGATCAACTCCTCTTCGGTCAGATGATGGGCGGGCAGCACCGCCTGGAGGCGGCCGGCTCGCAGCACGGCGACTCTGTGGCACAGGCCGATCAGTTCAATAAGCTCGCTCGAGATGACGATGACGGCGCGCCCCTCGGCGGCCAGTCGCTGGATCAGGAAATAGATGTCACGCTTGGCGCCCACATCCACCCCCCGGGTGGGCTCGTCGAGTACGATGACCCTGGGGTCCGGGTGCAGGAACTTGGCGAGGGCCAATTTTTGCTGATTGCCCCCCGACATCATGCGGGCGCGGATAGTGTGGGAGCTGGCCTTGATGCCGAAATCGGTAATGGCGCGGTCGAGGGCCGCCCGCTCCGCCACCTTGTCCAGCCAGGGGTGGGCATAGCGCGCCAGCGTCATCAGGGTGAGGTTCTCGGTCAGCCCGAGCTGGGTATGCAGCCCCTTGCCCTTGCGATCCTCCGGTAGATAGGTGAGCCCCTGGCGCATGGCGGCGAGCGGGCTGTCGATGCGCACGGCCTTGCCGGCCAGCTCTATGCTGCCAGCCTGGCGCTCACGCAGGCCCAGGATGGCCTCGAACGCCTCGGTGCGACCAGCCCCCACCAGCCCGGCGAAGCCGTAGATCTCGCCGCTGCGCACCTCGAAATCGAGGCTCTCCACCCAGCCAGTGACGTGCAGCCCCCTCACCGCGAGGGCGGTCTCCGTGCCTTCCGGGGGCGGGAGCCTGGGGGGGAACATGTCCGACATCTCGCGCCCCACCATGAGGTTGGCCATCTGCTGGCGGCTGAAGGACGCCGTCTCCCCCCGGCTGACGAAGCGGCCATCGCGCATCACTACTATCTCGTCGGTGATCTGCTTGACCTCGTCCAGCTTGTGGGAGATGTAGATGATGGTGGTGCCCTGGGCCTTGAGCCTGGCGATGAGGGCGAACAGCCGCGCCGTCTCTCCCGGGGTCAGGGTGGCGGTCGGTTCATCCATGATCAGCAGGCGGGCCTGGCGTGACAACGCCTTGGCGATCTCCACCAGCTGCTTCTCCGCGACGATGAGTTGGCGCACCCGGGTGGCGGGGGCGCGCGGCAGCCCGACCTGCTCCAGATAATGTTGGGTCTGGCTGGCCATGGTGGCCTCGTCCAGCAGGCAGCCCCGTTTCAGCTCATGGCCGAGGAACAGGTTCTGGGTCAGGGTGAGGTGCTCGGCCAGGTTGAGCTCTTGATGGATCAGCACTATGCCTGCCTGCTCCGCCTCGCGGGAGGAGGTCCAGCGGCGCGCCTCGCCATCGATGCGGATCTCCCCGGCGCTGATCGACTCGTAACCGGCGAGGATCTTCATCAGGGTGGATTTGCCCGCGCCATTCTCCCCCAGCAGGCCGTAGACGCGCCCTGCGGCCAGATCAAAATCGACCCCGTGCAGCACCCGGATGGGGCCGAAGTCCTTGCAGACGCCGCTAAATTCGACACTGAGACTCATGAGGTTCTCCGGTTGTGCCCGGCACTGTCGGGCGGCTGGCAAAGGGGGGTGAGCGGCATCAGACGCTCCCTCTGCTGACGAGCCGATGGGGGAGCAGGCGGCCGATCAGCGGGGTGTCGGGGGCGTTCAAGCGCTGCAGCAGCAGACGGGTCGCCTCGGCACCGAGCTCGTCCATGGGTTGCGCCATGGTGGTGAGCGGTGGATTGAGCTGGGCGGCCATGGGTATGTCATCGAAGCCCATGATGGCGATGTCGTCCGGGATGCGCAGGCCCGCCTCTTGCAAGCTGTGCATCAGGCCGATGGCCAGGGCATCGGCGACGGCGAAGATGGCGGTCGGGCGGTGCGGGCAACGGAGCAGTTGCTTTGCCGCCTCGGCCCCGGCCAGGAAGCTGAAGCTGGTGACCCGGATGTTCCACTCCTCCGCCAGGAGCAGTCCGGCCTCTGCCAGGGCCTGGCGCACCCCGGCCTCACGCTGGCGGGCGTAGAGGTAGGCGGGATCTGCGCCTATCAGCGCGATGCGGCGATGGCCCCGGCTCAGCAGATAGCGGATCGCTTCCGCCGCCGCCGCCTGGTTATCTATGCCCACGTAGGGAACCGGCATAGCGGGGTCAAACTCACAGCAGGCGACCCAGGGCAGCGCGTTGATCTCCTGGCTCAGCCCCTGCTGGATGGAGTCGGGATCCAGACAGATGGCACCGTCGGCTCTGTGGGTACGCAACAGCTCGAAGGCCGAGCGCTCCCGCCCCGGATCGGCGCCGGTGTCGCACAGCAGCACGAAGTAGCCGTGCTGGCGGGCCACCCGGTCTATGCCGCGCACGACCTCGATATAGAAGGGATTGGTGAGGTCGGGCACCATGATGAGCAGCAGCCAGCTCTTGGCGGTGCGCAGGCTGGTGGCCAGATGATTGACTCTGTAGCCGAGCGCGTGGACGGCCTGGTCGACCTTGGCCCGGGTCTTGGCGGTGACACCCTCCTGCTGATTGAGCACCCGGGAGACGGTGGCGACCGACACCCCGGCCTGCTCCGCCACGGCGGCCATGGAGACGGGATTGATGGGGGAGGGGGCTCGGCTCATTCAGCGACCTGTGGGTGAAATGTAATCGATTACATTTTTAGGTTAGGCCAGCCGGGTTCGCAAGGTGACAGCAACAAAAAAATAACAATATGATATCTCGTTGATTCTATTGGCCTGTTGAAGGCCGCATGGTAGTGAGAGGTGGCGTTATTTGCCGACGACACTGTCTTCAGGCTGACTTCTTGCTTGCACAGATGATGGACAGATTGCCCTTGAACGGGTGCAAGAGGCGGTGCCCTTGCCGGTGAGCCTGTTGAGGCGCTGGCCGACCAGATGGTGACGTGTTGCCCTGAACCTGGGAGAGCAGGGCCGGATCTCTACGGTGCACAAGCGGAGGCGTTGGCCGATAAAAAAAGGGGGTCTTGCCTGGATCTGGTCGAGAAATGGCGGGCCTTGGGCGATGGAAGAGGGATAGCCTTTGCTCTACCGGTCCCATCAGCGGGATCAGGCAGGGGAGTGACTGGCAATAACCACCTGATTCTCATCCGAAACGAGGCAGTTTTTTCGTCACATTAGAAAAACTTGGGAAAGCAGATTATAAAGATTCGTTCGTTTTTTGTGACATGAATCACTAATATTACCGCAGCCAAGAGAGCGTCCTGCTTTCGGCTGGTGCGGGTCCTCCGCCTTGTTTTTACCCTTCAGTGACCCTTGTTTGGATCCCCTGCAGACATCTGCCAGGGGCGTGGCAGCTTTTTGATGATTTGCGGGACAACAGCTATGACTCGGCACAGTTTCTATCCTCTGTTTTTTCTGACCATCCTGATGGTCGCCGTGGGCCAGATGACCCAAACCCTGTATGTGCCCTCCATTCCCATGATGGCGGGGGACTTCAACGTGGCCTCCGGCCAGTTGCAGGCGGTGATGGCCTGTTACCTCATTCCCTACGGGCTCTCCCAGTTCGTCTATGGCCCGCTGTCGGACAGGATTGGCCGTCGTCCGGTGCTGCTCATCGGCATGATGGTGTTCCTGGTCGGGACCCTGACCATCCAGCTGATCCCGCACTTCAGCGCCCTGCTGGCCGGCAGCTTCATCCAGGGGCTGGGTACCGGGGCCGGTGGCGCCATGAGCCGGACCGTGATGCGGGATCGCTACAACGGCGCCGAGCTGAACCGGGCCAACAGCCTGGTGAGCATGGGGGTGATCTTCTCCCCGCTGCTGGCCCCGGTGCTGGGTGGCTGGTTGACCGAGCTGTTTAACTGGCGCGCCGGTTACTGGTTCCTGTTCGGCTTCGGCGCCCTGACCACCCTGGCGCTGCTGGCCTGGTTTGGCGAGACCCTGCCCGAGGCCGCGCGTCAGCAGCCGCTGCGGGTCGGTGCCGCCTATCGCCACGTGCTCGGTAACCCGCGTTTTCAGGGCAACCTGCTGTGCCTGATGGCGACCTTCGCGGGGCTCGCCGTGTTCGAGGCGGCGGCCGGGGTGCTGCTCGGCGATGTGCTCAAACTCAGCGCCCGCACCGTCAGCGTCCTGTTCGTGCTGCCGCTGCCCGGCTACCTGTTCGGTGCCTGGCTCTCGGCCCGCCTGAGTTTTCGCCTGAGTCAGGGCAAGCTGATGCGCCTTGGCATCGCCTTCCTGGCTCTGGGCTCCCTCATCATACTGGTGCCCGGTCTGTTCGGGCTGGTGAGTGCGGCATCCCTGGTGGGCGGTGCGGCGGTCTACTTCATCGGTAGCGGCATCCTCTATCCGACCGCCACCTCCTGTGCCATCGAGCCCTTTCCGGGTCAGGCGGGCACCGCGGGTGCCATCCTCGGCGGCATGCAGAACCTGGGGGCCGGTGTGGTCACCCTGTTGGCGGCCAGCTTCCCGATGCAGGGCCAGCTGACCCTGGGCGCCATCATGACGGTGATGGTGGTGTTGGTGGCCATGAGCTTCGCCTGGCTGCGCCACCACGGCTCGCCCCACGAGCAGATGGCCGTCTGACGCGTCCGGCAAGAGAGAAAAGCCCGCCACCCTGGCGGGCTTTTTCATATCTGTCGATGAGCCGAGAGTGTGGAAGAGAGGGGGAGCTGCATAAGAGGAAACACTGCCTGGATGCGCGTTGACAGTGGTAGCTGACTAACAGAGTGAGAAGGGGCAGTGGCATCCACCACCCATGCAAAGAAAAAGCCCGTCAGATGCTGACGGGCTTTTTGCTGTTGGTACCCCGGAATGCCGTTGCCGGTTTGGGCCCTTGAACCGTGAGTTCAAGGCGGAAATCTAAACTGGCCGCAGGCTTCTCGGTCGGGCCGAGCATGCGCAATAGTCAGAAGATAGATCTCCTGTTGGGTATGATTATCGGCTCGGGGACTTGAACCGGCTGACAAACATCCCAGGGAATTTTAAAACTCGGTGCGCTTAGGGCTTGGGGCCCTCTTCGCCGGAATCGCCATATTGTCCGTGCTCGATCAGTGCCGCTTCTATGGTGCGCTGCAGCATCTTGATCCGCTTGTCCATGGTCTCAGAGTATTGATGGTTTTTCTCTTTTTCAAGGCAGAGCTCATGACAGAAATTGAGCGCCGCCATGACGGCAAGCTGTTCGTTGCTGGAGACCTTGGAGCGTTGACGCAACTCGATGAGCTTGTCGGTCAGCTGGTCGGCGGCCTGGCGCAGGGCGTCCTGTTGTCCCAGGGGACAGGATACCTTGTAGGGACGTCCCAGAATGACGATTTCTACGGCCTCTATGCTCATGCCTTCCTCAATACGGCGGGGCTGATTTCCGCCTTTATCCACGTGGACAACTGGGCGGGACTATATAGCGCAGATGCAGAAGTTTCAAGGCCTTGCTGGCTCTGGAAGGGGGAGAATGCTAGGATCCTGACCATAAATTTTGCATATTTGCCTGAACTTTGAGCGGATCTTAGATGAGCAAAACAAACCCCCTGAAATACGCGGCCGTGGCCGACCTGATGGAGCGACATGAGCTGATGGCAACGGCTGTCGAGGCCCATGGCGTGATCTGCGGCCTGGTCTGCGGTGGTGTGGTACTGGACGACAAGAGCTGGCTGCCTCCCTTCAACGATCTGGTCAACGACGGTTTCGGCCTGCCGGCACCGGTGCGCCAGGTGATGACCGATCTCTATCAGGGCGTCATCGAAGGTCTGATGGCGCAAAAGGGCGTCGAACTGATGCTGCCCAGCGATGAGGCGCCGCTCGATGAGCGTATCGACGCCCTTGTTGACTGGTCCCAGGCCTTCCTCGCCGGCTTTGGCGTGGTGCAGCAGGAGCTGTCCAGGGCCTCGGAAGAGCTGCAGGAGATGATCCAGGACATCGCCAGCATCACCCAGGTCTCCGCCGAGTTCGATCAGGAGGATGACGAGAACGAGGCCTCCTTCCTGGTGCTCTACGAACACGTGCGGCTCGGGGTCATGATGGCCTTCGAGGAGTTTGGCAAGCGTCCCGATGCCCCGATCGCGCCGCCGACCCTGCACTGATCCCCGCAAGCGGGAGACTGTCAGTTCCTATTAAAGAGAGCGCCCCGGTGGCGCTCTCTTGCATCGAGGGCAATGAGCGCCGGCGGATGATGGGCCGGCTGGCGGAGGGCTCCAATCGGTTTTTGCCCGTGGGGTCGCATCCCGGTGAGCGGCTTTGTGGTAGCATCTCTCCCATGTTTTCAGCTTCTTCCCCTCATCTCATGTCTCAATCCTCTCTGGTTCACGTCGATGTGGCTATCGTCGGCGGTGGTATGAGTGGCGCCGTGCTTGCGCTCTCCCTCGCGGCCCTGCGCGGGCCGAGCGGTGCGCCCCTGCAGATCCTGCTGCTGGAGGCGAGCGCCCCGGAACTCAATGCTCATCCCGGCTTCGATGCCCGCGCCATCGCCCTCTCGGCGGGCACCTGCGAGGCTCTGGCCCGCCACGGTCTCTGGTCTCGCTTCGCCCCCCACTGTGCCCCCATCACCGACATCCACGTCTCGGATCGGGGCCATCTTGGCCAGGCTCGCCTGTCGGCGGCGGAATATGGCCTGCCTGCGCTGGGTCAGGTGATCGAGCTGTCGGCGGCGGGCCTTGAGCTGCAGCAGGGGATCGCCGCCTGCCCGCAGATCCAGCTGCGCTGCCCTGCCCAGCTGTCGACGATCGCACCGCTGGAGGAGGGGGTACAGCTGACCCTGGCCAGCGGTGAGCGCTACCAGACCCGGTTGCTGGTGGCGGCCGATGGGGGTAACTCCTTCGTGCGTCAGCACTTCAAGATGCCGGTCAGCCGCCACGACTACGAGCAGAGCGCCATCATCGCCACGGTCAAGACGGCCAAGGCGCCGGATGGCCGGGCGTTCGAGCGCTTCACCGAGGGCGGCCCCCTGGCCATGCTGCCGATGCAGGATGGACTCTCGTCCCTGGTGTGGAGCGTCCGGCGAGATCAGGCAGACGAGCTGATGGCGCTGGATGACGCCGCCTTCCTCGTTCGCCTGCAGCAGGCCTTCGGCTGGCGACTCGGGCGCTTCGAGCGTACCGGTGCACGCTATCGCTATCCGCTGGTGCTGACCGCCGCCGACTACCCCCTGGCCCAGCGCACCGTGCTGGTGGGTAACGCCGCCCACCTGCTGCACCCCATCGCCGGGCAGGGCTTCAACCTCGGCATGCGCGATCTCGACCTGCTCACTCAGGCGGTCTCTCGGGCACTCACGGCGGGGGAGGATATCGGCAGCTTCGAGGTGCTCAGCAGTTACTGGCGCCAGCGCCGGGACGATCAGGACCACACCATCTGGCTGACCTCTGCTCTTGCCCAGCTCTTCTCCAACGGCCACGGCCCCCTGGTGGCGGGTCGCAACCTGGCGCTCTCCCTGATGGGGCGATTTGCCTGTCTCAAGGGGCCGCTGGCGGCCCAGACCCTGGGTTTCGTCAGCCAGACCACGAGATGAGAGTAGAGCAGCCAATGGGCAGGCTCCCCTGCTAACCGATTGATGATGCCGGTGGCCAAGGCGGCCGGCCAGCGAAGGAACTAAAGAATGCAAATGCAGACGGTGGATCTGGTGATAGTAGGGGGCGGCATGGTGGGTCTCGGGCTCGCCGCCGCCCTTAAAAACAGTGCGCTGAGCGTGGCCGTGGTGGAGGGACAGTTGCCCGAGCCCGTGCTCGGGGAGGCGCCGGACAACCGAGTCAGTGCCCTGAGCCTCGCCAGCCAGCACATATTGCAGGGGGTCGGTGCCTGGGCCGGGGTCGAAGGGCGACGCCTGCAGCCCTACGACAAGATGGCGGTGTGGGAGCAAGACAGCTTCGGCCACATCGATTTCGACGCCGCCAGCCTGCGCCAGAGCGCCCTTGGCCATATCGTCGAGAATCGGGTCATCCAGCTGGCGCTGCTCGATGCTCTGAAAGGAGCAAACAATATCCAGCTGCTCACCCCGGCGCGGGCCCGGAGCCTGCAATGCGGCGAGGCGGGAGCCGTCTTGCTGCTGGAGGATGGTCGCGCCCTCTCGGCCAAACTGGTGGTGGCCGCCGACGGTGCCCACTCCTGGGTGCGCCGTCAGGCGGACATCCCGCTCACCAGCTGGGACTACGGCCATCACGCCCTGGTGGCGACGGTGCGCACCGGCGAGCCCCACGAAGGAGTGGCGCGCCAGATCTTCACCCCCGAGGGTCCGCTCGCCTTCCTGCCCCTGTGGGATCCCAACCTCTGCTCTATCGTTTGGTCGGTGCCCGCGGCGCGGGCCGAGGCGCTGTGCGCCTGCGATGACGAAGGCTTCAACCGTCGGCTCACCGCGGCGTTCGACGCCCGGCTCGGGCTGTGCAAGGTGGAAGGGGCGCGCAGCGCCATCCCGCTCACCGCCCGCTATGCCCGCGACTTTGCCCGCGAGCGGCTGGTGCTGGTGGGAGATGCGGCTCACACCATACACCCGCTGGCGGGGCAGGGGGTGAACCTCGGTCTGCTGGATGCGGCGGCCCTGGCCGAGCAACTGCTCAAGAGCCAGCGCACCGGCGCCGACATCGGTCTGCTCGCGAACCTGCGCGGTTACGAGCGCTGGCGCAAGAGCGAGGCGGCCCGCATGCTGGCGGCGATGGAGGGGCTCAAGCGGCTGTTCGGTGGCAGCAACCCGCTCAAGAAGCTGGTGCGCGGGGTGGGGCTGCGGGCTTTCGATGCCCTGACGCCGCTCAAAACCCAGGTGATCCGGGCCGCCATGGGGCTGGATGGCGAGCTGCCGGCCCTGGCCAAGGGTGAGAAAATCTAATTCTACTCGTGGTTTTTCACAATAAAACTAATCTGATGAGGCGAAATGCCCCTCCGAGGCACTAGCCTTTAATGTTGGCGCGAGGCGAAACGTTTTTCTTTAAATTGTGACGAAACGGTGAAAATCAACATTAAATCCCGGAAAAGCCGGTCATCCACTGTTTTTATCACTGTTTTTGCCTTAGTGTCTGGTGTCAGTTTAACAGGAGGGGATTAGTTTTTTTTGAGCGGTAGCATAGCGCTCTTGTCATATAATCCGCTCCGTTCAAGGAATCACTCTTGCCCGGCAAGGGCAGGAACGAGCACAGACCTTGTGATCCTGTCTCTCTTCCCGAGAGGTAAGCGAGAAGGATGGGTCGCAGGTGTTGTCGCTAACGCTTTAGGGCTCTTTGCTAAGGAAAGAATGTGATGATCCAGACTACTGTACTGCATCCCAAGCACCTGGAAGCCGGCGCCAAGATGGTGGACTTCCACGGGTGGGAGATGCCCATCAATTACGGCTCCCAGCTCGAAGAGCACCACAGCGTGCGCAGCGATGCGGGCATGTTCGATGTCTCCCACATGACCATCGTCGACTTGACCGGCGAGCGCGTCAAAGCCTTCCTGCAACACCTGCTGGCCAACGACGTGGCCAAGCTCACCGTCCCCGGCAAGGCCCTCTACAGCGGCATGCTCAACCCGGAAGGCGGCGTCATCGATGACCTCATCACCTATTATCTCGGCGATACCTTCTACCGCCTGGTGGTGAACTCCGCCACCCGCGAGAAAGATCTGGCCTGGATCCGTCACCACGCCATCGACTTTGCCGTGAGCGTCACCGAGCGCCCCGAGCTCGCCATGATCGCGGTGCAGGGCCCGCAGGCCAAGGCCAAGGCAGCCAAGGTGTTCAGCGCCGAGCAAAACGCGGCCGTCACCGGCATGAAGCCCTTCTTCGGCGTGCAGGCGGGGGATCTGTTCATCGCCACTACCGGCTACACCGGCGAAGACGGATACGAAATAGTGGTGCCAGAGCCCCAAGCCTGTGCCCTCTGGCAGGCGCTGCTGGACAACGGCGTGGCCCCCTGTGGCCTGGGTGCCCGCGACACCCTGCGCCTGGAAGCCGGCATGAACCTCTACGGTCAGGACATGGATGAGTCGGTTTCTCCGCTCGCCGCCAACATGGCCTGGACCCTGGCCTGGGAGCCCGCCGATCGCCAGTTCATCGGCCGCGCCGCGCTGGAGGCCCAGAAGGCCGCCGGTACTAGCCCTAAGCTGGTTGGTCTGGTGATGGAAGAGAAAGGGGTGCTGCGTGCCGGCATGCCGATCACCTTCACCAGCGCCAGCGGCGAGCCGCGCGAAGGGGTGATCACCTCCGGCTCCTTCTCGCCGACCCTGGGCTACAGCATCGCCCTGGCGCGGGTGCCCCGTGACATCGGCAGCGAGGCTCAGGTCGAGATCCGCAAGAAGCTGGTCACCGTGAAGGTCACCAAGCCGGCCTTCGTGCGTAACGGCCAGCCACTGGTGTAACAATCTATTGCGGCGCAGGGAGTCACCCTTCGCCGATTCTTTTTGTCGAAGCGATTCAAGAGCATAAAGGAAGCACAAATGAGCCATATCCCGAGCGAACTGAAATATGCCACCTCCCATGAGTGGGTCCGTGTTGAAGCCAACGGTGAGGCCGTGGTCGGTATCACCGAGCACGCCCAGGACTTGCTGGGAGACATGGTGTTTGTCGATCTGCCGGAAGTGGGCAAGCAAATCGGTGCCGGTGAAGACTGCGCCGTGGCCGAGTCGGTGAAAGCCGCCTCCGACATCTATAGCCCGGTGAGCGGCGAAATCATCGCCATCAACGAAGAGCTGGAAGGCAGCCCCGAGCTGGTCAACTCCGACCCCTACGGCGCCGGCTGGCTGTTCCGCATCAAGCTGGACGACGCCGGCGAGCTCGCCAACCTGCTGGATGCCGATGGCTACCAGAACGTGGTGGACGAAGCGTAATCCTGTTGGGCCCTGCAATCTTTGCAGGGCCTTTTTGTATGGCCGCCAGCGACATGACGTCGTGTGGCGGTCGGGTGAAGTCGCCCGCGCCAGCCCGTCCGATCCCGTTGGATGAGACGGGCAGGCCGCCAGAACCGCGACCCCCACGGATGCGCCAGGCGCATCCCGTGTCCGCACATGGTGCCAGCGACACATAGAACATGAGTGGAGTCGGCGCCGCCGGCTCGGGAATATCTATCAGGACTTAATTTAGCAGGAATAGGGAAATGACCCAGTCACTGTTTGAACTCGAACAAAAAACCGATTTCATCCGCCGCCACATAGGCCCGGGTGAGGAAGAGCTGCGTGCCCTGCTGGCGGAAGTCGGCGCCGAGAGCCTGGACGATCTCATCGATCAGACGGTGCCCGCCGCCATCCGCCGCCCCGGCCCCCTCGGCATCGGCGCCCCCATGACCGAGGTCGAGGCGCTGGCCAAGCTCAGGGGCTACGCCGCCCAGAACCGGATCGCCAAGAGTTACATCGGCATGGGTTATCACGACACCCACGTGCCCCACGTCATCTTGCGCAACGTGCTGGAAAACCCGGGCTGGTACACTGCCTACACCCCCTATCAGCCCGAGCTGGCCCAGGGCCGTCTCGAGGCGCTGCTCAACTTCCAGCAGCTCACCCTGGATCTCACGGGTATGGACTTGGCCAGCGCCTCCCTGCTGGATGAGGCCACCGCCGCTGCCGAAGCCATGGCGCTCGCGAAACGCATGGCCAAGTCCAAGTCCAACCTCTTCTTCGTGGCCGACGACGTGCACCCCCAGGTGATCGACGTGGTCAAGGAGCGCGCTGTGCACTTCGGTTTCGAGGTCGCCGTCGGTCCCGCCTCCGAGGCGGTGAGCGAGGAGGTGTTCGGTGCCATGTTCCAGTACCCCGGCACCACCGGCAATGTGACCGATCTGCGCGCCTTGATCGCCGCGGTCCAGGCCCAGAAGGGGCTGGCCTGCGTCGGTACCGACATGCTCTCCCTGCTGCTGCTCAAATCCCCGGGTGAGCTGGGGGCCGACGTGGTGTTCGGCTCCGCCCAGCGCTTCGGCGTGCCCATGGGCTACGGTGGCCCGCACGCCGCCTTCTTCGCCACCCGCGACGCCTACAAGCGCTCCATGCCGGGCCGCATCATCGGTGTCTCCAGGGATGCCCGTGGCAAATCTGCGCTGCGCATGGCGATGCAGACCCGTGAACAGCATATCCGTCGCGAGAAGGCGAACTCCAACATCTGTACCGCTCAGGTGCTGCTGGCCAACATGGCGAGCTTCTACGCCGTCTACCACGGCCCGGTGGGGCTGAAAACCATCGCCTCCCGCGTGCACCGTCTGACCAGCATCCTGGCGCTGGGGCTCAAGACCAAGGGGCTGAGCCTCAAGCACGACAGCTGGTTCGATACCCTCACCGTGTTGACCGCGGGCAAATCCGAGCTGATCGCCAAGGCCGAAGGGCTGGGCATCAACCTGCGTGCCGATCTGGATGGCGCTGTGGGCGTGTCCCTGTCCGAAACCACCACCCGCGAGGACGTGGCCGAGCTGTTTGATCTCTTCCTCGGCCTGGGTCATGGCCTGGATGTCGCCGCTCTGGATGCCAAGGCACAGGCGCACCACGCCATCGCGCCGGATCTGCTGCGTACCGACGCCGTGCTGACCCACGAGGTGTTCAACAAGTACCACTCCGAGACCGAGATGTTGCGCTACATCCACCGTCTCGAGGCGAAAGATCTGGCGCTGAACTACGCCATGATTTCGCTCGGCTCCTGCACCATGAAGCTCAACGCCACCGCCGAGATGATCCCGGTGACCTGGCCCGAGTTTGGCAAGTTGCACCCCTTCGCGCCGCTGGCCCAGACCCAGGGTTACCAGCTGCTGCTGGCAGATCTGGAAGACTGGCTGGTGAAGGTGACAGGTTATGACGCCGTCTGCATGCAGCCGAACTCCGGCGCTCAGGGCGAATACGCCGGTCTGCTTGCCATCAAGAAGTATCACGAGTCCCGCGGCGAGGGGCATCGCGATGTCTGTCTCATCCCGGCATCGGCCCACGGTACCAACCCGGCCTCCGCCCAGATGGCGGGCCTCAAGGTCATCGTCACCGCCTGCGACAAGTTCGGTAACGTGGATCTCGACGATCTGCGCGCCAAGGCCGCCGAGGTGGGGGATCAGCTCTCCTGCCTGATGGTGACCTACCCCTCCACCCACGGGGTGTACGAGGAGACCATCAAGGAGGTGTGCGACATCGTTCACCAGCACGGTGGTCAGGTGTACCTGGATGGCGCCAACATGAACGCGCAAGTAGGTTTGACGGCGCCAGGCTTTATCGGCGCGGACGTGTCGCACCTCAACCTGCACAAGACCTTCGCCATTCCCCATGGCGGTGGCGGCCCGGGCATGGGCCCCATCGGCGTCAAGCAGCATCTGGCGCCGTTCGTGGCCGGTCATGCCGTGGTGAAGACCGACAAGGAGAGCCGCAACAACGGCGCCGTCTCTGCGGCACCGTTCGGTTCGGCCAGCATACTGCCCATCAGCTGGATGTACATCGCCATGCTGGGTGACGAGGGGCTGAAAAAATCCACCCAGGTGGCCATCCTCAACGCCAACTACCTGGCCAAGAAGCTGGGGGAATCCTTCCCCGTGCTCTACACCGGTCGCAACAACCGCGTGGCCCACGAGTGCATCCTGGACATCCGTCCGCTCAAGGAAGCCTCCGGCATCAGCGAGATGGACGTGGCCAAGCGGCTGATGGACTACGGCTTCCACGCGCCGACCATGAGCTTCCCGGTGGCGGGTACCCTGATGGTAGAGCCGACCGAATCCGAATCCAAGCGCGAGCTGGATCGCTTCGTCGAGGCCATGACCCGCATCCGCGCCGAGATTGGCAAGGTGCAGGACGGCCACTGGAGTCTGACCGACAACCCGTTGGTCAACGCACCCCACACCCAGGATGATGTGATGGACGAGCAGTGGGCACGCGGTTACAGCCGTGCCGAAGCCGTCTTCCCCTCCGACGCCGTGCGGGCCAGCAAGCTGTGGCCCTCGGTCAACCGCATCGACGATGTGTACGGGGATCGCAACCTGTTCTGCTCCTGCATCCCGACCGAGGATTACGCCAAGTAATAGCGGTGGTGATTAGGGAAAAGTAAGTTGGAAACAAGAAGGCCTTGCATCAGCAAGGCCTTTTTTGTCTGCCATGGGACGATACTGTGAGAGGTGGGGCACCCCTGGGGTGTTCGCGGCGAGGGTAGCCGACGAACTCTTGCACCAAGTCGGGTCTAGGCTCAAAAAACGGTTATGTGCTGCATATTTGACGGATATTGATAGATGAGTAATTATGCCCGCTTGGTGGTAGTGCATACGAGGCAATCCACCCCGTAGCGCACCCAAGCGACGCCGGTCAGAGCGGCCGGATAGACTGACAGATGCTGTACCCAGCAAGGAGGATTGGGAACGCATTGAACAAACAGGACGTTAGGAAGTCGATGAAAAAGCCATTATCCATGCTCGCCATCCTGGTGGCTGTCAGCCCCCTCGCGCAGGCGTCACAGTCTCCTTTCTTCACCATCGTCGATGATGAGATCCAGGGTTATGCCACCGGGATCAGCGAGGATGGCAGCCAGCTCGTCGGGATCAACACCAAAAACAATCAGGCCGACTACTTCTCCACGGTGCCCTTTGCCGACTTCCTGGTCGACCGGTTCCGGTTTGATGACAAGTGCATGCTCTCCGACAACGCCTGTGACGCCTTCTGGGGGGAGACTGAGCCCGGCTTTGCACATCAATGGCGCACCGACTTTCTGGATGACATCGATCAACGCAGCAACGTGGGAGGCGAGGGCGGTAGCGAGTCCGATGGCCTGATCACCGCACTGGGCGAAACCGCATCCACGCGGGTGGGCTACCAGATCCAAGAAAAGACCTCAGGCAAGGTGACTGGCATGAAACTGCGCACCGCCTTTGCCGTCATCGACAATGGTGCCCCCGTTTTCCTCTTCGATGAGGCCAGCGATGAGAACCATGAACCGCATAGTCTGAGCGTGGCGACCGGCATCAAGCGGCTGGATGACGATGAGCTCCTGGTGTTTGGCACCTCGGCCACGGGCCGAAACAAATCGCACTCGGTGGATGACGAGCCCTATGAATTTTGTTTCGCCGGACTCGATGACAAGGAGGAGGACGAAAACGCATTCAGGGAACTCAGCGAATACCGCTATTGCCCGGGGGTCGATACCCAGGCCAGCTTCTGGTGGCTGAAAAATGACGGCAGCCTCAAGGAGCTGCTGCTGCCCGAGCAGTATGCCTCCGGCGACAACCAGAGCGAGGCGCTGCAGACGGCTTCCGTCCTGGACGTCGCCGAGGTATTCGATGGTAGAGACTGGTTTGGTGTGGGTTACAGCACAGTCGTTACAGGAAATGAGGAGCAGGTAGCCCTGCGGGGGCGTAACCTCGCGACCTACTGGCAACTGGATCTGGAGGGGACTGGCAAGGTGCACGAGACCACCGTCATTCCGTTGCCCGCCGGGGAGCCGGGGGGCGATCTGCGCCACACCTGGGCGGTCGGCATCAATGAGAATGGTTATGTGATAGGTAACCAGCGCCAGGCAACCGCGAAGGGGGAAAATCGCCCGGTGGAGATGTTTGTCTTCAACCTGGCCACCCCCGAGGTGGCAGCCGTCGTTCCCCTGCAAGACGACCCCATCGTCGGTGCCGGCTCCGAGGCGGCGGCGATCAACGACCACGACATGGTGGTGGGTTGGCGGGATGCCCGTGGCCAGGATGACAACGTCGTCGATGGCGCTGCCAATCGCCTGCAGGAGGCCTTCCTGCTCGATGCCCCGACCGGCAATAACTGGTACATCAACGACCTTATCTGCGGATTGGACGACGATGGCGAGAAGCTGTGCCAGCAGAACGGTTTCTACTATCACATCGCCAATGCCGTCGACATCAGCAGCGATGGCACCGTCGCCGCCACGGCCTATCGCTACAGCAGCGAGAGCGATCTCAACGAACGCATCAACGAGACGGTCGTCAGCGTCAGGCTGGTGCCGGTCGAGAAAGATTACGAGGGTGACACACCCGAAGATTATGAGGTCAGCGAGGACGGTGGCGGCAGCGCGTTCTGGCTGATGTTGTTGATGCTGCCCTTCGTCTGGTGGCGCCGTTACCAGCGGTAACAGTGAACCTGACAGAGGGTGGTGTGCAGTGCTGCCATGAGTGACATCGCCCCTCATTTCTGTGCCATCGTTAGGGTCGACGGCTCAACCTTCACCCGCCGTGGGTATCAATCCGGCATCGACCGGTGTTTCTACATAAAGGGAGACTTTTCCATGTTCAAGCCTTATCTACTTCCACTCTTGCTGCTCGGTGGCATGGCTGCTGCGGCGACCCCTCCGGCGTCCGACGAGCCTATGATCAAGGGCGACATCACCAAGGCCCAGTTTATGGACAGGGCAGAGAAGCGTTTCGTCAGGCGGGACACGAATGGTGATGGCATTCTGCAGGTGGCCGAGAAGGAGGCGGCCATGGCGAAGATGCATGAGATGATGAAACAGGCGGGCAAGATCCCCTCCGACAAGATGGCCAAGATGAAACCCATGAATGACACGACCAAGGCACAATTCATGGTGCGGCAGGAGAAGATATTCAGCCATCTCGACAAGAATGGTGACGGCGTCATCAGCGAAGCAGAAAGAAGTGCGATGAAGGAAAAGATGCAGCAGCACCGGCAGGATATGGACGATCCAGCCATGTGATGGCGAGGGAGCCAAGTCTTGCTTGAGTACTGCACAGCAAGCAGGCCATGGCTTCCAACATTGGGGTCGCCAAGTCAGCGACTGGCATTATCCGCCAGCCCAACAGGCTGGTTTGTTCACCGACAATCGAGTGGGAAATCGGAGGCCCTGCATCAGCAGGGCTTTTTTATTGCGATGAACGCTTCAGCCTCGCCGCCTCTATGGCCGCGATGTCGATCTTGCTCATCTTGCTCATCTTGCTCATCTGCATCATCGCCTGAATGGGTGCCTGGCGCCTGGCTGCGGCGAGATCGGGGTCGGCAATCGCTTGGGTCAGGGCGATCGGGGTGACCTGCCATGACAAGCCCCATTTGTCACTGCACCAGCCACACTCGTTCACCTGGTCGCCGTTGTCGATGATGGCGTGCCAGTCGCGACTCGTCTCGGCCTGGGAGGGTGAATAAGCCATAAGCCCTGTGTAAAAGCCTCCGTTTTTTAGAGCTCGGTTTGTATCGGGTCTCGGTGACAAGTGGTTTCCAGCCGGTTTGTTGCGTCAGAAGCTGTGTTCGGGGTCAGGGAAGGATCCCGCCTCGACATCGGTAGCGTAGTTGCACGCCGCCTGGTGCAGCAGGGGGCGCATGTCGGCGTACTGCTTGACGAATCGTGGCAGACGCCCGGTTCGCAATTCCGCCATATCTTGCCAGACCAGCACCTAGGCATCGCAGTGGACTCCGGCGCCTATGCCTACGGTGGGGATGGCGACCGCCGCCGTGATCTTCTCGGCCACCTCGACCGGTACCATCTCTATGAGCAGGGCAAAGGCACCGGCGGCTTCGAAGGCGAGGGCGCGCCCTCGAAGAGACGGGAGTGATCAGGGGCTATCGCGCGCAGCTCGATCCCGGCAACCTCGGCCTTAACTTCTCCGCCATCGTGTTTGTCACCCTGAGGGAGGGGGATCGCCAGGCCGTCACCACTTTCGAAGAAGCCCTAGTGGCGATCCCTCAGGTCATCCAGGCGCAGCGGTTGTTTGGCGATCCCGATTACTTGCTAAACGTCATTACCCGGGATCTTCCCGCCTTCCAGCGTTTGTATGATGCGCAGTTGTCGGCCCTGCCCAGTGTCTCACCTCTACTCTCGTCATGAAGTGCGTCGTGCAAGACAGGCCTCTGCCGTTATGAAGGGGAGAGGAAACGTTCCGTGATGATGCCAGTCATCTGCCGATATGCAGGTTCATGGGCGGGCAGCTGCCAGTTGTTTAGCTTCACGCCAGTAAAAAGCCCCCGTCAATGGACGGGGGCTTTGCATTTTCGCAGAGTGCGTGGTCAGTGCATGGGGCATACAACGACGATGGAGGCCTCAGCCACGCCGCGCTGCCTCTATGGTGGCGATATCGATCTTGCTCATCTGCATCATGGCCTCGAACGCGCGCTTGGCGGCGGCGAGATCGGGGTCGGCAATCGCCTGGGTCAGGGCGAGGGGCGTGATCTGCCATGACAGGCCCCATTTGTCCTGGCACCAGCCGCACTCGCTCGCCTGGCCGCCGTTGTCGATGATGGCGTGCCAGTAGCGATCCGTCTCGGCCTGGGTCTCGGTGGCTATCTGAAACGAGAACGCCCAGCTGTGCTTGACTCCTGGTCCGCCATTGAGGCCGAGGCAGGGTATGCCCATCAGGGTGAATTCGACCGTCAGCAGATCCCCCCGTTTGCCCGACGGATAGTCTGCCGGGGCGCGACACAGTGCGCCGACGGACGAGTCGGGAAAGGTGTCGGCATAAAACCGCGCCGCCTCTTCGGCATCATGGTCGTACCAGAGGCAAATTCTGTTCTTCGCTGATTGCATCATCTCAATTTCTCCGTTGATAAACCGCCTTTCGCCGCCGTCAAGGAGCGAACACTGCGCTGCAGATCACCATCTCTCATCGGCCATCTGCTGGCGCCTTGCCAGCTCCCTCTCGCTCGGCTCGTTACCCGGGAAGGTGCCGGGCTGGATGTGGCCGTCCAGCACATAGGTGCTCATCACCACGCCGGTGTTTGATACCAAAGAGCGGACGAGCTGCAGCGCCGAGGGGCTGGCGCGCTCGCCGAACAGGCGCTTGCCTCGCCCAAGCACCAGGGGGAAGGTCCACAGGTTGTATTCGTCGATCAGGGACGCGGCCTGGAGCGTCTGGATCAGCTGGCTGCTGCCAATCGTCTGAAGATCGGGGCCGGGCTGGGACTTGAGCGCGGCGATGGCCGAGACGACATCCCCCTGCAGCAGGCTCGAATTGTGCCAATGAAGGTGCGTCAGGGTACGCGAGGCGACGTGTTTCCTGGCCGCATTGAGGGTCCTGGCGATCGGGTGTTCCGCCGACTGATAAGGCCAGTAGGCCTCGAAGATCTGATAAGTCCGGCGGCCGAGCACCAGCTCGCGATCCTTGCCGTCAAAGCCCGCGGCCGAGATGTCCATGCCGGGATCTGCATAGCCGACCATCCAGCCGCCGAGACCAAAGCCACCGGTGGGATCTTCTGCTGGTCCGCCGGGGGCCTGCATGATGCCGTCGAGGGAGACGAAGGCAGAGACGATGAGTCTTCTCATCAGGATGCTCCTGTGGTGCGAGTGGGCCTGGTGCCGGGCTCAAACCGACGGCGGCTGAGCCTGTAGTACATGAGCAAGTGCCATGCTGCCCGTTACTGGGGGGGGGTCGCCGAGGCTGCCGTCTCGGTACTGTGCATGGCGGCGCTCAGCTCCAGCTTGAATTGATCCAGCTGCGCCTTGGCCTGTTGGGCCTGCTCTGCCTGGAGCTTCCCCGTGGTGGCCGCGGTGCCGGCCAGCTCGGGGCCGCAGCCGCCGAGCAGCAGGGCGATGAGGGGCAACAGGTATCTGGATATCGACATGGGTTCTCCCGTCTGTCTCGTGGTGCCATCATCTGCGCCCTGCTCTTGTGGGGTCGCCCAAGGTTTGAGTGTAGCGGCAGCCTGACGCAGGCCACCGGTTCGGCGAGGTGTTGGTAGCGATACGCCAGGCGGATCCGAAGTGCAGGGTCTTCTTTGCCGTTCTTTGAGGCAACTTATCCAAGTCGGGGAGGGGAATTGCCCCGTCCAGGTGCCGGGGCCTGATCTGACCGAGCGTCTGTTGAAGGGGTTGTCAGCGGGTTGTTCCTGTGACCAAACCCGGATGCCCGGCAATAAAAACGCCGATCACAGGATCGGCGTCTTGTTGGTCGGCGCTGGCGCTATGCCCGCGGGACAGGGCCGGTGGCCCGCCAGCGGCTGTGCCACAGGGCCAGCTGATCGCGCGGCATGGGGTGCCCCACGTAATAGCCCTGGCACTCGTCGCACCCAAGGCGAGCCAGCTGATCCCAGGTTCCCTCGTCCTCCACCCCCTCGGCGACTGACTTGAGGCCTATCTTGTGCGCCAGGATCAGGGTCGACTCTATGATGGCGAGCCGCACCGGATCCTCATGGCAGCGATCGACGAAGCTGCGATCCAGCTTGAGCTCGGTGAAGGGCAGCTGGTTGAGCTGCTGCATCGAGGAGTAGCCGGTGCCAAAGTCATCGATGGAGAGGCCAAAGCCGTGCATCCGCAGCCGGCTTAGTCGCTCGAGGGATTGGCCGAGATCCTTGACGAAGGCGCTCTCTGTTACCTCCAGGGTGATGAGCTCGGGAGCGATCCCCCTCGATTCGCACAACGCGAGCAAGCGATCGCACAGATCCCCCTCGACCAGGCTGACGCTGGAGAGATTCATCGACAGCCTGATGGTCGAGCTGGCCGCCAGCCAGCCCTCCAGATCCCTCAGGCCTTGCTCGATGAGGTGCTCGGTCAAGGGGTCGATGAGGCCACTCCCCTCGGCCAAGGGGATGAAACGAGCAGGCGCTATGATGCCAAGGGTCGGGTGCTGCCAGCGGGCCAGCGCCTCCACCCCCAGCCACTCGCCGGTGGCGAGGCTCACTTTGGGCTGATACCAGGGCACTATTTCCCCCAGCGCCAGCGCCCTGGCGAGATCGGCTGCCTCGATGAGCGGACCTGTACCCGCCTGCTGCCGGCTGTCATCCGGCGCCCAGCTGGCGAGCAGCTCGGCGAGTCGCCCCAGGCTGGCGGGTTTATCCAGCCGGCCGAGCACCCGCAGGCCGTAGGCG
Organism: Aeromonas sp. MR16; assembly: GCF_022549315.1. Lineage (NCBI taxonomy): Bacteria > Pseudomonadati > Pseudomonadota > Gammaproteobacteria > Aeromonadales > Aeromonadaceae > Aeromonas > Aeromonas sp. MR16. Next base: position 50,269 of record NZ_JAKZFK010000016.1, on the reverse strand, counting down.
TCGCTCATCCGTCGCACCGCCTCGACCACGTCCTCCTCGAGGGCGCTCACCAGTATGATGCCACCGCGAAACCCGTTCAGGGAGAGGCGGCGCAGCAGTGCCATGCCATCCATACCGGGCATGCGCAGATCGCAGAGGAGGATATCTACCTGCTGCTGTTGGCACAGGGCCAGCGCTGCCTCGCCATCCGCGGCCTCCAGCGGTACCCGGTAACCCAGGGCCTGGATCTGGTGCATCAGTACCTTGCGCTGAAAGGCGTTGTCTTCCACCACCAGAAGGGAAATGTCAGAGGGGAGGTTGTTCATTGAGCCATGCTCCTATCTCGCTGCCGATCGCCTGCATCCTGCCTTGCAGTCGACGCACCAGCTCGGCCAATGGCGCCGCTTGTTGCTGCTTGCAGCAGTGCTCCACGGCCTGTGCCAGCTCGGCCAGCTCGCTCTCGCCTGTCATCTGGGCCGCCCCCATGATGCTATGGGCCGCATTGAACAAGCGGTCCCACTCCAGCTCGGGTAGCGAGCCCTGCAGGCGCGCCAGATCGATACCGTTGCTGTTCACATATTCTGCCGCCAGGGTTCGGGCCACGGTTTCGCCGCCAAACAGGGCTATCCAGCGCTCCCTCATGGCGCTGCCTGCCGGCACTCCCGGGGCAAGCTCGGGCGCCGGCATCAGATACTCTCCCAGTATCCGACCGAGATCCTCCAGAGTGTAGGGCTTGTAGAGCATCTGGGTCATGCCAGCCCGGTCGCTCTGGCGACTCACCTCCCTGGAGGCATCCGCGGTCACGCCTATGATGGGTGCCGTCACCCCCAGATCACGCAGGGCCGCCGTCAGGCGGTAGCCATCGAGGGCGGGCATGTGGCAGTCGGTGAGCAGCAGATCGAAGTGGCCCTTCTGCCAGGCATCCAGCGCCAGCCTCCCGTTTTCACACAACTCGAACTCCACGCCAAGCAGGCTGAGCTGGCGTTGCAGCAGGGCACGGTTGATGGGGTGATCTTCGGCAACCAGCACCCGGCCTCTCAACCGCTGGATGGAGGGGGTTACCAGAGACTCGCTGCCGTGTGGTGCTGTCAGTTCGAGGCAACTCTCCAGCAGCAGATCGGGGTAGAGAGGTTGGCTGCCAAGACGCAAACAGTGGCGTTGATGCAGGCTGGTGCGCAGGCTCTCCTGCTCGGACAGGAAGATGATGCGATGGCCCTGCAGCTCGGGCGTATCGAACGCCCCCTCCCTGTTCAGACTTTGTGGCGGGCAGAGCCGGTACAGATCGGCCTCGTCGAGCAGCAGCAACCCGGGGGCGAGGGATCCGCCTTGCTCGCAAAGCCGCACCTCGGCCCCGAAGCTGCGCAGCAGGGCTGCGCCATCGTACAGGGACGCCGACACCTGCCAGCGGCTGCCCGCCAGCGGCTTCTCCTCCCAGCGTGGCTCGGGCAGTGGCAGCGACAGTATGGCCCGGGTGCCCTGGCCGGGATCACTCTCGAGGCTGAGCTGGCCCCCCATCCGCTCGGCCAGATTGCGGCTGATGGCCAGCCCCAGCCCGGATCCCCCGAAGCGGCGACTGATGCTGGTCTCGCCCTGCTCGAAGGGATTGAAGAGGCGGGCCAACCGCTCGGGGGGGATGCCGATGCCGGTGTCTTCCACCCGCAACCACAGTCGCTGGTCCTGATAGGCCAGGGTGAGGGTGATGCCACCGCGTTCAGTGAACTTGATGGCATTGTGTAGCAGGTTGGAGAAGATCTGCTCCAGCCGGTTGGGATCGAGCTCGGCCCGATCCGGCAGGGCCGGATCCCACAGCAGCTGGACCTGCAACCCCTTCTGGCGGGCGGTGGCCACGTTGCTGCGCACCACGGCGCACAGCACCTCGGCCAGGCGCACCGACCTTGGGTCCAGATGCAGCTGACCAGCCTCCATCTTGGAGTAGTCGAGGATGTCGTTGACCAGATAGAGCAGGTTGTTGGCGGAGCTGACCACGTTGCGCACCAGGTAGTGCTGATCCTCGCTGAGCTGACCTAATCGCAGCAACTCCAGCATGCCGTGCATGCCGGCGATGGGGGTACGCAGCTCGTGACTCATGGTGGCGAGGAACCGATCCCGGGCCTGGGTCGCCGCCTCGGCCTTCTGGCGCGCCTCCTCGAGCGCCCGCTGCTGAGCATTCATCGCCGTGATGTCCTGCACCATGCCATACAGCACAGCATGGCCATCGAGTTGGCGCGTGACGTTGCCACGCACCTGCAGGGTACGTGCCTGGCCGTTCACCAGACGGGACGGGAAGCTGAGATCGACCCGGTTCTCTTCATTGAGCTGGCGTTCCAGCTCGGTGAGCAGCAGCGAGCGCAATTGCTCGTCAAGATGGGGGAACAGATCGTGGTACTGGTTGGTGAGCAGTTCCTCACGGGTGCGCAGATCCATCTCCTGATAGCCGGCGCTGACGTACTGGAAGTGCCCCTGACCCTCGCCCAGATACTGGAACTGGAACACGAAACCGGGAATGCTGTTGGTGAGCCGCGCCAGGCGAGCCTCGGCCTCCTTGGCGCGGGACTGGGCATGCAATTGTTCGGTCGTGTCGGTGAGGACGGTGAGTATCCCCGCCTTTTCCCCATCCGGGCCCCGAAACAGCCGCTTGTGGTAGGTGATGAGTCGTTCGCTGCCATCGGACTGCCAGGCTTCCTGAGAGTGGAGATCCTCCCCGCTTTCCCACACCCGTGCATCTTCTCCCTGGATCCGCAGTATGACCTCAAAGGGCAGTATGTCGGTGAGCAGCGCCGCATAATCTCCGTGGGTGTCTGCGCCACCGAGGTAGAACTGGCGATATGCTCGGTTGGTGATGGTGATTTCCAGGTGTTCGTTGGTGAGCACCACCATGCTGGGCAGAGTGTCGAGCAGGGTCTCCATCAGCTGCAACTGGTGCGAGAGCTGCGCCTCGGCCCGCTGGCGCTGGCGTACCTCGCGGCTCAAGGAGCGGTTCCACAGGTAGCCCAGCAACGCCACTAGCAGTATGCCGACGATCATCCCGAGCACGATCCGCAGCAACTGGGTGCGGTTGATGCCGGTCTCAATCTTCAGGTTGAACCACTTGTCCTGCAGCAGTTGCATCTCCTGCGGGCTGACAGAACCCAGGGCCTTGTTGAGGATGCTGGCCAGCATGGGGTTGTCCTTGGCCACCGCCATCGCCATGGGCACGTCCAGCTCGTTGCCGCTGTAGGCGATGTGAAGTTTCAGGTCTGACCCACGGCGCAAGAGCTGCTCGTTGATGCCCTCACTGGCGAGGATGTAGTCCACCTTGCCCGTGGCGAGGGCGGTCAGCTGTTCATCGAAGGAGAAAAAGGGCACGGGTTCGGCCTGCCAGGCGCTGATGATGGTGATGTCTGCCGAGGCGCTGCTCGCCGCCACCCTGGCACCCTTCAGCTCCTTGAGGGAACTGAGCTCCTCTCGCGTATTGTTGGAGATGAGCAGTCGTTTCAGGGTCAGATAATCGGAGGTGAAGAGCAGGTGCTGGCGCCGCGCTGGCAGGTTGACCACAGTGGGGGCCAGCGCCAGCTTGCCCTCTTCCACCATCACCAGGGAGTTTTGCCCCTGGGTGGGGTGCAGCGTGAAGCGCAGCCCGCTGCGCCGCTCGATCAGGGTCAGCAGGTCCGCCACCAGGCCGCTGAAGCGGCCGTTCTTGTCTATCTGGCCGAGACCGACCCAGGGGCCAGGGGCGAAACTCACCTCGGGGTGAGCGGCGATCCAGGCCGATTCCTCAGGGGTGAACAGGCTGGACTTTCGCGCCTTTTTCTTCGGCTTGTTATAGGCATCGGCCAGCCGGAGGAGGGCGTGTTTATCCTGGGGGGTGAGGCTGTCCACCGCCAGGCTCAGCAACTCCCCAAGACGCACATTGTTACCCGCCGTGGTCAGGGCCAGTTGGACGGGGTCTATCCAGGGGACCTCGACCAGAGAGCGGGCCTTGACGCCCTGATTGGGGAGGCTGCTCTCCAGGTAGGGGCGATCGGAGAGGTAGGCATCCGCCAGCCCGTATTTGACCATGAACAGGGCCTCGGTATTGACGTCCACCCGCGTGATCTTCTTGAAGCCGAGGTGCTCGAGCAGATCACAGCTGTCGTAGCCACGCTCGCAGACCCACTGCATCTGCGTGGCCTGTGCCAGGCTGGGGGATTTTCCGGGCTTGCCGAGCAGCACGGCGCGGGGGATCTCGATGAGCGGCGCGGTGAAATGCATCCAGGTCTGGCGTTGGGGGGTGATGGCCACCCCCGCCAGGGCATCCACCTCACCACTGCGCAAGGCGAGCTGGGCATCGTTGAAGGTGGGATAGGCGCGGTAGTGGAGACGGAGTCCGAGCCGCTGGCTGACGGTCTGCAGGTCGTCGTGCAGCAGCCCCTGATAGTGATCCTTGCCCGAGTAGTAACTGTAAGGTGCCCAGTTGGAAGCGGGCATGCCGACCACCAGGGTCTGCTTCTCGCGCAGCCACTCTTGTTGGCCGGGGTCGAGGCGCAGGGCATAGGGGGCGGGCACCTCGGCCTGAGCGCACCTAAGGGCCAGTAAAGTCAGCAAAATCAGTAGTCTTACAATCCCACGCAAGATGGATTCCCGGGTAATGTGATGGCGGTCACAGTGTAAGGGGCTGCTCCTCGCACTGTCTATTGATAAGGTTGGTATAGACAGCTCGAATTCAGCTCAAGTTCCAAAAGGAGTGAGGCATGGACAGTACCCAGCGATTCTCGGTCCGGGTTGAGGCCTATGTGAAATACCGACCCGGATACCCGACCGCCATGCTGGACTTTCTGGTCAGGGAACTCGGCATGAGGCCCCATGCCGTGGTCGCCGATATAGGGGCGGGCACCGGCATCCTGACCGCCTTGCTCGCCCCTCGGGTGAGCAAGCTGTGGGCGGTGGAGCCCAATGCCGAGATGCGCGGCGCCGCCGTGCGGTTGCTGGCGGGCGCCGACCATATCCACTGGCTGAGCGGCAGTGCGGAGCAGACCGGGGTGCCGACGGGGGCGCTGGATCTCGTCACCGTCGCCCAGGCCTTTCACTGGTTCGATCGGACTGCCTTCAAGGCGGAATGCCGGCGCCTGTTAAAACCGGGCGGACGGGTCGCCCTTATCTGGAACGACAGGTTGACCGATACCGAATTCCTCCAGGCTTATGAGGCGGGTCTGCGTGCCTATTCGGGGGACTATGAGGAGGTCAATCATCGCAATCTCGGTGAGGCCGACTTTGACGCCTTCTTCGAGGAATATCGGCTCGATCGCTTCGATAATTGCCAGCTGTTCGACCTCGACGGCGTGCTGGGACGGCTCAACTCCTCATCCTATGCGCCCGTCATCGGCACGCCGGCCTATGAACGGCTGACGGCGCTGATCCGTCGCGAGTTCGAGCGTTGTGCGGTCAACGGCCAGATAGCCTTCAATTATCAGACCCTGGTGTACAGCGGTCGGGTCTAGGTGCTGTCTCCAAAGTGAGCGCCATGGTGTCATGGCAGCAAAAAGCCCCCGCCAACTGGTGGGGGCTTTGCGTCTCAACCCGGTCACTCTCGACGGGGCGTCAGCCCTTGTCGATGCCAAGCAAGGTCATGGCCTTGGCCAGGGTGTCGACGGATTCCTGATGCTTGCCCGCCTTGTGCAGGGTTTCCCCTTCGGCCCGCAGCTGTTTCACCTCGGCCAGCTTCTCGGCGCTCAGGGCGGGGCCGGCGGCCAGGGCATCATCGATCTTCTTCATGTCCATGGGGCAGTGGAAGGCCAGTGCGCTGCCGGCGAAGAGCAGGCCGGCCAGCAAGAGTGTCGCTTTCATGTTCAGCTCCCTGTGTGGTGGATGCTTCTCAAGGATAGCGCTCGGGCAGGTGAGTGCGGCAAGCAGGGGGCAGCGCATATGAAAAAGCCGACTCCAGGGAGTCGGCTTTTTGCGGGGTCATGAGGCTATCAGGCGGTCACGGCATCGGCCTTGACGGCGACGGCTTCCGGCGCCGCATTGCGGATGAGGTAATCGAACGCCCCCAGCGCGGCGGTGGCGCCGGCACCCATGGAGATGATGATCTGCTTGAACGGCACCGTAGTGGCGTCGCCCGCGGCATAGACGCCGGGCAGGGAAGTTGCGCCCTTGGCGTCGATCTCGATCTCGCCGAAGCGGGTCAGTGCTACTTCGCTCCCCTTGAGGAACTCGGTGTTCGGCACCAGGCCGATCTGCACGAAGATACCGGCCACCGCCAGGTGCTTGATCTCACCCGTGGTGCGATCCTCGTAATCCATCCCCACCACCTTGCTGCCATCCCCGATCACTTCCGTGGTGCGGGCGCTCATGATGATGTCGATGTTGCCCATGGAGCGAGCCTTCTTCTGCAGCACGTCGTCGGCGCGCAGGGTATCGGCGAACTCCACCACAGTCACATGCTCGACGATGCCAGCCAGATCGATGGCCGCTTCGATGCCGGAGTTACCGCCACCTATCACCGCAACCCGCTTGCCCTTGAAGAAGGGACCGTCGCAGTGCGGGCAGTAGGCCACGCCCTTGGTGCGGTATTCAACTTCGCCCGGCACGTTCAGATCGCGCCAGCGGGCACCGGTGGCCAGGATCACGGCGCGGCTCTTCAAGGTGGCACCGGAGGCCAGCGCCACGTTCACGTAGCCGTCCTTGCTGATGGCGGCGGCGCGCTGCTCGGTGATCACTTCCACGCCGTACTGCTTGACGTGTTGCTCAAGGCTCGCGGCCAGCTTGGGGCCTTCGGTGTAGGGCACGGAGATGAAGTTTTCGATGCCGACGGTGTCCATCACCTGACCACCGAAGCGCTCGGCGACGATGGCGGTGCGGATCCCTTTGCGGGCGGCGTAGATGGCCGCGGCCGCGCCAGCCGGGCCACCACCGACGACCAATACGTCGTAGGGGGCTTTCTCGCTGAGCTCGGCGGCCTTGCGATCGCTTGCGCCGGTATCGAGCTTGGCCACTATCTCTTCGAGCGAGGTGCGACCCTGGCTGAACGGTTGACCGTTCATATAAACGTTTGGTACCGCCATGATCTGGCGCTCGTTCACCTCATCCTGGAACAGGGCACCGTCGATCATGGTGTGGGTGATGCCGGGGTTCAGGGTCGCCATCAGATTCAGGGCCTGCACCACATCCGGGCAGTTGTGGCAGGAGAGGGAGATATAGGTCTCGAAGTGGAACTCACCCTTCAGGTTCTTGACCTGCTCCAGCACGGCCGGATCGGCCTTGGAGGGGTGGCCGCCGCTTTGCAGCAGGGCGAGCACCAGGGAGGTGAATTCATGACCCATGGGGATGCCGGCAAAATGCACGCGCGGGGCCTGATCCTTTGGCGCGATGCTCATGGAAGGCTTGCGAGCGTTACGGCCATCGGTCATGGAAATTTTGGGGGACATCTCGCTGATTTCTGTGGCCAGGGCCAGCAGCTCCGCGGATTTGTCGCTGTCATTGCCGGACACGCTGATCTCGATGGGATTGACGATGTACTGCAGGTAACCGTTGAGTTGTTGTTTGAGGTTGGTATCTAACATGGTCGAATTCCTTCTTAATGAATGCGGGTCGGCACTTTGTAGTCAGCCTGAGAGTCGCAGGCTTGGATATCACGGGCCGGAAAGCAGACCGGCCCTGAAACGGGCCGGTCTTGGAGAGCAGGAGGCTTAGATCTTGCCTACCAGATCCAGGGACGGGGCCAGGGTGGCATCGCCTTCTTGCCACTTGGCCGGGCACACTTCACCCGGGTGAGCGGCAACGTACTGGGCAGCTTTGACCTTGCGCAGCAGTTCCAGAGCGTCACGGCCGATGCCGCCGGCGTTGATTTCAACGATCTGGATGACGCCTTGCGGGTCGATCACGAAGGTACCGCGGTCAGCCAGACCAGCTTCTTCGATCATCACGCCGAAGTTGCGGGTGATGGCACCGGTCGGGTCGCCGATCATCGGGTACTGGATCTTCTTGATGGTGTCAGAAGTGTCGTGCCAGGCCTTGTGAGTGAAGTGGGTGTCGGTAGAGACGGCGTAGATCTCGACGCCCAGCTTCTTGAAGGAGGCATAGTTGTCTGCCAGGTCGCCCAGTTCGGTCGGGCATACGAAGGTGAAGTCAGCCGGGTAGAAGAACACCACGGACCACTTGCCTTTCAGGTCAGCGTCAGACACCTGAACGAATTTGCCATTGTGGTAGGCGGTAGCGTTGAACGGCTTGATTTCAGTGTTGATATAGGTAGACATGTATTTGCTCCTTGGTGATGTACATATGCCCGTCCGGTAGTGAAGAGTCTTGCCAGACGAGGCGCTTAACTTTCGATGGGGTCATCATAGGGCCTTTCGCTAATCGGTTAAAGCCACAATTTTGAATCACTTAAATCTACTTATTAGATAGCCCATCGCAACTGTACCTAACATGAATATCTCAGGCCTTCAGAGATAACTCATTGTCGAAGTTCAATTTCTGTCCTGCAGGTCACATTTTCAAGGCCCGGATGGGATCTTGTTTTATACGGCGAGGCAGGAAGAGGGTGGCAAAGCGCCCGGGGAGGAGAGAAGAGGGCAGGGAAGCGGATAAAAAAATCCCGGCGCCATCGCACAGACAGGGCCGGGTCATCAAACAAGGAATGGCGATATAAAAATGCTTTACAGCAAAGACTCACTACGGGGTGTGCAAACTTGCAGACATATGAAGAGAAGACATCGGGTGCACAATCCCTCATCTCCCCTTCGGCAAACATTGCATGGTGGGCATCATAGTGTGACGACGATCACAAATCAAGTGTGTGGTGTAATTTTTCAATCAAAATGAAAGACTTTCAGATTAATGGCCGATTTTTTCGGCTGAAAACGCTTTTATTGTAATTTAATTACAGTTTTTGGCGATCAGAATTCTGAGGGGGGCTCCTGCTCTTCCATCAATTCCAGCAGATTGATGGCCACCGCGATGAAATCCGACTCCGTGACTATGCCCACCAGTTTGTGGCCCCGGATGACCGGCAGGCAGCCGTATTTGTGGCGCTGCAGGTAGAGGGCGGCCTCCTTGATGCCCGCATGGGGATCCACGCTCGCCACCTGGCGGGTCATGATCTCGTCGAGCTGGACGCTGTCGGTGAACTCCGCTTCCCGCTCCGGGTTGATGAGCAGCAGCTTGGACTCGCGGGTGGCCAGGATGTCGGTGAGGGTGACCAGACCCAGCAGGTGATGGTGGTCGTCGACGATGGGAATGTGGCGGATCCGCTCCTGCTGCATCAGGTCCATCGCCTGCTTGACGCTGTTCTGCGGACCCAAAGTGAAGGGATGTTCGGTCATGATTTCAGACAGGATCATCATGGTGGGCCTCCTTGTGTCTCTCTCTTCACCCTAGCCCAGCCTCAGGTGCCAGAACATGATCAGGGTCAATACAGACCGTTAAAGAATCATTAACCGGATGAGTGTCTCAATATTGCTCGCTATCCCTTGCCTGCCTTGGGTTTTTGGTCTTTTGGGTTGCCTTGCAAGGAGGGGATAACTAGACTAGCCGCCGATTCCCCCGAGGTGAAAGATGCAAGTATCCGATTTTCATTTTGATCTGCCAGACGAGCTGATTGCCCGCTATCCCATGACGGAACGTACCGCCAGTCGTCTGTTGCAGCTCGATGGTCAAAGCGGCGCCCTGCGCCACGGTCAATTTGTGGATGTGCTGGACCAGCTCAATCCCGGCGATCTGCTGGTGTTCAACAACACTCGCGTCATTCCGGCGCGCATGTTTGGCCAGAAGGCCAGCGGTGGCAAGCTGGAGGTGCTGGTGGAGCGCATCCTGGACGAGCACAGCGTGCTGGCCCATGTGCGCTCTTCCAAGTCGCCCAAGCCGGGCACCCGTCTCATTCTGGATGGTGGGCCCGACGGTGAGAAAGTCGAAGCCGAGATGCGCGCGCGCCACGACGCCCTGTTCGAGATCCACTTCCTCGACCCCCGTCCCGTGCTGGAGATCCTGGAGGCCATCGGCCACATGCCGCTGCCCCCCTATATCGACCGCCCCGACGAGGATGCCGACAAGGAGCGCTATCAGACCGTCTACAACCAGAAGCCGGGCGCGGTGGCGGCACCGACCGCCGGCCTGCACTTCGATGAGCCGCTGCTCGAGCGGATCAAGGCCAAGGGCGTGGAGCTGGCCTTCGTTACCCTGCATGTGGGGGCGGGGACCTTCCAGCCGGTGCGGGTGGACAAGATTGAAGATCACCACATGCACTCGGAGTATGCCGAGGTGCCGCAGGAGGTGGTGGATGCCATCGCCGCGACCCGCGCCCGGGGTGGCCGCGTTATCGCCGTGGGTACTACCTCGGTGCGTTCCCTCGAGAGCGCCGCCAAGGTGACCCTGGCCCAGGGCAAACCGCTGGCGCCCTTTTTCAGCGACACCGACATCTTCATCTTCCCGGGCTACGAGTTCCAGGTCGTCGATGCCATGGTCACCAACTTTCACCTGCCGGAATCGACCCTGATCATGCTGATCAGCGCCTTCGCCGGTTACGATAACGTGATGGCGGCCTATCAGGCGGCGGTGGCCGAGCAGTACCGTTTCTTCAGCTACGGGGATGCCATGTTCATCACCCGTCGCCGGGCAGAGGCTTGAGGCCTCGCTCTTCAGAACTTGTTCACGATCGTCGAGTAAGATCGCGCGCAGCTTCTTATATGGGCCCTCGCGGGCCCGCTGTTGTCAGACTGTTTCTCTGACTGAATCGAGGTAGCAATGAAATTTGAACTGAAAACCACCGACGGCCGCGCCCGTCGCGGTCAGCTGGTATTCGAACGCGGCGTGGTGCAGACCCCGGCCTTCATGCCGGTCGGCACCTACGGTACCGTCAAGGGGATGACTCCGGAAGAGGTGCGCGAGACCGGCGCCCAGATCCTGCTCGGCAACACCTTCCACCTCTGGCTGCGGCCGGGGCAGGCGGTGATGCGCGCCCACGGCGATCTGCACGACTTCATGAACTGGCAGGGCCCGATCCTGACCGACTCAGGTGGTTTCCAGGTGTTCAGCCTGGGTCACATTCGCAAGATCACCGAGGCGGGTGTGCATTTCCGTCACCCCATCAACGGCGAGAAGATCTTCCTCGACCCCGAGAAATCCATGGAGATCCAGTACGATCTGGGCTCCGACATAGTCATGATCTTCGATGAGTGCACCCCGTACCCCGCCACTTATGAAGAGGCGCGCAAGTCCATGGAGATGTCCCTGCGCTGGGGCAAGCGTTCCCGCGACAAGTTCGATGCGCTGGGCAACAAGAATGCCCTGTTCGGCATCATCCAGGGATCCGTGTATGAAGAGTTGCGGGATGTGTCGCTGAACGGCCTGCTGGACATCGGCTTCGACGGCTATGCGGTCGGTGGCCTCGCCGTGGGTGAGCCCAAGGAAGACATGCATCGGATCCTCGAGCACGTCTGCCCGAAGATCCCGGCCGACAAGCCCCGCTACCTGATGGGCGTGGGTAAGCCGGAGGATCTGGTGGAAGGGGTGCGCCGCGGCGTCGACATGTTCGACTGCGTGATGCCGACCCGCAACGCCCGCAACGGCCATCTGTTCACCACCGATGGGGTGGTCAAGATCCGCAATGCCAAGTATCGCGAAGACACCAGCACCCTGGATGCGGACTGCGATTGCTACACCTGCAAGAACTACACCCGCAGTTATCTGTACCATCTGGACAAGTGCAACGAGATCCTCGGCGCCCGTCTGAATACCATTCATAACCTGCGTTATTACCAGCGTGTCATGCAGGGTTTGCGGGACGCGATCGAGCAGGGTAAATTAGACGACTTTGTAACTGAGTTTTACCGTCGGCAAGGGAAGCCTGTGCCTCCATTAGCTGAAAACGACGCGCAATAACCGCCGCGTATCAGCTCGTTATCTTTGTGAATCTACATCAATCAAGAGGTTGTTAAATGAGCATTATCTCCAAGGCATATGCAGAAGGCGCGGTTCCGGGTGCACAGGGTGGTGGTATGGAAATGATCATCATGCTGGCCGTGTTCGGCCTTATCTTCTATTTCATGATCTATCGTCCCCAGGCCAAGCGTGCCAAGACTCACCGTGACCTGATGAGCTCTCTGGCCAAGGGTGACGAAGTGCTCACCTCCGGCGGTCTGGTCGGCAAGATCGCCAAGGTTTCCGCCGATAGCGAATACCTGGTGCTGGCCCTGAACGATCAGACTCAAGTCACCATCAAACGTGATTTCGTCTCTGCCGTTCTGCCCAAGGGTTCTATCCAGTCCCTTTAATCTCCCGAGGAGCACAGCGTGTTAAATCGCTATCCGCTGTGGAAATACCTGATGGTGGTCTTCGTGATCGCCATCGGTTTTCTATATGCAGCCCCCAATCTTTACGGCGAAGACCCGGCCCTGCAGGTATCTGCCAGCCGCGGCGCCGAAGTCAAACTAGAGACGCTGGATCTGGTGAAGGAGACGCTCGAGGCGGCTCAGATCCCGGTCAAGCATGCGGCGTTCGAACACGGCTTCATCCTGGTCCGTTTTAACAACACCGAAGATCAGCTCAAGGCGCGCGATGTCGTCGCCGGCAAGCTGGGCGACAACTTTATCACGGCCCTGAACCTGGCTCCGTCCACGCCTGCCTGGCTCGAAGCCATAGGTGCGGCGCCGCTCAAGCTGGGTCTGGACCTGCGCGGTGGCGTGCACTTCCTGATGGAAGTGGACATGGCCGAGGCGCTGACCAAGCAGCAAGAGCAGATGGTGCAGGATTTCCGCACCGAGCTGCGTACCCAGAAGATCCGTTACTCCGGCGTGCGCCGGGTGGGCGATCAGGTGCAGGTGGTGTTCCGCGAGGAAGAAGATCAGGTCAAGGCCGCCTCTTTCCTGCGCCGCCAGAATCCGGATCTCACCTTCACCACCGAGCAGAAGGGTGACGACTTCATCCTGCTGGCCGGCTTGAGTGACGCCAAGATCAAGGAAGTGAAGAAGTACGCCCTCGAGCAGAACATCACCATCATCCGTAACCGGGTGAATGAGCTGGGTGTGGCCGAGCCGCTGGTGCAGCAACAGGGTGCCGAGCGCATCGTGGTTGAGCTGCCCGGTATTCAGGACACCGCCCGTGCCAAGGAGATCCTGGGCGCAACCGCGACCCTGGAATTCCACATGGTCGATGAGAGCGCCGACATCCAGGCTGCCGCCGATGGTCGTGTACCGCCGAGCTCCAAGGTCTACAACGATCGCAACGGCCGTCCCGTGGTGCTGCAAAAGCGCATCATCCTGACCGGTGACCACATAGTGGGTGCCCAGTCCGGTTTCGACGAATACAGCCGTCCCCAGGTCAACATCAAGCTCGATGGCCAGGGTGGCAACAAGATGGCCAACTTTACCAAGGACAACGTTGGTAAGGGCATGGCGACCGTGTTCATCGAGTACAAGCCGGTGGGTCAGCCTGGTCCGGATGGCAAGCGCAAGTTCCGCAAGCAGGAAGAGGTGATCAACGTCGCGACCATACAGTCACGACTGGGTAGCCAGTTCCGCATCACCGGGATCGACAACGCCAACGAAGCCCACAACCTGGCGCTGCTGCTGCGTGCCGGTGCCCTGATCGCGCCCATCCAGATCGTGGAAGAGCGTACTATAGGCCCGAGCCTGGGTCAGCAGAACATCGACAGCGGGATGGAAGCCATCGGCTGGGCCATGCTGGTGATCGTGCTGTTCATGGGGATCTACTACCGTGCCTTCGGTTGGGTCGCCAACCTGGCGCTGACCATGAACCTGGTGCTGATCGTCGGTATCATGTCGATGATCCCGGGGGCCACCATGACCCTGCCGGGCATCGCCGGTATCGTCCTGACGCTGGGCATGGCGGTGGATGCGAACGTGCTGATCTACGAGCGTATTCGTGAAGAGATCCGCAACGGGCGCGGGGTGCAGCAAGCCATTCACATGGGCTTCGACCGTGCCTTCTCGACCATCGCCGACTCCAACGTTACCTCGCTCATCACCTGTGTGATCCTGTTCGGTATCGGCACCGGCGCCATCAAGGGCTTCGCCCTGACGCTGGGCATAGGTCTGACCGCCTCCATGTTTACGGCCATCACGGTATCCCGCGCCATTATCAATCTGGCCTGGGGTGGACGGCGCATCGACAAGCTGCCGATCTAAGGAAGAGACATGTTTCAGATTCTACATTTTGAAAAGCCGATCCCCTTCATGCGCTTCGCCAAGTCGGGAATGGTGTTCTCTGCCTTGCTGACGATGTTCGCCCTGTTCTGCCTGTTCGATCGCGGTCTGAACTGGGGGCTGGACTTCACCGGCGGCACCACCATAGAGGTGGGGTTCCAGCAGTCGGTGAGCCTGGACAAGATGCACGAGGCGCTGGATGAGCAGAAGATTGAAGGGGCGACCCTGCAATTCTTCGGCTCCAGCCGCGACGTGCTGGTGCGCATGACCCCGAAAGAGGGGGTCAAGGTGGAACAGCAGGGCAACGAGGTACTGGCGGCCGCCAAGCTGATCGATGAAGGTGCCGTGCTCAAACGCGTCGAGTTCGTCGGTCCTTCGGTGGGGGACGAGCTGGCGACAGACGGTGCCCTGGCCATGCTGGCCTCCATCCTCTGTATCCTGGCCTACGTGGCGGTGCGGTTCGAATGGCGTCTGGCCATGGGGGGCATCCTCTCCCTGGCGCACGACGTCATCATCACCCTCGGCATCTTCGCCTACTTCCAGTACGAGTTCGACTTGACCGTGCTGGCGGCGCTGATGACGCTGGTGGGCTACTCCCTGAACGACACCATAGTGGTGTTCGACCGCCTGCGGGAGAACTTCCGCAAGGTGCGCAAGGGGGATACCAGCGAAATCATGGATCTCTCCATGACCGAGACCCTGAGCCGGACCATCATCACCTCGGGGTTGACCTTCGTGGTGGTGGTGGCGCTGCTGCTCAAGGGCGGTCCGCTGATCCACGGTTTTGCCATCGCCATGGTGATCGGGGTGGCCTTCGGGACCTACTCCTCCATCTATGTGGCGAGCGCCTCTGCCATGTTCTTCGGGGTCAAGCGGGAGCACATGCTGCCGACCCAGGTGGAAAAAGAGGGCGCGGATCAGCAAGAGATCCTGCCGTAATCGACAAGGGCGCCACAAGGCGCCCTTTCTCTTATGGTCCAGCTGAGTCATTATGCTCATCATGGTGGGCAACATGCGCGAGAACAAGGAGCAAGTCATGCAACACAATCCCCGTTTTCTGGCCCTGGTAGAGGCCGTTCGCCCCCAGGTGCAGGAGACAGACGTACACCAGATAAAGCACTGGCAGGATGAGGGCCGCGCCTTTCATCTCATCGACGTGCGCGAAGAAAGCGAGTGGGCCAGGGGCCATCTGCCCGGGGCCGAATACCTGGGCCGTGGCGTGATAGAGCGGGACATCGAGACCCGTTACTCGGACCCAGCCACCGAGCTCTACCTCTATTGTGGTGGGGGCTTTCGCTCCATCCTGGTGGCGGCCAACCTGCAGAAGATGGGTTATAGCCGGGTTGTCAGCGTCGATGGAGGCTTTCGGGGTTGGCGTGACGCCGGATACCCTGTCGAATCCTGATTTATTTGAGGGATAGGGGTTGCGCCACATGACAAACTCTCGGTTGACCTTTACCATATGCCGGGTCAAGCGTAAGCGTCGGAGTGTTCATTGAACGTCAGGATAGGGATTGGGTACCTCACGGGTATCCTGTTGTTGCTCCCCATGTGGGGATGCAGCAGTAGCAGTCAGGTTGAAGCGCCTCAAGTTCCCAAGCCACAACCCGCTTCACTGGTATTGGCGACCCCTCTGCAGGTCTCTTACCAGAGCGAGTTGGCGCTGGCGCGACTCGGGCAGATGCTCAGTGAAATGGAATTGACGACGGAACAACGGGCCGAGCTGTTTTATGAGCGTGCCGTGGTATTTGACCGGGTCGGGTTGCGTTCCCTTGCCAGATTGGATTTCAACCGCGCCCTGCGGGAGAAACCCGATTTTGCCGAGGCCTACAACTTCATCGGCGTCTATCTGGTTCAGCAACAGAACTATGACGAAGCCTATGAGGCATTCGACTCCGCCCTCGAACTCGCCCCGGATTACGACTACGCCTACCTCAACCGTGGCATAGCGCTCTATTACGGCAACCGTCCAGAACTGGCGGTGGCCGACATGAAGCGCTTCTACGAGGCGCAGCCGGAAGATCCCTACCGGGTGCTCTGGCTCTATCTGGCCGAGCAGAAGCTCAATGCCCCTGCCGCCATGAGCCGGATGCGCGAGCGGTTAAACAAGTACGACGACGACGCCTGGAACTGGGATCTGGTTCGCCTCTACACCGGCGAGATCAACGCCACCCAGCTGATGGGCAACGTGGTGAAAGGGGTAAAGGATAACCGGGAGCTGGCCGAGCGCCTGTGTGAAACCTACTTCTACCTCGGCAAGTTTGAGCTGGCCAAGGGCAACCGCAAGGAAGCCATCAGCTACTTCAAACTGGCGCTCGCCAACAACGTCTATGACTTCATCGAGCACCGCTATGCCCTGCTCGAGCTGGAGCTGATGGCGCGTAAACCCCTGCCACCGGGTGCACAGGGCAAGAGTAGCAAAGCCTCCTGACAGACTTGTGCTGCCGGATGTAAAAAAGGCCTCCTGATGAAGCCTGCGTATGTCATGTAAGATAATGAAATAAAAGAATTTATTTTAGTCAATGTCCATATGTTGACCACATCGAGAAAAAACCAAAGCCCCGCGTCGTCGGGGCTTTGTCTTAATTGCAGTTGAGCCTGTAGTGTGATCGGACCCATTTTATAAAAAGCCAATCTTCTCTCAAATGTGCAGGCCAATACATATCGGCGGCAGCGGTATTTGTGGGACGGAAATCCAGTCTTATCCTAAGCGCCGCCTATTAACATAATCACATTATGTGCGGTCAGGGTTTATAGGGGTAAGAGTAAGGAGCCGGAGGCCCCTTGATGCTCATACAGGACTCTTGAGGCCTTGCAGCTCCGCTCCTATGCCTTTACGCTCTGTATCTCTACCAACATTTCGTCACAGCTCGTCATCTTGCGCAGCGAGGTGCGTCGGGCTCATGGACTCAGGCGTGACTCCTCAGAGGCCCGGACGATAGCTGACATAGTGACCCAGTACGGTATTACTGAGCCGTTATCGCGCAGGTAAACTGATGAAAACGCTGGTGTTCGTCAGTAGCCAGCTCCCCGTGCACAAGTACCAACGCGCGCAGCAGGAGCATGTCAGCATCCCCAACCGGTTAGCGCGCCAGTTTGCGGTGACCAGACCGGATCAGGTGTGGTGTGGCGATATGATCTACATCTGGAGCGGCCAGCGTTGGGGCTATCTGGCGGTGGTGATGGAGTTTGCCAGAAAACCGGCGGGTTGGGCTTTTAGTCTGTCGCCGGACAGCGAACTGACAGCCAAGGTCTGACCATGGCCTTCGAGGCGCGTGGGCGGCCGACGGGAGTCATGTTTCACTCGGATCAAGGTAGCCATTACAGCAGTCGTCGGTACCGCCAGCAGCTGTGGTGATATCGGATAGAGCAGAGCATGAGTCGGCGGGGAAATTGTTGGGACAATGCGCCGATGGAGCGGCTGTTTCGCCGTTTGAAAAGTGAATGGGTACCAGCGACGGGATACAGGAATATGGCGGATGCCCAACAGTCGATAACCGAGTAGTTGATGGAGTATTACAGCGATATCAGACCCCATCAATACAAGGGGGGGGGGTTAACCCCCAACGAATCTGAGCGCCTTTACAGGAATGCTGATAAAACCGTAGCCAGTTTTGCTTGACTACTACAGATGCAGGGCTGCTTGATGGCGTCATGTATGCGGCGCCCTTCCCTGGCAATGCCAAGTGATCCTGCCCCCTATCTATCAGCCGCCGACTCAGATACCAAACAGCGCCTCCAACTCTCTGCACAAGCAATGAAAACAGGATTACAGTCTTATCTGAATTCAAGGAGAGTACTTGCCAATGCTGAAAGAGGAATCGAATGTGCAGAACAATCAAATTCAGCCCCCTGGCTGGTACCCCGGTTCGTACAGTGATGAGATCGACCTGAGCGAATTGATCATCGTGTTATGGCGCAAGAAGTTATTGATCTTGTTGATCACAGGTTTGTTTACTGCTGCAGGTATTGCTTATGCGTTGTTGGCACCACAAGTCTGGTCGGCCAAGGCCGTGATCAAGGCTCCTCTGCAGCAAGATCTGCTGCCTATGACGCGGATTGCCAACCAGGCCATGTTGTTGGGGCTCACCGGATTTCCTAGCAGCAAGGTGATTCATGATGATTTCATCCGTGAATTCAACTCCTATGATAATCAACGGGAGTATTTGCAAGAGAGCGAGCTCTTCAAGCGCCATATTGCAACAGCTAAGCCAGATGAACAGGGGAAAAGACGCTGGCTCCGTGACTGGTCCAAGTTTATCTCTGCCGAACCGGTCGATGAAAAAGGAAATAAGCCGGGTGTGAGGCTGACGACCAGTGCCGATACCTCCGAGCATGCCTTGAAGATGTTGGAGGACTACATCGACTTCATTATCGTCAAACAAAACCAGAGCCTGGTAAATGAGCTGACTGATCAGAAATCACTCAGGCTGGATACGCTGACAATGAGTTTGAAACTCACAAGTGAAGATGCTAGGCAAGCGCTGAAGCGTGACATCATTAATACCGAGTTGGCGGTTAAGGTGGCAAAAGCGGCTGGCGTGACTCAGCCCCTAGAGAACTACAACAGCAGTGAGCGCTTCCCCATTAACCTGGGTACCCAAGGGTTGGAAGAAAAGCTGAAGCTATTGAAAATAATCGACTTAAACATCTACCAGCCCAAACTAGCCGAGTTGCAAATACAGATCGAACGTTTGAAACAGGTCCGTGTTGAAGCGATTCGTTTCAAACCTTTTTCCTATCTTGATGCTCCTGAAGTGCAGCTGAGTCGCGATAAACCCAAGCGTCCCCTGATCGTGGTGCTTGCCACCCTGCTAGGTGGCATGTTGAGTGCCAGCATTGTGCTGATTCGTCGCGCTTTCATAAGTAAAAAACAGCATCATGATGACCAATAACGGACTGTCACCGGTAGAGTTTGAAAAGCAGCTCAATATTCAGCAGCAGAGTGTCTAGAAAACTCGGGGCGATTCAGAGTATAGCCGCCTTGTTATTTCGTCATAGCTTAAGCTTTTCTTCTCGAATGGCCTGCCAAGTGATATTGAATCTGGTTACCATAGATGAAAAATGGTATAGCAAGACTGATAGCGTAATAGCGTAATAGCGTAATAGCGCAATTGATATGCTCGAATGATGAAGTAATTTAATTTTTTCACAGTAACAGCCCCAGGAAAGTTCATCACCTGAGGCTGTTTTTTAGCAACTAATTATGGATTGGGATTTGACGCTTCGACACTACTTTGAGTGAATGTCGGATAGCCAGACGGTTTCCATGAATTTATGGAACTTAAGAAAGAACTATCTTTCACCTTAATCGACGCATCTCCATAGTCAAAGCTGTTAAGTCTGTTCCGCATATCTTGATTACTTATTCCATCCCCTCTTAGTTCATACCAAGTAGTGACAGCTGGTGTGACCCAGTACTGATAATGATTTTCAGGTGGTTCAGTGCTTGATGCGAATCTAAACGCATGTGTTGATGAACCACTTTTATGGTACACGATCTTTGCATGGTTTCCTTCTTTAGCAATTTCACCAAATGGTTTAACATCCATTTTCCCATGAGCACTAGCGCCTACATGAGTAATAGCGCCGTTCAATGTCCATACTGTTACCGTTTCCCAGTCATGTCTATGGCCCAATCCTACAGGGCCATTCTGAGCCTGATCTTTTTCGAAATACATGTCATAGACCTGAGCGCAATAAGTGCCACCGGAGCCTGGGATGCATGCGTATCTATGTAATGTGTTTGATATTTCTAGGAAGCCGGCGTCACGGCAACTACCGTTCAGGGCTCCCGATGTCTTCAGCCCTGGGTTTTTCACTCCGCTTCGACTGATGCCTGCGGCCGGATAACAGCCATCGGTATCGAAGTCAAAAACAGGTTCGAAACCACGAATATTAATATTGCTGGGATACGCCTCATCAAGCTTGGGGAATTCTTCTGCTATGGAGGATGTGGACGCAAGCACCAGCGTCATAAAAATATATTTTTTGTTTTTCATGATTTATCCCTGTTTTTTAAAAATAAGATCCATGGGATTTTTTATATTTATAAATCCTATGTCTATTGCTTTCAGTTCACCTCCTTATGGCTTGAGCAATTTATTAAACATAAGGGAAGTGGTTGATTAAATAAAGGGGTCAGAATCACGAAAACAGGACTCATTAGGGTTATTTAAAGTGTGTTCAGCTCCAGTGCAGGTTTCTGGGCTTTATGAACTAAATGAAACTTAAACTATTTATTTTTATTGTTGTAAAAATCGAACAATATTTTTTGATGTAATGAACTGTTGTACTAATGCGTGATGGATTCTGAATTACGCCTTAGAAAATTTGATATGAGACTATTTGGTAATCTCAATCCCCCGGCCCGCTCATAAATTGCCTCTCGGTTCTGTAACCATGATGCATTGTTTCATCGTCCATAAGCTGCAAGGGCTGGCCGCACACTGGCAGAACTCATCGAGATCTGGTGGGCTCACAAAGGGCAGTATCAAAAATGGGGTGTGCATTTCCATCGCACCTTGAAGCGGGCCTATCGTTATTGGGGGGGCAGGGTTAGCCAGCTCGATAACCATGCGCTGACCCTGTTATGTTCGTGCATGTTGACCGCAGGCATCCTCCCCAATTGCGTCAACCGCTTGGTGGTGGAGTGAGGGGGCATGTTTAACGTCCTCATAGAGGGTGGCTTTTTCAGGGATGAGAACCCGATTCGGGAGCTGAAGGCATTGAAGGTTGCCCCCAGAGAGATGAGCTATCTCTCTCCACTTGAGGTCGAGCAATTCTGGGCTGGCTGGGTTGGCAGGGGATGATCGAGGTATCGCTGTGTTGTGCCTGAGCACGGTGGCACGGTGAAGTGAGGCCGCCAATCTAATGGCCGAGCATGTGGTGAACCGTCGGGTTACCTTCGTGACCACCAAGAACGGCAAGAAACGCACGGTGCCGATCAGTTAGGAGGTCGAGCACGAGTGGGTGGCGAACCGGCGCGGGCTGTTGTTCCTGTCGCAAACTATCCGCAAGTGCGGGAGATGCTCAAAGCGGTGAAGCCAGATTTGCCAAAGGGGCAAGCGGTGCATGTGCTGCGACACACTTTCGCCACCCACTTTATGGCCAATGGCGGCAATATCCTGGTGCTACAGCGAATCCTGGGCCATGCAACCATCCAGCAGACAATGCCCTATGCCCACTTTGCTCCAGATTTTTTACAGGATGCTGTGTGCTTCAACCCACTCAAAGGTGCAGCGGGGCAGTGTGAATAATTCGCCTGTCAGGTAGAGGGCTGCTGCCTTGGATTGTCCACATCGTTGACCATACCAATGCAGGAAAGGGGGTGACTGACAGCTCACCAGAGTAGGCCACTCTCCAGCCGCGAATGTTGAGGCAAGTCAAATGCAGTGAGGATTTGCGGTAATGACCTGATATTTAAGAGGAGAGTTGGAAAAGAGTCATTAAATGAAAAAGGGCCTCTTGATGAGGCCTTTTTGCTGTCTGTGATCCGGCAATGTTGGTTTTTTCCCCACTCGTCGCATGCCGGAGAATCGTGGGCATCGGCAGCCGTGGCAGCCGCTTTGCCGAGTCCCCTTCGCGGCTGGGTTATTCCACCAGGCTCATGCCGGGGATCTGCCGCCAGTAGCCGTTGCAGTCCCGCTCCTGCTGCAGGGGCAGGGGAGCCTGACCCTGCGCATTGGCTCTGAAGCGGGCGAGCATCTCCAGCGTCTCCATCCCTTCGGGGGAGAGGCGCACCACGTCCACCAGATCCGCCATGCTGGCCAGCTCGTTGCCGAGGTTGTAGCAGTAGCCTGATTGGGTCTGGATACCGTTGAGATTGAACACCTTCTGCCCCTCCCGGCTGCTGGCGAGGCGCCCTGTGGGGTAGTGGATGCAGGCGAGCTCGCAGCTGTCTTTGGGCTTGTTGAGGGAGCGGGCGGTGAAGCAGCGCGCCGAGTAGGCGAGCGGCAGGTGACCGTAGGCGAACACCTCCACCTCGAACTGGCGGCGGGCCGGGCCCAGATCCTGCTCGAGCTGTACCAGCCAGTCGCGGGAGAGCTCCACCGGCATCACCCAGCGTTGCATCCCCTGTTTGAGCAGCATGCGCAGCACGTCGGCGTTGTAGGCATTGATGGCCGGGCCGCACACGAACGGCAGACCGGCTTCCCAGGCGAGCTGGGCTGTGCCCAGATCGTTGGTTTCGATCAGCAGCTCGCCATTGTCCACCAGCCGTTTGACCTCTTTGAGCTCGGAGGGGGCCGAGATCAGCGCCAGGGTGGAGAGCACGGCCTGCTTGCCGGAGGCGGCCACCTGGCGAGCCAGGGCAATCCAGTCATCCACCTTGAGTTCACGGCGCTTGCTGCACACCGTCTCCCCCAGATAGATGATGTCGGCCTGGCTGTGCGTCGCGGCCTCATAGAAGGCCTGGGTGTCGGCCTTGGGCCAGTAGAAGAGAATGGGCCCGAGAGAAAATTGCATTAATTGTGCTCCTTGCCGTGATGCTGGCAGTGGAAGATGTTGCCGTCTTGTCTGAGAAAGCGGGACATGGGGCCTCTCCTTATTGCCACTGGCGGTGGTAGGCACCCAGGGTGGTCTGGCTCCCCTCGGAGACGCGGGCGAGCTGGGCATCCCATTCGGCCTTGACGCTATAAGCCTCCGGGTTGGCCTGGTAGCTGTCGATGGCGGCGCGCCAGACCCGGGTCACCTGCTCCACATAGGCGGGGCTGCGCTGGCGGCCCTCGATCTTGACCGACTGGATCCCGGTCTGGAACAGTTCGGGCAAGAGGCCCAGGGTGTTGAGGCTGGTGGGTTCCTCCAGGGCGTGATAGATCTGGCCATCCACCTCGAAGCGTCCCTTGCACAGGGTCGGGTAGCCGGCGTTCTCACCCGGGCCGTAGCGGTCGATCAGCACCTCGTTCAAGCGGGATTCGAGGCCGCCCGGGGTCTCCTCCCAGCGCACGAACTTGGCTGGCGAGCAGGCACCGACTGTGTTGGGGCTCTCCCCAGTCATGTAGGAGGAGAGGTAGCAGCGCCCCTCCGCCATGATGCAGAGGCTGCCGAAGGCAAAGACCTCGAGGCCGACGTCGGTCTCGCGAGCCAGTTGCCGGACCTGGTGCATGGAGAGCACCCGTGGAAGTACCACCCGGGCGACGTTGAAGTGCTGCTGGTAGAAGCGAATGGCGGCGGCATTGGTGGCACTGGCCTGCACCGATACGTGCAGCTCCATGTCCGGATACTGGCGGCTGGCGTAATCGAGCACGGCGAGATCGGCGATGATCAGCGCATCGGCGCCGAGCGCCACCCCTCTGTCCACCGCCTGCTTCCATCTGGCGTCGGAGCCCGGATGGGCAAAGGTGTTGATGGCGATGTGCAGCTTGCGGCCGTGCTGGTGCACGTAATCCACCGCCTTGGCCAGCTTGCTGTCGGTGAAGTTGAGGCCGGCAAAATGGCGGGCATTGGTGTCATCCTTGAAACCGATATAGACCGCATCGGCGCCGTTATCCACGGCCGTTTTCAGTGCCGGCAGGCTGCCTGCCGGGCAGAGTAATTCCATCGGGTACGCTCCGAGAGGGCAAAAATGCAAAAGTGGCCCGATTGTATGCACCGGCGCGCTCCCACTTTTTGACCTGAGGCAGCTTTGTGTGGCTTTACCCTTCTTGAGGTAAGTGGCCACAATTTTGATTTTCAACAGGATCCTGACAATTGCACTGTGTTTGAATGCGCAAAAAACTGGGAGTTTATCGTGTTTCAACAACTGCAACGTCGCCTGGTCGAACAGGCACCTCGTCTCTTGCGTCATCCCCTCAAGCTGGTGCCCTTCTCCCTTCAGCAAAATCTGATGGAGGGGCTGCTGGCCCAGGTGTTCAAGGAGGCCATCCAGGACGGCGACTTCGCGTTCCTGGCGGGCAAGTGGCTGAAAGTCGAGGTGACGGATCTCGAACTCTGCTGGTTTATCAGCGATCGGGAGGGGAAGCTGGTGGTGGCTCGTGACTGTGAACACGCAGACGTCTGCTTCAGTGGCAACAGCCAGGATCTTATCCTGATCGCCGCCCGCCGGGAGGATCCGGACTCACTCTTCTTCCAGCGGAAGCTGAAGATAGAGGGGGACACTGAGCTCGGACTGGAAGTGAAGAACCTGATGGACAGCCTGGATCTCGACGGCCTGCCCAGGCTGATGAAGTACCCGCTGATGGACTTGGCGACCCTGGTCGAGCGGGCCCGCTCAGCGCAGGATCCGGTGCCCGCGCCGACGGCCTGAACTGCGCCTCAGGTGCAGCGCCAGGCCTGGGGCATGATGGCGATGGCGCCGCCGGGCCCACAGACAGCGGCAACCCCACAGACCGGGTAGCAGGGCCAGCAGCGCCGTGTTACCCGGCAGGCGCAGCAACAGCAGCGCCAGTGCCAGCCACACAAACGGCAGCGCCTCGTAGTACCACTCGGGTTGGAACCAGCGTTTGGCCGGGAAGATGATCAGATCGGTGCGTCGGTAGTTGGATCGCATCATCCAGAGGATGGCGCCCACCCCGAACAACAAGGCCGCCGCGAGCCAGAGCAGCGGGGAGTGGACGAAGAGCACCAGCCCTGCCGACAACAGCAGGTAAAGGCCGGGCAACTGCTCGTAGAGCCAGGAGGGAAGCATGGGTGGCGACTCCGGATCGTGCATCTTGAACTCTTTTAAGGTTAGCCCGCCCCTTCTCTTGCCCTCATGCTGCTTGGTTATACGCCTGCCCATTTTTGTTCTGAAATGCGGGGTCAGAAGCGATGCCAAAATAGCGATTGGTTATGTTACAATTGCGCGCCATTTTTGACGGAAGATTGACAGGGCATGCTGGACCAGATTCGTATCGTGTTGGTAAATACCTCCCACCCCGGCAACATGGGGTCCGCGGCGCGGGCCATGAAGACCATGGGGCTGACCCAGCTGGTATTGGTCGATCCACAAGCGCTGCCCGATGACAACGCCATGGCCCTGGCGGCAGGGGCCAGCGATGTTCTGGCCAATGCCCGCATCGTCCCGACCCTGGATGACGCCATCGCCGACTGCACCCTGGTCATCGGCACCAGTGCCCGCTCCCGTACCCTGAGCTGGCCCATGCTGGATCCCCGCGAAGCCGCCGAGAAGCTGGTGACCGAGGGGGTGACGCATCCGGTCGCTCTGGTGTTTGGCCGTGAACGTACTGGTCTCACCAACGATGAGCTGCAAAAGTGCCACTACCACGTGGCCATTTCGGCCAACCCCGAGTACAGCTCCCTCAATCTGGCCATGGCGGTGCAGACCCTCTGTTACGAGGTGCGCATGCGCTGGTTGCAGGAGCAGGCGCCCGAGCCACAAGAAGAGCCGATGGACTATCCCAGTGCCGAGCAACTGGAAGGTTTTTATCAGCATCTTGAGCAGACGCTGCAGAAGACGGGGTTCATCACCGAAGAACATCCCGGTCACGTGATGAGCAAGCTGCGCCGCCTGTTCAACCGGGCTCGGCCGGAAGTGGTTGAACTGAACATTTTGCGCGGTATTCTCACCTCGGTGCAGAAACCCCGTCCGCAGGACTAATCCCGACTGAATTGCTCAACCATATACTTGACTGAAATAGTCGGGTATGTGACCATGTGCCCATATTGATTTGTTCGCAAACGGTAAGGCATATGAGACTGACCTCAAAAGGACGTTACGCAGTGACAGCCATGCTCGACGTGGCGTTGCATGCAGAGCAGGGGCCCGTGCCCCTGGCTGATATTTCAGAGCGCCAGGGCATCTCATTGTCCTATCTGGAGCAGTTGTTTGCCCGCCTGCGCAAGCATGGCCTGGTGAGCAGCGTGCGGGGCCCGGGTGGCGGTTACCGCCTCGGACTGGCCCCTGGCGAGATCTCGGTCGGTCAGGTGATCACCGCGGTCGATGAGTCGGTCGATGCGACCAAGTGTCTGGGCAAGGGTGGCTGCCACGGTGGTACCCAGTGTCTGACCCACTCCCTGTGGCGTGACCTCAGCGAGCGCATTTCCAGCTTCCTGGGGAACATTACCCTGGCCGAGCTGGTGGGTCAGGCCGATGTGCGCCGCATCGCCGGCAAGCAAGATGAACAAATGAAGACCGTGTTGTCCCTGGTTGAACGGGCGGAACGCGGTGATGTGAGCTTAAAAGTCCAACTATAAACAAACGTGCTTTCCACGACGACTCGCTGTGTGATTCGTCGTAACGGAGAAAAACATGAAACTGCCTATTTACCTTGATTATTCGGCAACCTGCCCGGTAGACCCGCGGGTCGCAGAAAAAATGATGCAGTGCCTCACCATGGACGGCCTGTTTGGCAACCCTGCCTCCCGCTCTCACCGTTTCGGCTGGCAGGCCGAAGAGGCGGTGGATCTGGCCCGTAATCAAGTGGCAGAGCTGATTGGCGCGGACCCTCGCGAAATCGTCTTCACCTCAGGTGCGACTGAATCCAACAACCTGGCCATCAAGGGCGTTGCCCATTTCTACGCTGGCAAGGGCAAGCACATCATCACCTCCAAGACCGAGCACAAGGCAGTTCTCGATACCTGCCGTCAGCTGGAGCGTGAAGGCTATGAGGTGACCTACCTCGAGCCGATGCCAAATGGCCTGTTCACCATCGAGCAGATCGAAGGCGCCCTGCGCGATGACACCATCCTGGTGAGCATCATGCACGTCAACAACGAGATCGGTGTGGTGCAAGACATCGCCGCCATCGGCGAGCTGTGCCGCTCCCGCAAGATCCTGCTGCACGTGGATGCTGTCCAGAGCGTGGGCAAGATCCCGGTCGACGTGGAAGCGCTCAAGGTTGACCTGCTCTCCATGTCCGCCCACAAGGTATACGGCCCGAAAGGGATCGGTGCCCTGTTCGTGCGCCGCAAGCCGCGGGTACGTCTGGAAGCCCAGATGCACGGCGGTGGTCATGAGCGCGGCATGCGCTCCGGCACCCTGCCGACTCACCAGATCGTCGGCATGGGCGAAGCCTTCCGCATCGCCAAGGAAGAGATGGCGAGCGAGAGCCAGCACATCATGGCCCTGCGCCAGCGTCTGTGGAACGGCATCAAGAACATCGAAGAAGTCTATATCAACGGCGATCTGGACCACCGTGTCCCGGGTAACCTGAACGTCAGCTTCGCCTATGTGGAAGGGGAATCCCTCATCATGGCACTGAAGGATCTGGCGGTCTCTTCCGGCTCGGCCTGTACCTCTGCCAGCCTGGAACCTTCCTATGTGCTGCGCGCCCTTGGCCTGAACGACGAGCTGGCACACAGCTCCATCCGTTTCAGCATCGGTCGCTTCACCACCGAGGAAGAAATCGACTACGCAATCAAGCTCATCTGCGACTCCATCGGCCGCCTGCGCGAGATGTCTCCCCTGTGGGAGATGTTCAAGGACGGCGTCGATCTGAACACGGTCGAATGGGCTCATCACTGATCACGGCCAAGAGGCAAGTGTTTGGTGAACAACGGAATTAGCAGGAGTTAGATATGGCTTACAGTGAAAAAGTAATAGACCACTACGAGAACCCCCGTAACGTCGGTGGTTTTGACAAGAACGATCCGAGCATCGCGACCGGCATGGTCGGCGCCCCGGCTTGTGGCGACGTGATGAAACTGCAACTGAAGATCAGCGACGACGGCATCATCGAAGATGCCAAGTTCAAGACCTACGGTTGCGGCTCCGCCATCGCCTCCAGCTCCCTGGTGACCGAATGGGTCAAGGGCAAGACCCTGGACGAAGCGGCCGGGATCAAGAACACCGACATCGCCGAAGAGCTGGCACTGCCACCGGTGAAGATCCACTGCTCCATTCTGGCGGAGGATGCCATCAAGGCCGCCATCGCCGATTACAAGCAGAAGAAAGGTCTCTAAGGTCCGGAGAGCAGTATGGCCATTACCATGACAGATGCCGCAGCGGCGCGGGTTTCCTCTTTTATAACCAACCGGGGCAAGGGCATCGGCCTGCGCCTCGGCGTCAAGACCACAGGTTGTTCGGGCCTTGCCTATGTGCTCGAGTTCGTGGATGAGCTGGCCGCTGAGGATCAGGTGTTCGAGCAAAACGGTGTCAAGATCATCGTCGACGCCAAGAGCCTGATCCATCTGGATGGCACCGAGCTGGACTTCGTCAAGGAGGGCCTCAACGAGGGTTTCCAGTTCAACAATCCCAACGCCAAGGGCGAGTGTGGTTGTGGCGAAAGCTTCAGTGTATGAGCGATTGAACCGGCAGCTTGCTGCCGGTTCAGCCGTTTCAAGGTGGATGGCGAGCCAGGTGCAAGCCTTCGAGTCTAAGGACCCATGATGAATCATTTCGAGCTGTTCGGGCTGGCAGAGGGCTTCGAGCTCGATACCCGCCAGCTGGCCGAGACCTACCGCCGGTTGCAAACCCAGTTCCATCCCGATCGTTTCGCCACCGCCCCCGAGCGGGAGCAGTTGGCTGCGGTGCAGCGTGCCGCCCAGATCAACGACGCCTTCACCACCCTCAAGGCACCCCTGCGCCGGGCCGAGTACCTGCTCTCCCTGCGCGGCACCGACATCCGTGGTGAACAACAGACCCTGCAAGATACCGGCTTCCTGATGCAGCAGCTGGAATGGCGCGAGCGTCTGGCTGACCTGAAAGGGAATGCGAGTCCTGAGGGGGCCATCGAAGATTTTCGCCGCGAAATCAGGCATGATCACCAGTCGCTGATGCAACGGCTCACCGCCAGTCTCACCGCGGGTGATGATCTTGCCGCCGCCGATTGCGTGCGCAAACTCAAGTTTGTCGACAAGCTCCTCGAGGAGCTGGAACGATTCGAAGACTCGCTGTTCGAGTCTTGATCCTCTAACGCTGGAAGTTTGATTATCCATGGCATTATTGCAAATCGCCGAGCCCGGCCAGAGCGCCGCCCCTCATCAGCATAAACGCGCCGTTGGCATCGATCTCGGTACTACCAACTCGCTGGTCGCCGCCGTGCGCAGCGGCCGGGCCGATACCCTGGGTGACGAGCAGGGGCGCTCCTTGCTGCCTTCTGTGGTCCACTATCAGGCCGACGCCATCCGGGTCGGTTTCGACGCCAAGCGTGAAGCCGCCCTCGATCCCCACAACACCATAGTCTCGGTCAAACGGATGATGGGCAAAGCGCTGGCCGACATCGACACCCGCCAGCAGCCCTATGAATTCGTTGCCAGCGACAGCGGCATGCCCCAGTTGCAGACCCGTCAGGGACTGGTCAACCCGGTGCAGGTCTCGGCCGAGATCCTGAAAGCCCTGGCTGCCCGCGGCGCCGCCTCCCTCGGTGGTGATCTCGACGGCGTGGTCATCACGGTGCCCGCCTATTTCGATGACGCCCAGCGTCAGGGCACCAAGGATGCGGCCCGTCTGGCCGGTCTGCATGTGCTGCGTCTGCTGAACGAGCCCACTGCCGCCGCCATCGCCTACGGCCTCGACTCCGGTCAGGAAGGGGTGATCGCCGTGTACGACCTCGGCGGCGGCACCTTCGACATCTCCATCCTGCGCCTGCATCGCGGTGTGTTCGAGGTGATGGCCACCGGCGGCGACTCGGCGCTGGGGGGCGATGACTTCGATCACCTGCTGGCGGACTGGATCAAGGCGCAAGCCGGCCTGAGCGGCCAGCTCGATGCCCGCACCCAGCGCGAGCTGCTGGACGTGGCGGCGGCGGTCAAGCATGGCCTGACCGATGAAGATAGCGTGGCTTGCGCCTTCGCCAACTGGCAGGGGGAGGTGACCCGTACCCAGTTCGATGCGCTCATCACACCCTTGGTCAAGCGCACCCTGCTGGCCTGTCGCCGCGCCCTGCGCGATGCAGGGCTGGAGCAGGTGGAGGTGCTGGAAGTGGTGATGGTCGGGGGCTCGACCCGGGTGCCGCTGGTGCGCGAGTTGGTGGGAGACTTCTTCCAGCGCACGCCGCTGACCAGCATAGATCCGGACAAGGTGGTGGCCATCGGTGCCGCCATCCAGGCCGACATCCTGGTGGGCAACAAGCCCGATGCCGAGATGCTGCTGCTGGACGTCATCCCGCTCTCCCTGGGGCTCGAGACCATGGGTGGCCTCGCCGAGAAGGTGATCCCGCGCAACACCACCATACCGGTGGCCCGTGCCCAGGAGTTCACTACCTTCAAGGATGGCCAGACCGCGATGGCGATCCACGTGGTGCAGGGGGAACGTGAGCTGGTGGCGGATTGCCGCTCCCTGGCCCGCTTCACCCTGACCGGCATTCCGCCCATGGCGGCGGGCGCCGCCCACATCCGGGTCACCTTCCAGGTGGATGCGGATGGTCTGCTCTCGGTCAGCGCCATGGAGAAATCCTCCGGTGTGCAGGCAGAAATCCAGATAAAACCCTCTTATGGGCTGGCGGAAGAGGATATTCTCAGCATGCTGAGTGCCTCCATCGCCAATGCCCAGCAAGACATGGATGCCCGCATGCTGGCGGAGCAGCAGGTTGAGGCCGATCGCGTGGTCGAGAGTCTCAATGCCGCCCTGGCCGCCGATGGCGAGGCATTGCTCAGTGCCGCCGAGCGCGCCGAGATCGATGCCGCCATCGCTCATCTGCTGGCCATGCGCGGCTCGGGCACGACCAATCAAATCAAAGATGCCATCGAGGCGGCGGATGCCGTCAGTGGCGAGTTTGCGGCCCGTCGCATGGATGCTTCCATTCGCAAGGTGCTGACCGGCCAAAACGTCAACAAGGTGTAATATGCCAAAACTGATCATTCTGCCTCACCCCGAACTCTGTCCGGACGGCGCCGCCCTCGAGGGGCAAAGCGGTGAGACCATTCTGGACATCGCGCTGCGCAACG
This sequence comes from Aeromonas sp. MR16, assembly GCF_022549315.1. Classification (NCBI taxonomy): domain Bacteria; kingdom Pseudomonadati; phylum Pseudomonadota; class Gammaproteobacteria; order Aeromonadales; family Aeromonadaceae; genus Aeromonas; species Aeromonas sp. MR16. Next base: position 19,409 of record NZ_JAKZFK010000016.1, on the reverse strand, counting down.
GCATCGAGGTCGAGCATGCCTGCGAGAAGTCCTGCGCCTGCACCACCTGCCACTGCATAGTGCGCGAAGGCTTCGACTCCCTCGAGCCGAGCGACGAGCTGGAAGATGACATGCTGGACAAGGCATGGGGACTTGAGCCTGAATCCCGCTTGAGCTGCCAGGCCCGTCTGGCGGACGAGGATCTGGTGGTGGAGCTGCCCAAGTACACCATCAACCTCGCCTCCGAACGGCATTGATGGCGCGTTAATTACACATGAGTGAATTGCACGTGCAGCATCCGGCGGTGCAGTAGTGATATGGTGAAGGCCGACCCCTCGGGGGACGGCCTTTTTTGTATTCGTCATTCCCGTATTTGTTCATGAAAAGAGCCCATAAAAAGGAAGCAAGAGAAGATGGCTGAGATGATGAAGGTATTGTTATCCACCCAGGCAGCCGCCGCCCACTGGGGTGAAGGGGCCCTGCTCAGTTTCAGTGGTGAGCATGCGCTGATCCACCTGGGCCTTGTCCGCCAGGAGCTGGACGCCCTGCGCGCCATCCAGCGTGCCGCCCGCAGGCTCGAATCCAGCGGCATCAAGCGAGTCAAGCTGGAGGGGGAGGGCTGGGATCTGGAGCGTCGCTACGCCTTCGCCCAGGGTTTCTATGCCGCCAAGGGTGAGCGCGAGCTGGATGTCGGTGAGCAGAGCGCCGCCGATGCCTGCGAGCTGGATGCATTGCAAAAAGCGACCCGCTGGGTGCGCGAAATAACCAACGGTTGCCCGGAAGCCATCTACCCCATGAGCCTGGCAGAATCAGCCCTGCTGCTCATTCGCGGTCTGGCGGGGGACAAGGTCACCGCCCGTATCACCGCCGGCGAGGCCCTGCGCGAGGCCGGTCACATCGGGATCTGGTCGGTGGGCCGGGGCAGCGAGCGGGAGCCCGTGCTGCTGGAGCTCGACTACAACCCGACCGGGAATGCCAATGCCCCGGTGACCGCGGCCCTGGTGGGCAAGGGTATTACCTTCGATTCCGGTGGCTATTCCATGAAGTCCTCCGACAACATGCTGCCGATGAAGTCCGACATGGGGGGCGCCGCCATGGTGACGGGGGCGCTGGCATTGGCCATCAGCCGCGGTCTGAACAAACGGGTGAAGCTCATCCTCTGCTGCGCCGAGAATCTGGTGTCGGGCAACGCCTTCAAGCTCGGCGACATTCTTACCTACAAGAACGGCATCTCGGTGGAGATCCAGAACACCGATGCGGAAGGCCGCCTGGTGCTGGCCGATGGCCTGCTGGCGGCCTCCGACAGCGGCGCCGTCCACATTCTCGATGCCGCCACCCTGACCGGCGCCGCCAAGACAGCGTTGGGGCGTGACTACAACGCCGTGTTTGCCCTGGATGAAACCGAGCAAGCCCGTGCCCTGGCCGCCGCGAAAGCGGAAAATGAGAAGGCCTGGCCGCTGCCGCTCGAGCCCTGGCATGCGGGCCAGCTCACCTCGGCCTTCGCCGAGCTGGGCAACGTCGCCTCCGCCGAAGGCACCGCCGGTGCCACCACGGCGGCAGCCTTCCTGTCGCGCTTCGTGCGCGATGAGGGCAAAGGCTGGGTACACCTGGACTTGGCCGCCTCCTATCAAAAATCCGGCAACGAGCTGTGGGCGACCGGTGCCAAGGGCCACGGTCTGCGTACCATTGCCCGTTGGTTGCAGGAGGTGAGTGAATGAGTGTCTGGCTGAATCAAGAATTGGGTGATGGTTTGGGACAGCCGGCGCAAGGGGCCACGGCCTGCGTACTATCGGTAGCCCGCTGGTTGCAAGAGGTGACTGAATGAACGTCTGGCTGAGTCGTGAATTTGCCGCCGCCGAGTGGGGCGAGGGAGCGCTGCTCTCACACCGCGCCGATGGCATGGTGATCCATCTGGTGACCGCCAGCCCCTTGCTGGACATCCAGCAGGCGGCCCGCCGCCTCTGTGGTCAGGGGATCCAGACGGTCGCCCTGTGCGGTCACTGGGAGCGGGAGCAGCAATGGGCCTTCGCCCAAGGGCTGCAGACCCCCAAGGCCGAGGTTGAGCTGCAGTGGGCCACCTCGTCCGAGGAGGACAGGGAGGAGCTGGAGGCGCGCTGGTTGTGCGGCCGCTGGGTGCGCGAGATGACCAATGCCACCCCGGAGCAGCTGGGGCCGCTGGATCTGGCGGTGGAGGCGGCCGCCTTCATCACCGAGCTGGCACCGGATCGCATCAGTCACCGCATCCTCAAGGGGGAGGCGTTGCAGCAGGCAGGTTGGGTCGGTCTCTATCAGGTCGGCCGTGGCAGCGATCGGGAGCCGGTGATGCTGGAGCTGGACTTCAACCCGAGCCGGGATCCCAGGGCGCCGGTGGCTGCCGCCCTGGTGGGCAAGGGCATCACCTTCGACTCCGGTGGCTACTCCATGAAGACTTCCCAGGGCATGCTCACCATGAAGCATGACATGGGGGGCGCGGCCATCGTCACCGGCGCGCTGGCGCTGGCCATCTTGCGCGGTCTGGACAAGCGGGTGAAGCTCATCCTCTGCTGCGCCGAGAACCTGGTCTCCGGCCATGCCTACAAGCTGGGTGACATCCTCACCTACAAGAACGGCACCACGGTGGAAATAGTCAACACCGACGCCGAGGGGCGGTTGGTGCTGGCAGACGGCCTGCAGCTCGCCGGTGAGTCCGGGGCGCCCCTGGTCATCGACGCCGCCACCCTCACCGGGGCGGCCGTGATGGCGCTGGGGGGGCGTTACAACGCGCTCTTTGGCCTGGACAAGGGGTTGGTGAGCCGGGCCATGGCTTATGCGGATGCCGAGCAGGAAGCTGCCTGGCCGCTGCCGCTGGAGCCTTGGCATCGCCAGCAGTGCCCGTCCCACTACGCCGACACGGCCAACAGCCGGCCGGTGCCGGGCGGTGGTCCGGGGGGCGCCTCCAACGCGGCGGGTTTCCTCTCCCGCTTTGTTGCCAACGAGGGGCAGGGCTGGTTGCACGTCGATCTTGCCGCCTGTTTCAGCGAGAACGGCGACAATCTGTGGGCGCCGGGGGCCAACACCCTGGGCATGCGTACCATAGCCCATACCCTGCTGGCGGAGACGCGCTGACTCGCGGTATGACGGATGAGGGCACCCATGGGTGCCCTTTTTCATGGCGTTTGAAAAATGAGCAACAGATGCAGTTTTAAGGGGTTAAGGACGCTATCGTGCACAAGCACACATTTTTTCCTGCCGCCATGGGACAAGATGAGTCACCATGTTGTTTCAAGGGTGCTTTTGTTTAATAAAAAGTTGCTATTTTGTGTGTTATTTCGGTTTTTGTTTACGTATAATCGCCGCCGAACATGGATTCCTACAATAAAACTCTGTAGTTAAGGAAAGAACTCAATGGCTATCGAACGTACCTTCTCTATCGTCAAGCCGGATGCCGTCAGCAAGAACCTGATCGGTGCCATCTACGGTCGCTTCGAGAGCGCCGGCCTGAAAGTGGTCGCCGCCAAGATGCTGCACCTGAGCAGCGAACAGGCCGCCGGCTTCTACGCCGAGCACCAGGGCAAGCCTTTCTATGACGGTCTGGTCGCCTTCATGACCTCAGGCCCTGTCATGGTACAGGTGCTGGAAGGGGAAGAGGCCATTCGCCGTCATCGCGAGATCATGGGCGCCACCAACCCGAAAGAAGCCCTGGCCGGTACCCTGCGTTCCTGCTACGCCGAGAGCATCGATCGCAACGCCGTGCACGGCTCCGACGCCCCGGCCTCTGCCGCCCGCGAAATTGCCTACTTCTTCTCCGACGACGAGATCTGCCCGCGCGGCTGATTTTCACCCGGTGATCACCAAGGGAGCCTCGGCTCCCTTTTGTTTTTTGGTCTTTTGGCCTATCTCCCCTTATTCTCCAGGTGGAAAGGCAGACCCATTATTTGTACAATGCCGCCCCCTGACGTAGGTCAGCCAATAAATTTATGAAGTGTGTGAGCCGAGGCCCCTGATGAGCGAAACAAAAACCAACCTGCTGGATCTCGATCGGGATGCCATGCGTGCCTTCTTCGTCGAATTGGGCGAGAAGCCGTTCCGGGCAGATCAGATAATGAAGTGGATCTACCACAACGGTTGTGATGACTTCGATCAGATGAGCAACGTCAACAAGGCGTTGCGTGAGCGCCTCAAGGAGATCGCCGAGATCCGTGCCCCGGAGATCAGCCGCGAGCAGCGTTCCTCCGATGGCACCATCAAGTGGGCCCTGCAGGTGGGCGATCAGGAAGTGGAGACCGTCTACATCCCGGAGGCGGACCGTGCGACCCTGTGCGTCTCCTCCCAGGTGGGCTGTGCCCTGGCCTGTACCTTCTGCTCTACGGCGCAGCAAGGCTTCAACCGTAACCTGAAAGTCTCCGAGATCATCGGCCAGGTCTGGCGCGCCGCCAAGGTCGTCGGTGGCAAGCGCCCCATCACCAACGTGGTGATGATGGGCATGGGCGAGCCGCTGCTCAACCTGGCCAACGTGGTGCCGGCCATGAGCCTGATGATGGATGACTTCGGCTTCAGCATCTCCAAGCGTCGCGTCACCCTCTCCACCTCGGGTGTGGTCCCTGCGCTGGACATGCTGGGTGATCAGATCGACGTGGCCCTGGCCATCTCCCTGCACGCGCCGAACGACGAGTTGCGCTCCCAGATCATGCCGATCAACGACAAGTACAACATCGAGGCCTTCCTCGCCGGTGTGCGTCGTTATCTCGCCAAGTCCAACGCCAACGGTGGCCGTGTGACAGTGGAGTATGTGCTGCTCGATCATATCAATGACGATATGCAGCAGGCCCACGAACTGGCCAAGGTGCTCAAAGACACCCCCTGCAAGATCAATCTGATCCCGTTCAACCCCTTCCCGGGCAATCCGTTTGGCAAGCCGAGCAACAGTCGCATCGACCGTTTCTCCAAGGTGCTGATGGAGTACGGCTTCACCGTCATCGTCCGCAAGACCCGCGGTGAAGACATCGATGCGGCCTGTGGTCAGCTGGTGGGGGAGGTGATCGACCGCACCAAGCGCACCATGAAAAATCGGATGCAACAGAGCGGGATTTCCGTCAAAATGGTTTAACGTGCTAAGCCATTGTATAGTCAGGGAATGAATACACATACATTGATCATGGTAGCGGCGCTTTGCGCACTGCCCGGCTGTGTTACCGAAACCACTTACGCGGGTCAGAATTCGACCCAGCGTGAAGTGGGACCCGATCTCAAGGCGGCGGCCCAAACCCGCCTCGATCTGGGTCTTCAATATCTGCGTCAGGGCAATGCCGAGCAGGCCAAGTTCAATCTTGACCGTGCCCTGAAGTACGATCCGAGCAATTCCCAAGTCTACATTGGCTTTGCCTATTTCTATCAGCACGTAGGGGATTTCAAGGCATCCGAAGCGAACTACAAGAAAGCGCTGGAGATAGACCCGACCAATGCTGACGCAATGAACAACTACGGTGCCTTCCTCTGCAACCGGGGCCGCTTCGATGAAGCGGACAAGGCGTTCCTGCAGGCCGTCAGCCAGCCCAATTACGTCAAGATCGCCGATACCTACGAGAATGCGGCGCTCTGCGCCCTGCAAAATCACAGAAATGAGCAGGCGAGCGAGTACTATCGTCTGGCCTTGGGGTATAATCCCCGCAATCCGGGGTTATTGCTGGACATGGCCGAGCTTTCCATGAAAGATGGCAAGCTGCCTGATGTGCAGTCCTACCTCGTTCGTTATGCCGAGGTGGCAGACGAAAACGAAGATAGCCTCTGGTTGAGGCTACGGCTGGCGCAAGCCATGGACAAGCCGGCACTATTACACCAATTCGGGACAGAGCTGGTAAGGCAATATCCCACTTCGCAACAAGCCAAGCGTTACTTAGCCAATGACTACTGAACAGCCACACGATTTCCAAGACGACTCCCAGGCAGTGGGCCCAGGCCAACTGCTGCGTAACGCCCGTGAGCAGCTCGGCTGGACACGTGAGCAGGTTGCGTCCCGCATTCACCTTCGTCTGACCCTGATCGCCGCCATCGAGGCGGATACCTACGACAAGAATACGTCTCACACCTTCATTCGCGGCTATCTGCGCGCCTATGCCAAGCTGGTCGGTATTCCGGAAGAGACCATTCTCGCCGCTTACGACAAGCTGGGATTGACGCCGCCCGACAACATCGACATGCAGAGCTTCTCCCGCCGCTCCCGCCAGCAAGCCAACGACAGTCGGCTCAAGGTGGTGACCTGGTTGGTGATCCTGGTGCTGATCGCGCTCTCCATCGCCTGGTGGTGGCAGAGCACGGCCCGTCGCTCCGCCGGTGAGGAGGCCCTGGCGGCGACCGAGATGGGGGCGACCGACAGCCTCTCCGTTGCCAATGCCGCGCCAGCCGTGGATGTCGTCGATCCGGCGCTGCCTGCTGTCTCCGATGCCGCGCCCACCGTGCTCGAACCCGTGGTGAGCGAGTCTGCTGCGACCGCACAACCGCTGCCCGCCGTCAGTGGCGCCGTGGCGAACGATGCCTCTGCATCCGTCGCGACTGCGCCAACCGAGGCTGCCGCCACCGACGAGCCAGCCATGGTGCCCCAGCTCAAGTTGAGCTTCACTGCCGACTGCTGGCTGGATGTCAAGGATGCCAACGGCAAGACCCTGTTCAGCGGTCTGAAGAAGGCGAACGACGTACTTGTGCTGGAAGGACCCGAGCCACTCAAATTCACCGTTGGCGCGCCCATGGCGGTCAACCTCGAATACAAGGGCAAGTCCTTTGACATGAGCCGTTACAACAACGGCCGGACTGCTCGCTTCTCACTGCCGCAGGAGTAATCTGTCCGCCATGTCCGCTCACGAATCCCCCATTATTCGTCGCAAATCCAGGCAGATCATGGTCGGCAATGTACCGGTTGGGGGCGATGCTCCCATCACGGTACAGACCATGACCAACACCAAGACCACGGACGTGACCGCCACCGTCGAGCAGATCCAGCGGATCGAGCGGGTGGGGGCGGACATAGTCCGGGTCTCGGTGCCGACCATGGAGGCGGCCGAAGCCTTCAAGCTCATCAAGCAACAGACGCGCATCCCCATCGTCGCCGACATCCACTTCGATTACCGCATCGCCCTGAAAGTGGCCGAGTACGGGGCTGACTGCCTGCGCATCAACCCGGGCAACATCGGCAACGAAGAGCGGGTGCGTGCCGTGGTCGACTGTGCGCGCCATTACAACATTCCTATCCGCATCGGCGTCAACGGCGGCTCCCTGGAGCGGGACATCCAGGAAAAATATGGTGAGCCGACCCCCGAGGCCTTGCTCGAATCAGCCATGCGCCACGTGGATTACCTGGATCGCCTCAACTTCGACAACTTCAAGGTGAGCGTCAAGGCGTCCGACGTCTTCCTGGCCGTGGGTGCCTATCGCCTGCTGGCCAAGCAGATCGATCAGCCCCTGCACCTCGGTATCACCGAGGCGGGTGGATTCCGTGCCGGCGCGGTGAAATCAGCGATTGGCCTTGGCATGCTGCTGGTCGATGGCATCGGTGACACCATCCGCATCTCGCTGGCCGCCGACCCGGTGGAAGAGGTGAAGGTGGGCTTTGACATCCTGAAGTCCCTGCGTATTCGCTCCCGTGGTATCAACTTCATCGCCTGCCCCTCCTGTTCCCGCCAGGAATTCGACGTGATAAGTACGGTGAACGCCCTGGAAGAGCGGCTGGAAGACATCATCACCCCGATGGATGTCTCTATTATCGGCTGTGTGGTCAATGGCCCGGGCGAGGCCCTGGTCTCGGATCTGGGACTGGCCGGGGCGGCCAACAAGAGCGCCTTCTACGAAGGGGGCCAGCGGGTCGACCGGCTCGACAACAAGGATCTCATCCCGATCCTGGAGCGCCGCATTCGCGCCCGGGCAGCCATGCTGGATCCGGCCAACCAGATCGCCCTGGACAAGGGTTGAGCCGCGAAACATTGAACAACAGCGGGGCCACCGAGGGTGGCCCCGGCTTTAGGTAGTTGATTTTACATCCCGCATCCGGCCACCCTGATTTTACCTTGGGGCCGAAAATCCCTATAATGCGGCCAAATTTCACGTCTTTTTCTCGAGTATCAACGTGGCAAAACAGATCCAAGCGATTCGCGGTATGAATGATTGCCTGCCGGAGCAGAGCCCGGTATGGCAGAAAGTGGAACAGGTCCTGCGCCAGGTCGTGGCCAACTATGGCTACAGCGAAGTGCGCATGCCCATCGTCGAGCAGACTCATCTGTTCAAACGGGCCATCGGTGAAGTGACCGACGTGGTCGAAAAAGAGATGTACAGCTTCGATGATCGCAACGGCGACAGCCTGAGCCTGCGCCCTGAAGGGACCGCCAGCTGCGTGCGTGCCGGCATCGAGCACGGCTTGCTCTACAACCAGGAACGCCGGATGTGGTACATGGGTCCCATGTTCCGTCACGAGCGTCCCCAGAAGGGCCGTTATCGCCAGTTCCACCAGTTCGGGGTCGAGCTGTTTGGCATCAACGGGCCGGACATCGACGCCGAGCTCATCATGCTGACCCACCGTCTGTGGCGCCTGTTCGGCATCAGCGATCACGTCACCCTGCAGCTCAACACCCTGGGCCAGACTGAGGAGCGTGCCGCCTACCGCGATGCGCTGGTGGCTTATCTGGAGCAGTACAAGGATCAGCTGGACGAAGAGAGCCAGCGCCGCATGTACAGCAATCCGCTGCGGGTGCTCGACTCCAAAGACGAGAAGGTGCAGGCCATTCTGGTCAATGCGCCGCGTCTGTTCGATCACCTCGGGGAAGAGAGCCTGGCGCACTTCGAGGGACTCAAGGCTCTGCTGACCTCCGCTGGCATCCAGTTCGAGGTGAACGAGCGGCTGGTGCGCGGTCTCGATTACTACAACCTCACCGTGTTCGAGTGGGTCACCAACAGCCTGGGTGCCCAGGGCACGGTCCTGGCCGGTGGTCGTTACGATGGCTTGGTGGAGCAGCTCGGCGGTCAACCGACCCCCGCAGTGGGCTTCGCCATGGGCATGGAGCGACTGGTGCTGATGCTGGAAACCCTAGAGCTCAATGCCGACATCCGCCCGGCGGTGGATGTCTACCTGTGCATGGTGGGCGAGGGGACCGAGCAAGCCGGCTTCCAGCTGGCCGAACGGCTGCGTGATGCGCTGCCGGACATGCGCCTGATGAGCCACTGCGGTGGTGGCAACTTCAAGAAACAACTCAAGCGTGCCGACAAGAGCGGCGCGGCCATTGCCCTGATCCTCGGTGAGACCGAGGTGCAAAACGGGGAGATCACCCTCAAATATTTGCGTGGCCAGGCCGAGCAACAGACCATCTCGGTCGATGCCGCCATCGCCCTGCTGGCAGCTAAAGGAGAATAAGCTGTGGAAGTTTATACCACCGAAGAACAACAGGTTGAGGTCATCAAGAGCTGGTGGAAAGAGAACGGGACCTCGGTGCTTGCAGGGACTGTGATCGGTCTGGTCGGCCTCTTTGGCTGGCGTTATTACAACGAGCAGCAGCAGGTTGGCCAGGAGACCGCCTCCGCGGCTTACAACGAGGTGACCGCGCAGCTGGCCAAGGGTGATGACGCCGCGCTGGAGCAGGCCAAGAGCTTCATCAGCGCTCACCAGGGTGACTCCTACGCCGAACTGGCCGCCTTGCAGCTGGCCGCGGCCGCGGTCAAGGCCAACAAGCTGGATCTGGCTGCCGAGCAGCTGACCCAGGTTGCCACCAATGGGGATGAGAGCATTCGCCCCATCGCCGCTTTGCGTCTGGCCCGCGTGCTCAACGATCAGGGCAAGGCCGACGAGGCCCTGGCCCAGCTTGCCAAGATCAACAACGAGGCCTTCAAGGCTCAGGTCGCGGAAGCCCGTGGCGACGTGCTGCTCAAGCAGGGCAAGCCGGAAGAGGCGCGCGATGCCTATCAGGCGGCGGCCGATGCCGGCGGTCTGCAGGCGAGCAGCGAACTCAAGCTGAAGATGGACGATCTGGCGCTGCCAGCCGTGACTGCAAATGAGGCACCAGATGCGTAACAGCTACAAGCGAATGGCGCTGGGCGCCGCCGTCGCCCTGGCTTTGCAGGGGTGCTCCCTGTTCAGCTCGGAAGAAGACCTGACCCCGATGGCAGCGCTGCCGGTGGTCACCTCCAGCTTCAGCGCAGAGACCCGCTGGTCTTCCTCCGTTGGCGATGGCATAGGTGACTTCTACTCCCAGCTGCAGCCGGTGGTGGAAGAGGATCACGTTTATGCCGCCGCGCGGGATGGGGATGTGACCGCCTTCGATCGTGCCAGCGGCAAGGTGCTGTGGAGCGTGGACCTGGCAGACCTGCCGGTCAACGCCGACAAGCGCAGCGCCCGCCTCTCCGGTGGCCTGGTGTCCCGTTACGGCAAGCTGTTCCTCGGTTCCGAGAACGGGGTGGTCTACGCCCTGAATGAGGCAAACGGGGAAGTGCTGTGGCAGACCAATGTGCCGGGTGAAGTGGTCGCCAGCCCCGCCGTCGAGGATGGCCGGGTGGTGGTATTGACCACCTCGGGCCGGCTGATCGCCCTCGATACCGATGAAGGCAAGCAACAGTGGTCCCTCAGCGAAGAGCAGCCGCCGCTGACCCTGCGCAGTGCCGGCGCCCCCGTTATCACCAACGGCGCCGTGATCTACGGCCGTGCCGATGGCAAGGTGGGTATCGCCCTGCTGAGCAACGGTCAGCCGGTGCGTCAGTCCAAGGTGGCGGATCCGCGCGGTGCGACCGAGCTGGATCGCATGGTGGACGTGGATGCAGCCCCGCTCATCGCTGGCGATGAGCTCTATGCCATTGCCTACAATGGGCAGTTGATGGCGCGCAAGCTGATGACCGGTGACGAGGTGTGGAAGCGCAAGTATTCCGGCTACCGCGACATGGCGGTGACCGGCAACGCCATCGTGCTGACCGACAGCCGTGGTCACCTGTTCGCGGTGGATCGTCGTAACGGTCTGGAGCTGTGGTCCAACACCCAGCTGGAAAACCGGTCGGTGACCGCCCCTGTCGTCCTTGGCGACTACGTGGTGGTCGGCGATGTGGAAGGTTACCTGTATTGGCTGGATCGTACCGACGGTACCATCAAGTCCATGCAGCAGCTCGATAGCAGTGGTCTCTACGCCGCCCCTCTGGTGGACGGTGACACCCTGTATGTGCAGAGCCGTGGTGGCAAGTTGTACGCGCTCGCGCGTCCCTGATCACCCATCAATCTGAATATCCGGCTCCTGGTCTTCGGACCCGGAGCCTTTGTCGTCTTGAGAATGAGGCTTTTATGACTCCTGTAGTAGCCCTGGTGGGCCGCCCCAATGTGGGGAAATCCACCCTGTTTAACCGCCTGACCCGTACCCGGGATGCCCTGGTCGCCGATTTCCCCGGCCTGACCCGGGATCGCAAATATGGCCAGGCGAAGTTGGGCGAGCTGGAATTTATCGTGGTCGATACCGGCGGTATCGATGGCAGTGAAGAGGGGATCGAGCTGAAGATGGCCGAGCAATCCCTGCTGGCCATTGAAGAAGCCGATGTGGTGCTGTTCATGGTGGATGCGCGCGCGGGCTTGACTGCCGCGGATCAGGCCATCGCCGAGCACCTGCGCAAGACCCACAAGAAAGTATTCCTGGTTGCCAACAAGACCGACGGCATCGATGGCGACTCCGCCGTGTCCGAGTTCTATGCGCTGGCACTGGGCGAGGTCTACCAGATCGCGGCGGCCCACGGCCGTGGCGTGCTGAGCCTGCTGGAGCTGGCCCTGGCTCCCCACCTGGAAGAGCTGGTCGAAGCGGCGGCGGGTGACGAAGAGGATGCGCAACACGAACTGGATGAGGACTTCGACGAAGAAGCCTTGCTGCGCATGGTGGCCGCCGGTGAGCTCGACACCCGGGAAGATACCAAGGAGACGCCGTTCGCCGACTTGCCCATCAAGTTCGCCATCGTCGGTCGTCCCAACGTCGGCAAATCGACCCTGACCAACCGCATGCTGGGTGAAGACCGCGTCATCGTTTATGACATGCCGGGCACTACCCGCGACTCCGTCTACATTCCCATGGAGCGCGACGAGCAGAAGTACGTGATCATCGATACCGCCGGTGTGCGTCGTCGCGGCAAAGTCCATGAGACGGTGGAGAAGTTCTCCGTCATCAAGACCCTCAAGGCCATCGAAGATGCCAACGTCTGCCTGCTGGTGATCGACGCTCGCGAGACCATCACGGATCAGGACCTGAGCATCCTGGGCTTCGTGCTCAACTCCGGCCGCTCCGTGGTGCTGGTGGTGAACAAGTGGGACGGTCTGGATCAGAAGATCAAAGAGGATGTCAAGAACGAGCTGGACCGCCGTCTGGGCTTCATCGACTTCGCCCGGGTGCACTTCATCTCCGCCCTGCACGGCAGCGGCGTTGGCCACCTGTTCGAATCCATCCAGGAGGCGTACCAGTCCGCGACTCGTCGGACCAGTACCGCCATGCTGACCCGCATCATGCAGATGGCGCAGGAAGACCACCAGCCGCCCATGGTGAACGGTCGCCGGGTCAAGCTGAAGTATGCTCACGCCGGTGGCTACAACCCGCCGCGCATCGTGATCCACGGCAACCAGTTGAACGATCTGCCGGATTCCTACAAGCGCTATCTCATGAACTACTTCCGCAAGTCGCTGAAGATCATGGGTACCCCGATCCGGGTCGAATTCCAGGAGTCGGCCAACCCGTTCGAGGGCAGGAAGAATACCCTGACCCTGAGCCAGGAGCGGCAACGGGATCGCCTGCTCAAGGCGCGAAACAAGACCAAGAAATAAGCGAATACGGCTGCCTGTGGCAGCCGTTTTTTCTGGTAAACGGGATGGAGAAAGGAGGTTATGCTGCCTTGATCTGCCCCAATGAGAGGAGTCCAGTATGAACCCCTTGATTTGCCCGGCCTGCAGCGCCGCGCTCGATAGCCGCAGCCGCGAGACGAGCTGCCCGCAGTGTCAGGCTCGCTACCGGATCCGGGCCCTGTGCCCGACCTGTGAGCAGGAGCTTGAGCGGCTCAAGGCCTGCGGCGCCGTGGATTACTTCTGCAACCACTGCAACAGCCTGGTCTCCAAGCGTGCGGTCGCGTTCGAGGTGACGGCGCAGGCGGCGCAATAATGAGGCATTAAAAAACCCGGCCTTGGCCGGGTTTATTCTGTGTGCTCTGCAATCAACAGGGTGTAGGAGCGATTCCTGCGCCATATCTTGCGTTTCATGTCGTTGAGCTTGAGCTTGCGTCTGGGGCTCCAGGCACACTTGCTCTTCCTGGTCAGCGTGGCTCTTCTGCGTGTTCTCATCTTGTTTCCTCCCTGGTCATCCTGGCGCTGTCGAGGGTGCGTCGGTGCATTCTGCTTTCGGCATCGCAAGTGGGTGAAAATATTGCGATACGCACGTCCCGGACAGTCACAGGTCTGGGAGGATGGTAACAGATCCTCCCCTCTGAAAACAAACCCGGGTCGGCCTCAGAACCTGTTCATGATCTTACTGCGAGGCCGTGATCAAGGCTCCTGTGCTGCTCGCTTATGTGGGGTAAAGAGTGCTCATGTATCCATATACACTCCGGTTCCTGCGCTGCTCTTTACCTTGCTTCCGACCTCTCGTCACAGATCGTGAACAGGTTCTCAGGGAATGATCTGCTTGACCACCTCGGCAATGATGGTGGGGCGTTCATCCGTGGCGCTCGGCTCGCTGTTGTCATCCTCGTCCAGCTCTTCCCGGCGATGGGCCTTGCGCTGCTCGTTGTCGAGCCAGAGCAGGCTCTGGTAATACTGGCGAACGTTGTTGACGTAGTTGCGCGCCTCGCCGCCCCGGGCGTAGCCGTAGCGCACCTTGCGATGCCAACGAGACTGTTGCAGCAACGGCAGCACTTCCTTCACGTCGCTCCAGGCATCGGGATTCTTGCCCAGATCCTTGGTCAGGCGGCGGGCATCCATCATGTGGCCATAACCGATGTTGTAGGCGGTGAGGGCGAACCACACCTTCTCGTCATCCGGCACCGAGTCCGGCACCTTCTCCATCATCTCCTGCAGATAACGGGCGCCGCCCTTGATGCTCTCCTCCGGGTGGGTTCTGTCACTGACCCCCATCGCCTTGGCGGTGGGCTCGGTCAGCATCATCATGCCGCGCACCCCGGTGTAGGATTTTGCCTGTGGGTCCCAGTGGGACTCCTGATAGCTGATGGCGGCCAGCAGGCGCCAGTCGATCTCCTTGGCGTGGGTCTGGAACAGCTCCTGATACTTGGGCAGCAGGCTCTTGGCCCGCTGCAGAAAGGTGCGGGTATCGACAAAATCGAAGTTCTGCACATGGCCGAAGTACTTCTCGTCCAGCTTGGCGATGGAGCCATCCATGAAACGCTGACCGAAGAAGTCGATGATGCTGGCGTAGAGGCTGTCATCGGGCAGCTTGGTCATGGCCCAGGCCACGGCTTGCTTCTTGGCCAGCGTCAGCCCCTCGGTGAGCTCGGGATAGTAGCGCTGGGTGCGGGCCAGCACGGTGTCCTGCACCACCGTGTAGTCCACCTTGCCGTCGACGACTTGCTTGAGCAGCTCCTCCACGTCCGCGTTTCGGTTGACGCTCCAGTTCAGCTTGGGGTTTTGCTTGCTGAGCTCCTTCATCAGATCCTCGCCGGTGGAGCCGGCGGGTACCACTATGGTGCCCTTGAGATCGCCGAGATCCTTAGGTCTGGGGGAGCCGTTGCGATAGACCAGCTTGGGGGAGACCTGGTAGAAGCCAGGACCGAAGCGAAACAGCTTGCGCCGCTCCGGTGTCACCACGATGGCGGCGGCCGCGATATCCAGTTTCTTCTTCTCAAGCAACTCCACCAGCTCGGCAGTGCTGTAGGTGGGGACTATGGTCAGCTTGACCCCCAACCAGTCGGCATAGTCTTTCGCCAGCTCGTAATCGAAGCCCTGGGCGACGTCGTCACGCTGGTAATAAGAGGTCGGCCCATAGAGGGTGCCAACCCGGATCTCGCCACGCTGGCGGATCTGCTCCAGCTGGCTGGAGGGGGAGTAGAAGTCACAACCGGCGAGGGCCAGCGTCAACAGCATCCCGATACACAGTCGAAAAATGCAGCGCAAGTAGGTGAGTACCCTTGTTGAAAAAATCGGCATTTGTCAAAAAAGAGGCTCCTTTATACCAGAGAGTGTGGGGCGAGTCACATCGCGCTAGATGAGAAAAACGTTTGTCCGTTATCGGCCTGATCCCTATAATACGCGCGTCTCAAATCCCCCCACACTCTAAAACTTGGTGAGAAAGGTATATGGAAATCTTGCGTGGTGCCCCTGCACTGTCTGAGTTTCGTGTCCACAAGCTGCTGCAAAGCTGTGCGCAGAGAGGAGTCGAGATAGAGAGCGTCTATGCCGAATATGTGCACTTCGCCGAGCTTTCAAGCCCCTTGTCGCCACCGGAGCGAGCGACCTTGGGCCAGCTCTTGCGCTACGGCCCGACCATCCCAGAACACACCCCCAGCGGTCAGCTGTTTCTCGTTACCCCCCGTCCCGGCACTATCTCCCCCTGGTCTTCCAAAGCAACCGACATTGCCCACAACTGCGGCCTGAACCAGGTCAAGCGGCTGGAGCGCGGCATCGCCTATTACCTGCAGCCCAAGGCTGACTTGACCGAAGGCCAGCGGGCCGAGGTGATGGCGCTGCTGCACGATCGCATGATGGAGGTGGTGTTTGGCGAGATGAGCCAGGCGAGTGCCCTGTTCTCGCACCAGACGCCACGCCCCTTCACTCAGGTCGATGTGCTGGGGGGAGGGCGCGCCGCCCTGGCCTCTGCCAACATCAGTCTGGGTCTGGCCCTGGCCGAAGACGAAATCGACTATCTGGTCGAGAACTTCACCCGACTTGGCCGCAATCCGAACGACATCGAGCTCTACATGTTTGCCCAGGCGAACTCCGAGCACTGCCGTCACAAGATCTTCAACGCCGACTGGACCATAGACGGTGAGCAGCAACCCAAGTCGCTGTTCAAGATGATCAAGAACACCTTCGAGCAGACGCCAGACCATGTCCTGTCTGCCTATAAAGACAACGCCGCCGTGATGGAAGGCAGCGAAGGTGGCCGCTTCTTCCCGAGCCCCGCCAGCGGTGAGTATCAGTACCACCAGGAGCGGGTCGACATCCTGATGAAGGTGGAGACCCACAACCACCCGACCGCCATCTCTCCCTTCCCGGGGGCGGCTACCGGCTCCGGTGGTGAGATCCGTGACGAAGGCGCGACCGGCCGTGGCGCCAAGCCCAAGGCGGGTCTGGTGGGCTTCTCCGTATCCAACCTGCGCATCCCCGGCTTCGAGCAGCCCTGGGAGCAGGATTTCGGCAAACCCAGCCGCATCGTCAGCGCCTTTGACATCATGCAGGAGGGGCCGCTCGGTGGCGCCGCCTTCAACAACGAATTCGGCCGTCCGGCCATTCTCGGTTACTTCCGTACCTTCGAAGAGCAGGTACCTAGCCACAACGGCGTCGAGGTGCGTGGCTATCACAAGCCCATCATGCTGGCGGGCGGTATCGGCAACATCCGCACCGAGCACGTCCAGAAGGGGGAGATCCCGGTGGGAGCCGCCCTCATAGTTCTGGGTGGCCCGGCCATGAACATCGGCCTTGGTGGCGGTGCCGCCTCCTCCATGGCCTCCGGCCAGTCCGCCGAGGATCTGGACTTCGCCTCGGTGCAGCGGGACAACCCCGAGATGGAGCGCCGCTGTCAGGAAGTGATCGACAGATGCTGGCAGCTGGGCGATGACAACCCCATCGTCTTCATCCACGACGTGGGCGCCGGCGGCCTCTCCAACGCCATGCCTGAGCTGGTCAACGACGGCGAGCGCGGTGGCAAGTTCGACTTGCGCGCCATCCAGTGCGACGAGCCGGGCATGAGCCCCCTCGAGATCTGGTGCAACGAATCCCAGGAGCGTTACGTGCTGGCGGTGGCCCAGGACAAGCTGCCCCAGTTCAAGGCGCTGTGCGAGCGAGAACGGGCGCCTTATGCCGTCATCGGCACCGCCACCGAAGAGAAGCATCTGACCCTCAGCGATGCGCATTTTGACAATCAGCCCATCGATCTGCCGCTGGACGTGCTGCTCGGCAAGGCGCCCAAGATGCACCGCGACGTCGCCAGCCTGCCGGCCCAGGGCAAGGCGCTGCAGCTGGACGGCATCACCCTGAGCGAGGCGGCCGAGCGGGTGCTGCGCCTGCCGACCGTGGCGGAGAAATCCTTCCTCATCACCATCGGCGATCGCAGCGTGACCGGCCTGGTCAACCGCGATCAGATGGTCGGTCCCTGGCAGATCCCGGTGGCCGATTGCGCGGTCACCGCCGCCACCTACGACAGCTATCACGGCGAAGCCATGTCCATGGGCGAGCGCACCCCGGTGGCGCTGCTCTCCCACGCCGCCTCCGCCCGCATGGCGGTGGCCGAGGCGCTGACCAACCTGGCGCCGGCCCACATCGGTTCCCTCAAGCGGGTCAAGCTCTCCGCCAACTGGATGGCCGCCGCCGGTCACCCGGGGGAAGACGCCGGCCTCTATGAGGCGGTCAAGGCGGTGGGCGAGGAGCTCTGCCCGGCCCTTGGCATCACCATCCCGGTCGGCAAGGACTCCATGTCCATGAAGACCCGCTGGCAACAAGAGGGTGAGGAGCGTAGCGTCACCTCGCCGCTCTCCCTGCTGATCACCGCCTTCGCCCGAGTGGAGGATGTGCGCAACACCGTCACCCCGCAGTTGCGTACCGATCTCGGTGAGACCGACCTTATCCTCATTGACCTTGGCAATGGCAAGCAGCGTCTCGGCGCCTCGGCCCTGGCCCAGGTCTATCGTCAGCTCGGCGACAGCGCGCCGGATCTCGACAATCCGGTCCAGCTCAAGGGCTTCTTCAACGCCATCCAGGCGCTGGTGGCGGACCGCAAACTCATCGCCTACCACGACAGATCCGACGGCGGTCTCTTCGTCACCCTGACCGAGATGGCCTTCGCCGGTCACTGCGGTCTCGACATCCAGCTCGATCGCATCGGCGGCGAGCTGCTGCCGGCGCTGTTCAACGAGGAGCTGGGTGCCGTCATTCAGGTGCGCCGCGACGATAAAGAAGCCGTGCTGACCCTGCTGGCCGGCCATGGCTTGGCCGCCTGCTCCCACGTGCTGGGGACTGTGCGCGAGGGGGATCTCATCACCCTGCAGCGCGCAGGTACAGAGGTCTATCGCGCCAGCCGCACCGCCCTGCGTAGCCTCTGGGGCGAGACCAGCTGGCAGATGCAGCGCCTGCGGGACAACCCCGAGTGCGCGGATCAGGAACACGCCGCTCGTCAGGATGCGACCGACCCGGGTCTGCACGCCAGCTTGAGCTTCAACCCGAGTGAAGACGTGGCTGCCCCCTACATCGCCCGCGGGGTCTCCCCACGGCTGGCGGTGCTGCGCGAGCAGGGAGTCAACTCCCACGTGGAGATGGCGGCGGCGTTCGATCGCGCCGGCTTCACCGCCGTCGACGTGCATATGAGCGATATCCTCAGCGGCCGCATCAAGCTGGATCAGTTCCAGACCCTGGTGGCCTGTGGTGGCTTCTCCTACGGCGACGTGCTGGGGGCTGGCGAGGGCTGGGCCAAGTCCATCCTGTTCAACGACGGTGCTCGCGAGCAGTTCCAGCGCTTCTTCGAGCGCGGTGATACGCTCTCCCTTGGCGTCTGCAACGGTTGCCAGATGATGTCCAACCTGCGTGACCTCATCCCGGGTGCCACGCTCTGGCCGCGCTTCGTGCGCAACCGCTCCGAGCGCTTCGAGGCGCGCTTCAGCCTGGTGCAGGTACAGGACTCCCCGTCCGCCTTCTTCGCGGGCATGGCCGGCTCTGTCATGCCCATCGCCGTCTCCCACGGGGAAGGGCGAGTGGAGGTGCGCGATGCCGCCCATCTGGCCGCCTTGCAAGGGAGCAACCTGGTGGGTCTGCGCTTCGTGGACAACCGTGGTCAGGTTACCGAACAGTACCCGGCCAACCCGAACGGCGCACCGGACGGCATCACCGCGGTCACCACCGTTGACGGTCGTGCCACCATCATGATGCCGCACCCGGAGCGGGTGTTCCGCACAGTGGCCAACTCCTGGCACCCGGACAACTGGGGCGAGGACGGTGCCTGGATGCGGATGTTCAGAAACGCGCGCGTGCGTCTGGGGTAATCCCGCCGCGTACACAGCAACAATGAAAAACCGGCCAACAGGCCGGTTTTTTTATGGGCGCAGCATAAGCGTTGTGTGAATGATTCTGAGTGAGGACTTAGGACTTAGGACTTAGGACTTAGGACTTAGGACTCAGGACTCAGCATATTGTAGTGGTCAACTAAATCCGGACACTTGGTTAGGCCGATCCTCGGCTTTTGCTGGCGCGATCCCGTCATTGTGTTGATGGGGACGCCGCCAGTTGTAGTAATCCATCAGGTAGTAACTGATATCCC
>NZ_JAKZFK010000015.1:0-104812 GCF_022549315.1 Aeromonas sp. MR16 | reverse complement strand
AGATTGCTTGATTCAAATTGTTAAAGAGCGACGCAGCTTTTGGCTGCTGCGGGAGTGGCATTCTACTCAACCGCCTTCTCGAGTCAAGCCTTATTTTCAGAGGCTTTTCGAGGCACCGACTGGCTTAGCTGCGTTGCCGCTTGCCCTGTCGATGGAGGCGCATTATAGGGAGTTGAAACGTTCTGGCAAGTGCTTAATTGCAAAAAGATGGCTTTCGTCGACCGTTAGCTTACAAAGCCACCAAACTGCATATTAAGCGCACGAAATCAGCCTGCTGCAGGCACCGAGATAGCAAAATCCTGCAGATTGTCATGGATGGCATCGGCCAATGCGATACCAGCATCGGTGATCGGCTTGCCGGTACGCACCATGACTTTATGACCGACCTTGGCATTGGCTGCCGCTTTCAAGTCGGAAGGTTTGTCACCCACCATATAGGAACGACTCATGTCGATACCCAGCTCCTGTTGTGCCAGCAACAACATGCCAGGTCCAGGCTTACGGCAATCACAGGGCAAGCCGTGATCCGGGTGATGGGGACAGAAGTAGATGCCATCCAGATCCACATCCCGATCGGCCAGCGACCAGTCCATCCACTCGGTCAGATTAATGAAGTCATCTTCACTGAAATAACCGCGGGCGATGCCCGACTGATTGGTGACCACAACCAGCAGGTAACCTTTCTTCTTCAACAATTGCAGGGCTTCGATGACACCAGGCAGGAAGTGGAAGTCATCGACCTGGCTGACATAGCCGGTGTCTTCGTTGATGACACCATCACGATCCAGAAAAATGGCGGGCTTGCTCACGGGGACTACCTCTATCAATGTTTCGCACAGTATCTCACAGGCCATATAAAGCCCAAAAAGTAAAAGGGGTGGCCGAAGCCACCCCTTTATGTGTGCATATAACGAATCGATTAAGCGATTACGCTAGCTACAACACCAGCACCTACGGTACGGCCACCTTCACGGATAGCGAAACGCAGGCCGTCGTCCATCGCGATCGGCGCTATCAGGGTAACAACCATTTTGATGTTGTCGCCTGGCATTACCATTTCAACGCCTTCCGGCAGTTCGATGGTACCGGTCACGTCGGTAGTACGGAAGTAGAACTGAGGACGGTAGCCCTTGAAGAACGGAGTATGACGACCACCTTCTTCTTTGGACAGCACGTACACTTCAGATTCGAACTTGGTGTGCGGCTTGATGGAGCCCGGCTTGGCCAGTACTTGACCACGCTCTACGTCTTCACGCTTCACGCCACGCAGCAGCGCGCCAACGTTCTCACCGGCACGACCTTCGTCCAGCAGTTTGCGGAACATTTCAACACCGGTACAGGTGGTGGTCACGGTATCTTTGATACCGACGATTTCTACAGACTCACCAACCTTGACGATGCCGCGCTCTACACGACCGGTAACGACGGTACCACGGCCAGCGATGGAGAAGACGTCTTCGATAGGCATCAGGAACGGCAGGTCGATTGCACGCTCCGGCTCCGGGATGTAGGTATCCAGGTGGTTAGCCAGCTCGATGATCTTCTCTTCCCAAGCAGCGTCGCCTTCCAGTGCTTTCAGGGCGGAACCACGAACGACCGGCAGGTCATCACCCGGGAAGTCGTATTCGGTCAGCAGTTCACGCACTTCCATTTCGACCAGCTCGAGCAGCTCTTCGTCGTCGACCATGTCGCACTTGTTCATGAATACGATCATGTACGGGATACCAACCTGACGACCCAGCAGGATGTGCTCACGAGTTTGCGGCATCGGGCCGTCAGTCGCTGCAACAACCAGGATCGCGCCGTCCATCTGGGCAGCACCGGTGATCATGTTCTTAACGTAGTCGGCGTGACCCGGGCAATCTACGTGGGCGTAGTGGCGGGCAGCAGTGTCGTATTCTACGTGGGAGGTGTTGATGGTGATACCACGCTCACGCTCTTCCGGCGCCTTGTCGATCTGGTCGAAGGCGAAAGCTTTACCACCGAAGTGCTTGGCCAGCACGTTGGTGATGGCGGCGGTCAGGGTGGTTTTACCGTGGTCAACGTGGCCGATGGTGCCGACGTTTACGTGCGGTTTGTTACGCTCAAATTTTTCTTTAGACACGACGTAGTCCTTCTAGGTTAAACCCGCCTACCGTCGTAAGCGGGGAATCATAAATTACTTGGATTTGCGCTCTTCGATGACTGCCTGAGCCACGTTGTTCGGGGCGTCGGAGTACTTAGCAAATTCCATAGCGTAGGAAGCACGACCTTGGGTAGCGGAACGCAGGGCGGTCGCATAACCGAACATCTCGGCCAGCGGCACCAGGGCGCGTACGATCTTGCCGGACGGGCCGTCTTCCATACCTTCGATCAGGCCACGACGACGGTTCAAGTCACCGATAACGTCGCCCATGTAATCTTCCGGAGTTTCGACTTCGACCTTCATGATCGGCTCGAGCAGGACCGGGCTTGCCTTCATGTAACCAGCCTTGAAGGCCAGGGAAGCTGCGATCTTGAACGCCAGTTCGGAGGAGTCGACATCGTGGTAAGAACCGTAGTGCAGACGCACGCCCAGATCCATTACCGGATAGCCTGCCAGCGGGCCGGATTTCAGCTGCTCACGGATACCCTTGTCAACGCCCGGGATGTATTCACCAGGAATCACGCCGCCCTTGATGTCGTTAACGAACTCATAGGCTTTGCCGGCTTCCAGCGGGTACATGTCGATGATGACGTGACCGTACTGACCACGACCACCAGACTGCTTGGCGTGCTTACCTTCGATATCCTTGACGGTTTCACGAATGGTTTCACGGTAGGCAACCTGCGGCTTACCTACGTTCGCTTCAACCTTGAACTCGCGACGCATACGGTCAACGATGATGTCCAGGTGCAGCTCACCCATACCGGCGATGATGGTTTGGCCAGATTCTTCGTCAGTCCATACGCGGAAAGACGGATCTTCCTGCGCCAGACGGCCGAGTGCCAGACCCATCTTCTCTTGGTCAGCCTTGGTTTTCGGCTCAACCGCGATGGAGATTACCGGCTCCGGGAATTCCATACGCTCGAGGATGATCGGTGATTTTTCGTCACACAGGGTGTCACCAGTGGTCACGTCTTTCAGACCGATGGCGGCAGCGATATCACCTGCGCGAACTTCTTTGATCTCTTCACGCTTGTTGGCGTGCATCTGAACGATACGGCCAAAACGCTCGCGCTTCTCTTTGACAGAGTTCAGCACGGAGTCACCGGAGTTAACTACACCGGAGTAGACGCGGAAGAAGGTCAGGTTGCCTACGAACGGGTCGGTAGCAATCTTGAATGCCAGAGCAGAGAACGGCTCTTCATCAGAAGCATGACGCTCGTCTTTGGTGACGCCGTCCAGCTTCAGACCGTCGATGGCGGCTACGTCGGTCGGAGCCGGCAGATAGTCAACCACGGCATCCAGCATGGCCTGTACGCCCTTGTTCTTGAACGCGGAGCCACAGGTAACCAGGATGATTTCGTTGTTCAGAACACGCAGACGAAGAGCTTTCTTGATCTCTTCCTCGGTCAGTTCTTCACCACCCAGGTATTTTTCCATCAGGTCTTCAGACGCTTCGGCAGCGGCTTCAACCAGGGTCATGCGCATTTCTTGCGCTTGTTCCAGCAGCTCGGCCGGGACGTCTTCGTAATCGAAGGATACGCCCTGGTCAGCTTCGCTCCAGTTGATGGCTTTCATCTTGACCAGATCGATAACGCCCTTGAAGTTCTCTTCTGAACCGATGTTCAGTTGCAGCGGAACCGGGTTACCTTTCAGGCGGGTCTTGATGTGCTCAACGCAGCGCAGATAGTTGGCGCCAGTACGGTCCATCTTGTTGACGAACGCGATACGGGGAACCTTGTACTTGTTAGCCTGACGCCATACGGTCTCAGACTGTGGCTGTACGCCACCTACGGCACAGTACACCATCACGGCACCGTCCAGAACACGCATTGAACGCTCTACTTCGATAGTAAAGTCAACGTGGCCCGGGGTATCGATGATGTTGATACGGTGCGGTTGGAACTGTTTGCCCATACCGGACCAGAATGCGGTGGTCGCGGCGGAGGTGATAGTGATACCACGCTCTTGTTCCTGTTCCATCCAGTCCATGGTGGCGGCGCCATCGTGAACTTCACCGATCTTGTGACTTACACCGGTATAAAACAGAACGCGCTCGGTAGTGGTAGTCTTACCGGCGTCGATGTGAGCAGAGATACCGATGTTACGATAACGCTCAATGGGGGTTGTACGAGCCATTGTCATCCTCTTACTAGGAGCGTGCCCCTAGATAACTGAAGGTGCGCAGAGCCAAAAGACCCTGCGCAAGCGGATTACCAGCGGAAGTGAGCGAAGGCCTTGTTCGCTTCAGCCATACGGTGAACGTCTTCACGTTTCTTGACAGACGAACCCTTATTGTCAGCGGCATCCAGCAGCTCGCCAGCCAAACGCTGAGCCATTGATTTTTCACCACGTTTACGAGCGGCATCAACCAACCAGCGCATTGCCAGGGCATTGCGACGGACCGGACGAACTTCTACCGGTACCTGATAAGTTGCACCACCGACACGACGAGATTTAACCTCGACGGACGGACGGATGTTGTCCAGAGCGACTTCGAACAGGGCCAGGTGCTCTTTGCCAGATTTGGTGGCAATGATGTCCAGGGCGCCATATACGATGGCTTCTGCAACAGATTTCTTACCGTCAACCATTACTACGTTGACAAATTTAGCCAGCAGCTCTGATCCGAACTTAGGATCCGGCAGGATTTTACGCTGACCAACAACACGACGTCTTGGCATTTCAAATTCTCCGTAACTTCAGGGATTACCCAAAACTAGAAAGTTATCTAACTAGAAACGAATTAACGTTTGGCCTTACTTAACGGAGAACCATTAAGCTTTAGGACGCTTCACGCCATACTTGGAGCGAGCCTGCTTACGGTCTTTAACACCGGCACAGTCCAACGCACCACGAACGGTGTGATAACGAACACCTGGCAAATCCTTGACACGACCGCCACGGATCAGAACAACGGAGTGTTCCTGCAGGTTGTGACCTTCACCGCCGATGTAGGAGGTGACTTCGAAGCCGTTGGTCAGACGTACACGGCACACTTTACGCAGTGCAGAGTTAGGCTTCTTCGGGGTGGTGGTATATACACGAGTGCATACGCCACGCTTCTGAGGGCACGCTTCCAGCGCCGGCACGTTGCTTTTTACAACGAGCTTGATGCGTGGCTTGCGAACCAACTGGTTAATAGTTGCCATCAAAAGGCTCCTGATAATGACTTCATAAACGTGTGAAAAATCCTCCCCGCAGATACGGGGACGCGAAATTTTATGCCCTGTTGTCTGGGGAGTCAAGATTTATACAATTCGTACGGCCAAAGGGCAAATGACATCCTGACAGGAGTGTGGTAACCATCTGAGCTACCGAGTAAAAATAGAAACTAGCCAGCCCAGGTCTGTGGCGATCCCTGCTCGGCGATCAGCCTGATCAGGCCGAGCATATCGAGTTCCATCCCGATCCGGCCCTGCAATCCCCGCGCCTTCAGGTCTTCTTCCATCACATAGAGCGGGATCCCGACCAAACGCGCGCACCATTGCGGGGCTGTTGCCGCCACCACGGCGTCCTGCATCAGCACCAACACATCCTCGGCATCCCGATAACGCAGCGCCTGCTCCAGATCCTGGCTCAGGAAGGGAGAGTTCAATACCAGCTGTATCATGGGGACCTCAGAAGCTGATGTGGGTTGTACAACCGTTCCACTGATGGCGGATCTCGGCAGGTGACAAAACCGTCACGGGGATCAGCAGAGCCGAGGCTGTCAGGCCCCGCTCTGCCAGGGACGCCGCACAGACATAGACCTCTTCGATATCGTACAGTTCCAACATCTTGAAGGTCGGCGCGTAGTGGCGCTGCAATATCCCCTGTGGTGACTGCTCCCTGACCAGTTGCAACACCCCGTCCCCGATCAGGAACAGGGCCAGAGATTCGGTCAATGCCGAGGTCGCCAGCAAGGCATCAAGGCCTTCCCGACCATTCGCCGTGCCGTGGGGACCCCGTCGACAGATAAAGGCAATCTTGCTCATCGAGCCTCCCTAGAACTGGACGAAGCGATCTGCGGTCAGGCTGGCCTCGGCCAGCTGCCCCAATCCACTCAGGCGAAACGGGGCCTGCAGGTTGAACTGGGTCTTGCCGACCCCTTTCGCCTCGGTTTCATCGAGCACACCGCGCCGCATGGCGGCCGCGACACACACATCGATGGCGATGCCTTGCGCCAGCGCCAGCTCACGCCACAGCGCCACCAAGTCGGTCTCGTCGGAGGCAGGGGCATGCAAGCTGCTGCCGTTATGAACCCCATCCTGATAGAAGAACAGGTGAGACAGGCGATGACCCTGGTCGATGAGGCTCAGGGCAAAACGATAGGCGGTGCTGGCCGTCTGGGTGCCATAGGCGGACCCGGTCACCAGCAGGGCAAAACTCAGACTCATATCCGGGCTCCTGCGCAGGTTTTCATCCATTCTACCCCAAAGACGAAAAAGCCCCTCCAGAGAGGGGCTCTTCCTGTCACCCTGGATCAGACGTAGGCGATGGCTTCGACTTCGACCAATACATCCTTGGGCAGACGCGCCACTTCCACGCAGGAGCGTGCTGGTGCGGCTTCACCGAA
This sequence comes from Aeromonas sp. MR16, assembly GCF_022549315.1. Classification (NCBI taxonomy): domain Bacteria; kingdom Pseudomonadati; phylum Pseudomonadota; class Gammaproteobacteria; order Aeromonadales; family Aeromonadaceae; genus Aeromonas; species Aeromonas sp. MR16. The sequence goes on along the minus strand of NZ_JAKZFK010000015.1, from coordinate 98,129 downwards.
GTAGCGGGCATACACCTGATTGAAGGCCACGAAGTTGTTCATGTCGCTCAGGAAGCAGGTGGTCTTGAGAACCTTGCCAGTATCGGCACCGGCCGCCTTCAATACTGCAACCAGGTTCTTCATCACCTGCTCGGCCTGCGCCTCGATGCCACCGGCTACGATATCCATGGTGGCGGGATCGAGCGGGATCTGCCCGGAGGTAAAGACCAGCTCACCCAGCTTGGTGGCCTGTACATAGGGGCCAATCGCGGCGGGAGCCTTGTCGGTTGCAATCACTTCTTTAGCCATTCTTATCTATCCCCTTCTATGGCGCTTATTCGCTCTCTTCTTCACCCTGCTTGCGCTGTCGGATATAGAGATACACGGTATGTTTGGAAATATTCAGCTTGTCGGCGACCAGGTTGATCGAATCCTTGATGTCAAATATGCCCTTCTCGAACAGCTGGGTCACGATAAAACGGTTCTTGGCATTGTTCGCCACGGACGGATCGCGGTTGATCTCGTCGATGGTGTTGTCCACCGTCTGGGCGACCAGCTCTTCAACGCTGTTGGCGAAGGTCTCCGGCGACTGACGCTCCACTTGCTGCGGCGTCGGGAAGAATTCGGCCACGAACTCGTGGAAGGGCGCATTGATGTGCAAGTTGATGCAGATAAGGCCGATCACCTGCTTGTCGCCATTGCGGATGGCGATGGTGCTCGACTTCATCAGGGCGCCGGTACGGCTGCGGGCGAAGTAACTCTGGGTGTAATCCTGGCCCGTACTCTCGATGTCTTTCAGCATCCGCAGGGCCAGATCGGTGATCGGTGCCCCCAGAGTCCGGCCCGTGTTGAAGCCGTTCGCTATCTTGATCACCGACTCGTGCAAATTCTCCAGGGAGTGCAGCACCACTTCGCAGTGCTTGCCGAACAGTTCGGCCAGACCCTCGATGAGGCCCTCATAAGAGCGCAACAACTCCCTGTCTTCGTCTGTAAAAGCGCGACCGCTCAGCTGCTCTTCGGGAAGCAGCACCTCCTCGATACCGACCGCCATGTTCTACCCCTGTAATAACCATTCAACTTTCCCGAGTTTTCAATTGCGGGGGATCAATGTCAACTTTTTTTGATTTTTTGCTCTATAAGCTTGCACTGGATCATCCCCTGCCCCAGCCCGGTGCAGGGATTTTACCCTGCCGCAGACAAAAAAAGGGCCCCTTCAAGGGGCCCTTTCTCATCACTGCAGCGGAAGATTACTCTTCGTCAAAACTGCCGGCTGCGTTGAGCAGATCCGCCAGATTTTGCTGAGCCTCATCGGCAGTCACCTGCGGCACACCGACAGCACGAGCTGCGGCGGCACGCTGGTTGATCCGGGTGTGGTGGTAGGCAAAGCCGGTACCAGCCGGGATCAGACGACCCACGATTACGTTCTCTTTCAGGCCACGCAGTTCATCACGCTTGCCGCCAACGGCCGCTTCGGTCAGAACCCGGGTGGTTTCCTGGAAGGAAGCCGCGGAGATGAAGGACTCGGTGCTCAGAGATGCCTTGGTAATACCCATCAGGATGTGACGGTAGGTGGCCGGAGTCTTACCTTCGGCAACCAGCTTACGGTTGGCAATCTTCACACGGGCCACTTCAACCTGCTCGCCTTCGATCAGGTCGGTGTCGCCAGCGCTCAGGATCTCGCACTTACGCAGCATCTGACGAACGATGACTTCGATGTGCTTGTCGTTGATCTTAACGCCTTGCAGACGGTAAACGTCCTGCACTTCGTTGGCGATGTAGTTGGCGACCGGGCTGATACCGCGCAGACGCAGGATGTCGTGAGCAGACTCAGGACCGTCCGCCAGCACTTCACCCTTCTCAACTTTTTCACCTTCGAACACATTAAGGTGACGCCACTTCGGAATCATCTCTTCGTAGATGTCGCCACCGTCGGTCGGGGTGATGACCAGACGGCGTTTGCCCTTGGTCTCTTTCCCGAAGGAGATGGTACCGGAGATCTCGGCCAGGATAGCCGGTTCCTTCGGTTGACGTGCTTCGAACAGATCCGCAACGCGCGGCAGACCACCGGTGATGTCCTTGGTACCGCTGGATTCTTGCGGGATACGCGCAACCGCGTCACCCACACCCACGTTGGCACCATCTTCCAGGTTCACGATCGCCTTGCCCGGCAGGAAGTACTGGGCGGCTACATCGGTACCCGGGATCATGACATCCTTACCGTTCAGGTCGACCAGTTTCACGGTCGGACGCATCTCTTTACCGGCACTCGGACGCTCGTTGACATCCAGCACGACGATAGAGGAGAGACCGGTCAGCTCGTCGGTCTGACGAGTGATGGTCACGCCTTCGATCATGTGCTCGAAGTCCAGACGACCTGCTACTTCGGTGATGATCGGGTGAGTGTGCGGATCCCAGTTGGCGACGGTGTCACCGGTGCTCACGGCCTGGCCATCCTTCACTTCCAACACGGAACCGTAAGGCAGCTTGTGGCTTTCCTTGGTACGGCCCATCTCGTCCATGATGGTCAGTTCGGTAGAACGGGAGGTGATAACCAGCTTGTCGGCACTGTTGGTAACGAACTTGGCGTTCTGCAGCTTGATGCTACCGGTGTTCTTGACCTGGATGCTGCTCTCGGCAGCAGCTCGGGATGCGGCACCACCGATGTGGAAGGTACGCATCGTCAGCTGGGTACCCGGTTCACCGATGGACTGGGCGGCGATAACACCGACAGCCTCACCCTTGTTCACCAGATGACCACGGGCCAGATCACGGCCGTAGCAGTGAGCACAGTTACCGAAGTCGGTCTCACAGGTGATGGCAGAACGTACCTTCACGCGGTCGACGGAGTTGCGCTCCAGCAGGTCACACAGATACTCGTCGAGCAGAGTGTTACGCGCTACCAGCACTTCTTCTTCGGTACCCGGCTTGATCACGTCTTCGGCGACCACACGGCCCAGCACGCGCTCACGCAGCGGCTCGACCACGTCACCACCCTCGATCAGCGGAGTCATCCACAGACCTTCGGTAGTACCGCAATCGTCCTCGGTGATCACCATGTCCTGTGCCACGTCAACCAGACGACGGGTCAGGTAACCGGAGTTCGCCGTCTTCAGTGCGGTATCCGCCAGACCTTTACGAGCACCGTGAGTGGAGATGAAGTACTGCAGTACGTTCAGACCTTCACGGAAGTTCGCCACGATCGGCGTTTCGATGATGGAGCCATCCGGCTTGGCCATCAGGCCACGCATACCGGCCAGCTGACGGATCTGGGCGGCGGAACCCCGTGCACCAGAGTCGGCCATCATGAAGATGCTGTTGAACGAGGCTTGCTCTTCCTCTTCCCCTAAGGAGTTGACGTTCCGCTCCTTGGAGAGGTTATCCATCATGGCCTTGGAGACGCGATCGTTCGCGCTGGCCCAGATATCGATAACCTTGTTGTAGCGTTCGCCCGCAGTCACCAAACCGGACAGGAACTGGTCCTGGATCTCGGCAACTTCGGCTTCGGCAGCAGCAACGATGTCTTTCTTGGCATCCGGGATGACCATGTCATCGATACCAACGGAAGCACCGGACAGGGCCGCATAATGGAAACCGGTATACATCAGCTGGTCAGCGAAGATGACGGTGTCCTTCAGGCCCTGCTTGCGATAGCAGGTGTTCAGCAGACGAGAGATGAGCTTCTTGCCCAGCGCCTTGTTGGAGACGCACTTGATCCAGTTCTGCGGATTGGCAGCCAGATCCGCTTCTTCGGCAGCGGTCAGCACCTTGGGCTCGTCGATCAGCGCGTATTCCATGCCTTTCGGCAGGATCAGGCTCAGGATCGCACGACCAACGGTGGTGTTCTTCAGCTCGGTGTGCGCGACCAGGGAATCATCTGCCTGACGCAGGTATTCGGTGATACGCACTTTCACGCGAGCATGCAGATCGGCCAGACCGGCGCGATACACCTTCTCGGCTTCTTTCGGGCCGGCCAGCACCATACCTTCGCCCTTGGCGTTGATACGGGCACGGGTCATGTAGTACAGACCCAAGACCACGTCCTGGGAAGGAACGATGATCGGCTCACCGGAAGCAGGCGACAGGATGTTGTTGGTGGACATCATCAGGGCGCGTGCTTCGAGCTGGGCTTCCAGGGTCAGCGGTACGTGGACCGCCATCTGGTCACCATCGAAGTCGGCGTTATAGGCGGCACAGACCAGCGGGTGCAGCTGGATGGCTTTACCTTCGATCAGGGTCGGTTCGAACGCCTGGATACCCAGACGGTGCAGGGTCGGTGCGCGGTTCAGCAGCACAGGGTGTTCGCGGATCACTTCGTCCAGGATGTCCCAAACGACGGCTTCTTCGCGTTCCACCATCTTCTTGGCGGCCTTGATAGTGGTCGCCAGACCGCGGGATTCCAGCTTGCCGTAGATGAAGGGCTTGAACAGCTCCAGCGCCATCTTCTTCGGCAGGCCGCACTGATGCAGACGCAGGGTCGGACCTACGGTGATAACGGAACGACCGGAGTAGTCGACACGTTTACCCAGCAAGTTCTGACGGAAACGACCCTGCTTACCCTTGATCATGTCGGCCAAGGATTTCAGCGGGCGCTTGTTGGAACCTGTGATGGCACGACCACGACGGCCGTTATCCAGCAGGGCATCCACGGACTCTTGCAGCATACGCTTTTCGTTGCGCACGATGATGTCCGGGGCGGCCAGGTCCAGCAGACGCTTCAGGCGGTTGTTACGGTTGATCACGCGACGGTACAGATCGTTCAGATCGGAAGTCGCGAAACGGCCGCCGTCCAGCGGTACCAGCGGACGCAGGTCCGGCGGCAGCACAGGCAGCACTGTCATGATCATCCACTCCGGCTTGTTGCCGGACTGCAGGAAGGCTTCCATCAGCTTCAGACGCTTGGTGGTCTTCTTGCGCTTGGTCTCGGAGTTGGTCTGTTCCAGCTCCTCGCGCATGGTCTTGACTTCACCTTCCAGATCGATGGCACGCAGCAATGCAAGGATTGCCTCGGCACCCATCTTGGCGTCGAATTCGTCGCCCCACTCTTCCAGCGCGTCCAGATAGTTCTCTTCGGACAGCATCTGGCTGCGCTCGAGGTTGGTCATGCCGGGTTCGATCACTACATAGGATTCGAAATACAGCACGCGCTCGATGTCACGCAGGGTCATGTCCAGCAGCAGACCGATACGGGACGGCAGGGACTTCAGGAACCAGATGTGGGCAGTCGGGCTGGCCAGCTCGATGTGGCCCATGCGCTCGCGACGGACCTTGGTCTGGGTCACTTCTACGCCGCACTTCTCGCAGATCACACCACGGTGTTTCAGGCGCTTGTACTTGCCGCACAGACACTCGTAGTCCTTCACCGGTCCGAAGATACGGGCGCAGAACAGACCATCACGTTCCGGCTTGAAAGTCCGGTAGTTGATGGTCTCAGGCTTTTTGACTTCACCGAATGACCAGGAGCGGATCATGTCAGGAGAGGCCAGACCGATCTTAATACTGTCAAACTCTTCGGTCTTGGTCTGAGCCTTCAAAAACTTGAGTAAGTCTTTCACGTGTTTCCCCTGTCAGGAGTCTAACCTCGGCGCCCCTTTCGGGGCGCCCACGTCAATTCTCGAACAATAAGAGCGAGCTCTTACTCTTCGTCCAGCTCGATGTTGATACCCAGAGAGCGGATTTCCTTCAACAGTACGTTGAAGGATTCGGGCATGCCCGGCTCCATACGGTGGTCGCCATCCACGATGTTTTTGTACATCTTGGTACGGCCATTCACATCGTCAGACTTGACGGTCAGCATTTCCTGCAGGGTATATGCCGCACCGTAAGCCTCCAGGGCCCACACTTCCATCTCACCGAACCGCTGGCCACCGAACTGTGCCTTACCACCCAGCGGCTGCTGGGTAACCAGGCTGTAGGAGCCGGTAGAACGCGCATGCATCTTGTCGTCTACCAAGTGGTTCAGCTTCAGCATGTACATGTAACCCACGGTGACCTTACGCTCGAAGGCGTTACCGGTACGACCGTCGAACAGGGAGATCTGACCGGATTCCGGCAGATCGGCCAGCTTCAGCAGGGCCTTGATTTCGTGCTCTTTGGCACCATCAAAGACAGGTGTAGCAACCGGCAGACCCTTACGCAGGTTACCCACCAGGGTACGCACGTCGTCATCAGACAGTTCGGCAATGTTCACTTGCTGGGTGTCTTTCTCGCCCAGGTCATAGACCTGTTGCAGGAATTCGCGCATCTCGTGCAGCTCGCGCTGCTCTTTGATCATGCGGTCGATCTTCTCGCCGATACCCTTGGCCGCGAGGCCCAGGTGCACTTCGAGGATCTGACCGATGTTCATACGGGATGGTACGCCCAACGGGTTCAGTACGATGTCGACCGGACGGCCGAACTCGTCATGAGGCATATCTTCGACCGGGCAGATCTTGGAGATAACACCCTTGTTACCGTGACGGCCCGCCATCTTGTCACCCGGTTGGATGCGACGCTTGACTGCCAGGTAAACCTTGACGATTTTCAGTACGCCCGGCGCCAGATCATCACCCTGGATAATCTTGCGACGTTTGTTCTCGAACTTCTTGTCGAAGTCGGCTTTCAGCTCGATGTGCTGTTCGGCGATCTGTTCCAGTTCGATCTGCTTGGCTTCATCTTCGATGGCCAACTCAAACCACTTGGTACGATCCAGCTTGTTCAGACGATCTTCGCTGTAACCGGCGGCCAGCAGCAGGTTGCGGGAGCGGCCAAAGATGCCGTCTTCCAGGATCTTGAACTCTTCGGTCAAGTCCTTCTTCGCTTCCTTCAGCTGCATCTCTTCGATTTCTTTGGCGCGCTTGTCTTTTTCCACGCCATCGCGGGTAAAGACTTGCACGTCAACCACGGTACCGTACACACCGTTCGGCACACGCAGGGAGGAGTCCTTCACATCGGAGGCCTTCTCACCGAAGATGGCGCGCAGCAGCTTCTCTTCCGGGGTCAGCTGGGTTTCACCCTTGGGTGTTACCTTGCCTACCAGAATGTCGCCGCCCTTCACTTCGGCACCCACGTAGACGATACCGGACTCGTCCAGCTTGGACAGAGCGGCTTCACCCACGTTCGGGATGTCGGCAGTGATCTCTTCCGGACCCAGCTTGGTGTCACGGGAGATACAGGCCAGTTCCTGGATATGGATGGTGGTCAGGCGATCTTCCTGAACCACGCGCTCGTTTACCAAGATCGAATCTTCGAAGTTGTAACCGTTCCACGGCATGAACGCGACGCGCAGGTTTTGGCCCAGCGCCAGTTCGCCCAGATCGGTAGACGGGCCGTCAGCAACCACGTCACCGGCCATGACCGGCTCACCCAACATCACGCAAGGACGCTGGTTGATACAGGTGTTCTGGTTGGAACGGGTGTACTTGGTCAGGCTGTAGATGTCGATGCCGGCTTCGCCTGGCAGCAGCTCATCTTCATTGACCTTGATAACGATACGGGAGGCATCGACATAGTCGATCATGCCGCCACGCTTGGCCACTACGGTTACCCCGGAGTCCACGGCTACAGCGCGTTCCATACCGGTACCTACCAGCGGCTTGTCGGCACGCAGAGTCGGTACGGCCTGACGTTGCATGTTCGAACCCATCAGGGCTCGGTTAGCATCATCGTGTTCCAGGAACGGGATCAGGGCCGCTGCGACAGAAACGATCTGCTGCGGGCTCACGTCCATGTACTGGATCTGGTCGGCGTTCATAAAGGTGGATTCACCCTTATGACGGCACGGGATCAACTCATCTTTCAGACGGCCATCTTCGGAGGTCGCGGCGTTAGCCTGAGCGATCACGTACTTGCCTTCTTCGATGGCGGACAGGTAATCCACTTCGTCGGTGATCACACCGTCGATGACCTTGCGGTACGGGGTCTCGAGGAAACCGTACTCGTTGGTGCGGGAATACACGGACAGCGAGTTGATCAGACCGATGTTCGGACCTTCAGGCGTTTCGATAGGGCACAGACGACCGTAGTGAGTCGGGTGTACATCTCGAACTTCGAAGCCGGCACGCTCACGGGTCAGACCGCCCGGGCCCAGCGCGGAAATACGACGCTTGTGGGTCACTTCGGACAGCGGGTTGTTCTGGTCCATGAACTGGGACAGCTGGCTGGAACCGAAGAACTCTTTGACCGCGGCAGAGATCGGCTTGGCGTTGATCAGATCCTGCGGCATCAGGGTGTCCAGGTCGCCCAGAGAGAGACGCTCCTTGACCGCACGCTCGACACGCACCAGACCGACGCGGAACTGGTTCTCGGCCATTTCACCGACAGAACGAATACGACGGTTACCCAGGTGGTCGATATCGTCCACCTCGTCATTGCCGTTACGGATGTCGATCAGACGCTTCATGACCTCGACGATGTCGTCTTTGGTCAGCACGCCTACGCCGGTCTCGTCTTCACGACCCAGACGGCGGTTGAACTTCATCCGACCTACGGTAGACAGGTCATAACGCTCGGAAGAGAAGAACAGGTTCTCAAACAGCTGCTCGGCCGCTTCGCGAGTGGGCGGCTCGCCCGGACGCATCATGCGGTAGATTTCGACCAGGGCTTCCAGACGACTGGAGCTGGAGTCGATGCGCAGGGTCTCGGACATATAAGCACCGTGGTCCAGTTCATTGGTGAACAGAACCTCGAAGTGCTTGAAGCCGGCTTGGGACAGGTTGGCAACCGCTTCCAGGCTCAAGGCCTGGTTGGCAGTCACGACCATCTCGCCAGTCTGCGGATGTGCGTAGTTCTTGGCTGCAACTTTGCCAACAACATACTCCACCGGCACCTCGATCTGGGTGATGGCGTCTTTTTCCAACTGACGGATGTGGCGCGCGGTCACACGACGACCGGTCTCGACCACCACGGTGCCATTGGCAATGATGTCGAAGGTCGCGGTTTCACCACGCAGGCGCTCGGGCACCAGGTCCATCATCAACTTGCCATCTTTTACCTCGAAACCAATGGTCTCGAAGAAGGTGGCCAGAATCTGTTCGGAACTGAAGTCCAGGGCGCGCAGAATAATGGACGCCGGCAATTTACGACGACGGTCGATACGGACAAACAGGTTGTCTTTCGCATCGAACTCGAAGTCCAGCCAGGAGCCACGGTAAGGGATAACGCGGGCGTTATACAGTACCTTACCGGATGAATGTGTTTTGCCTTTATCATGGTCGAAGAAGACGCCCGGGCTGCGGTGCAGCTGGGAGACGATGACCCGCTCGGTACCATTGATAACAAAGGTGCCGTTCTCGGTCATGAGCGGAATTTCGCCCATGTAAACTTCTTGTTCCTTGATGTCTTTGACGGTGCCGGCAGCTGCTTCACGGTCGTACAGAACCATACGAAGCTTGACACGCAGCGGCGCGGAGTAGGTCACTCCACGGATCTGGCATTCTTTTACGTCAAATACCGGCTCACCCAGGCGATAGCTGACATACTGAAGCTCAGCACTACCGGAGTAACTGGTGATCGGGAAAACGCTACGGAAAGCGGCCTCTAGGCCATATTCACCTTCCGGGTCAGCCTCGATGAACTGCTTGAAGGAGTCCAGCTGAATGGACAACAGATAAGGCGTGTCCAGTACCTGGTCTCGCTTACCGAAGTCCTTACGAATGCGTTTTTTTTCGGTATAAGAGTAAACCATAGGGTTCCTCAGCTCGCTGATAAGTGACCCACTCTGTCCCGCGGGACAGCTCTGTCTCAACACCGTTTTGTGTTGGCCCGGACGATGAGGCGGTCCGGATTGCTGGTGCACCGAGAGTCGTAAACGGCGTGAAATGCTCTCAGTCTACAGCGCAAAAAGGCTGGTGAACAAATATTCACCAGCCCTAGCCTGTTTATCAGGCTAATCTACATAAATGCAGATTATTTGATCTCAACAGAAGCACCAGCTTCTTCAAGCTGCTTCTTCAGAGTTTCAGCTTCGTCCTTGGAGACGGCTTCTTTCAGGTTGGTCGGTGCAGCTTCTACCAGGTCCTTGGCTTCTTTCAGGCCCAGACCGGTGGCAGCACGAACGGCCTTGATGACGGCAACTTTGTTGGCGCCAGCAGCAGTCAGAACTACGTCGAACTCGGTCTTCTCTTCTACTGCTTCAGCGGCCGGACCGGCAGCTACAGCAACAGCGGCAGAAACACCGAACTTCTCTTCCATTGCTTCGATCAGCTCAACAACTTCCATTACGGACATGGAAGCAACGGCTTCGATGATTTGGTCTTTAGTGATAGACATGACAAAAATTCCTGATGTTGAATAAACTCAAACAGCCTAAATAGGCGAGAATCAAGCAGCAGCTTGTTTCTGGTCGCGAACAGCAGCGATAGTACGAACCAGCTTGCCAGCAGAGGCTTCCTTCATGGTAGCCATCAACTTCGAAATCGCTTCGTCGTAGGTCGGCAGCGTGGCCAGACGATCAATTTGTGCTGCGGCGATAAACTCACCGTTAAAAGCGCCAGCCTTGATTTCGAACTTTTGGTTCGCTTTAGCAAACTCTTTGAACAGACGAGCGGCAGCGCCCGGGTGTTCGTTAGAGAAAGCAATCAAGGTAGGACCAGACAATACGTCGTTCAGGCAACCGAATTCGGTACCTTCAACTGCGCGACGCAGCAGGGTGTTACGCACAACGCGCATGTACACACCGGCTTCGCGAGCAGATTTACGCAGGCTGGTCATCTTTTCTACAGTCACACCGCGAGAATCGGCTACAACTGCAGAAAGAGCGCCTTTGGCAGCTTCGTTGACTTCAGCAACAATTGCCTTTTTGTCTTCGAGTCCCAATGCCATTGGCTTAACTCCTGGATTGAATCCGGGTCTATAGACCCAGTACTGACACATCCCCCCTACCTTCACAACAGAGGGGAACGATGCGGTAGCAGGATTCCAGAAGAGAAAGAAAACTTTCTCGCTGGGTTTCCGGCACCGTCTACGCAGGTAGGATTAAGGCCTTGCAGCCACCTGCGGTCTTGGACGGAGGTCGAAACCCCCAACCAATCAAGGCGCAAAATTATAGATTAAATCTTGCGCCTTGTAAAATCCACCAATTAGGCCTGAGCTTCCAGAGAAGCTTGGTCTACGGCAACACCGGCACCCATGGTGGTGGAGATGCTGACTTTCTTGATGAAGATACCTTTGGCGGAAGAGGGTTTGCCCTTTTTCAGAGCAACCAGCAGCGCTTCCAAGTTTTCTTTCAGCTGAACTTCGTCGAAAGAAACCTTACCCAGAGTGGTATGGATGATACCATTCTTGTCATTGCGGTAACGAACCTGACCAGCTTTAGCATTCTTCACAGCTTCAGCAACGTTCGGGGTAACGGTACCCACTTTCGGGTTAGGCATCAAACCACGCGGGCCCAGGATTTGGCCCAGTTGACCAACAACACGCATGGCATCCGGGGATGCGATCACGACGTCGAAGTTCATCTCACCTTTCTTGACCAGCTCGGCCAGGTCATCCATACCAACCAGTTCAGCACCGGCAGCCTTGGCGGCTTCGGCGTTGGCACCCTGGGTGAATACGGCGACGCGGATGTCACGACCAGTACCGTGCGGCAGTACAGTAGCACCACGTACGTTCTGGTCGGATTTACGAGCATCAATACCCAGGTTGACAGCAACGTCAACGCTTTCAACGAACTTGGCGGTAGCCAGTTCTTTCAGCAGGGCAATGGCTTCGTTGATGGAGTACTCTTTGGTACCGTCAACTTTTTCGCGAATAACGCGCATACGCTTGGAAAGTTTTGCCATTGTCTTAATCCTCCACTACCAGGCCCATGGAACGAGCGGAGCCTGCGATGCAACGTACTTTTGCATCCAGATCGGCACCAGTCATATCCGGCTCTTTGGTCTTGGCGATTTCTTGCAGCTGGGCAACAGTCACCTTACCAACTTTGTCTTTGTTCGGCTTGGCGGAACCAGACTGGATACCTGCGGCTTTCTTCAGCAGGAAGGAAGCAGGCGGAGTCTTGGTTTCGAAGGTGAAGGAACGGTCACTGTAAACGGTGATCACGACCGGAGTCGGTGAGCCTTTTTCCAGCTTCTCTGTACGAGCGTTGAACGCCTTACAGAATTCCATGATGTTGACACCGTGCTGACCCAGCGCAGGACCAACGGGAGGGCTGGGGTTAGCACTGCCAGCCTTAACTTGCAGCTTGATATAAGCTGTGACTTTCTTAGCCATTACGAAAATACCTCAAAAATGGGTTCTAGCGCCTCGGAGACATGCTCCTGCAAACGGCTCCCCAACAAATAAAGGGGCAGCGAATTATAGAGATATTCGCTGCCCCTGACAACCGTTAAACGTACAGACTTTAATCAGCCCTTTTCGACCTGACCAAAATCCAGTTCTACCGGCGTTGAGCGACCGAAGATCAGTACCGAGACCTTCACGCGACTCTTCTCGTAGTCCACCTCTTCAACGGTACCGTTGAAGTCGGCAAACGGACCATCGGCAACCCGCACCATTTCACCCGGTTCAAACAGGGTTTTCGGACGCGGCTTGTCATGGGCATCTTGCAGACGATTGAGGATGGCATCCGCTTCCTTATCGGAGATAGGAGCCGGACGATCGGAAGTGCCACCGATGAAACCCATCACGCGCGGTACGTTACGCACCAAGTGCCAGGTGGTTTCATCCATCAGCATCTGCACCAGGACATAACCCGGGAAAAATTTGCGCTCACTCTTGCGCTTCTGGCCAGCACGCATCTCGACCACTTCTTCGGTCGGGACCAGCACTTCGCCAAACATCTCTTCCATGCCATGCATCTTGATATGTTCACGCAGGGATTTGGCAACCCGACCTTCATAGCCGGAAAATGCCTGCACGACATACCATCTCATACGTTGTTCACGTTGTTCAGTCATGGCTTTTCCTTACACACCGGTAATCAGGTTGACCAACCACACCAAGGCGCCGTCCAGGATGAACAGCAGCAGCCCCATCACGGCGGTCACCGCCAGCACAATCAGGGTTGTCTGAATGGCTTCCTGACGGGTCGGCCATACGACCTTGCGGACTTCCAGGCGTGACTCACGGGCAAATGCCAGTGTTGCCTTACCTTTGGTGGTTTGCAGGGCCACAGCACCCGCTGCGGCGATGACAACGACCACACCCAGGGCGCGAACGGCGGCAACAACGTCATGGAGCAGGTAGTTGCCTACTACAGCCGCCGCCAAAATGATGAAAACCAGACCCCACAGAAGGGTATCCTTGCTTCCGCCCTGTCCCTCAGAACTAACACTCATACAACCCACCTGTATCTGACGTAACCAAAGACACAAAAGCCCCGTACGAGACGAGGTATATGGCAGGGGCGGCAGGACTCGAACCCGCAACCATCGGTTTTGGAGACCGCTGTTCTACCAATTCGAACTACGCCCCTGCATAAGAAAGCCCCTATTATAGGGGCTTTGCTTTATTTATGTAAGCCAAGATTAAGCGATTACGCTAGCTACAACACCAGCACCTACGGTACGGCCACCTTCACGGATAGCGAAACGCAGGCCGTCGTCCATCGCGATCGGTGCTATCAGGGTAACAACCATTTTGATGTTGTCGCCTGGCATTACCATTTCAACGCCTTCCGGCAGTTCGATGGTACCGGTCACGTCGGTAGTACGGAAGTAGAACTGAGGACGGTAGCCCTTGAAGAACGGAGTATGACGACCACCTTCTTCTTTGGACAGCACGTACACTTCAGATTCGAACTTGGTGTGCGGCTTGATGGAGCCCGGCTTGGCCAGTACCTGACCACGCTCTACGTCTTCACGCTTCACGCCACGCAGCAGCGCGCCAACGTTCTCACCGGCACGACCTTCGTCCAGCAGTTTGCGGAACATTTCAACACCGGTACAGGTGGTGGTCACGGTATCTTTGATACCGACGATTTCTACAGACTCACCAACCTTGACGATGCCGCGCTCTACACGACCGGTAACGACGGTACCACGGCCAGCGATGGAGAAGACGTCTTCGATAGGCATCAGGAACGGCAGATCGATTGCACGCTCCGGCTCCGGGATGTAGGTATCCAGGTGGTTAGCCAGCTCGATGATCTTCTCTTCCCAAGCAGCGTCGCCTTCCAGCGCTTTCAGGGCGGAACCACGAACAACCGGCAGGTCATCACCCGGGAAGTCGTATTCGGTCAGCAGTTCACGCACTTCCATCTCGACCAGCTCGAGCAGCTCTTCGTCGTCGACCATGTCGCACTTGTTCATGAATACGATCATGTACGGGATACCAACCTGACGACCCAGCAGGATGTGCTCACGAGTCTGCGGCATCGGGCCGTCAGTCGCTGCAACAACCAGGATCGCGCCGTCCATCTGGGCAGCACCGGTGATCATGTTCTTAACGTAGTCGGCGTGACCCGGGCAATCTACGTGGGCGTAGTGGCGGGCAGCAGTGTCGTATTCTACGTGGGAGGTGTTGATGGTGATACCACGCTCACGCTCTTCCGGCGCCTTGTCGATCTGGTCGAAGGCGAAAGCTTTACCACCGAAGTGCTTGGCCAGCACGTTGGTGATGGCGGCGGTCAGGGTGGTTTTACCGTGGTCAACGTGGCCGATGGTACCCACGTTAACGTGCGGTTTATTACGCTCAAATTTTTCTTTAGACATGATCGTCCCTCTAAACTAACGCTGAGTACGCGGTGGCAAGCTAACCACAGAACAGTTTATATGATGGATTTGAATCAGGGGGAGTAGAGAGGATGGAGGCTGACAGGCAGGTTCGATTGCCGAACTCACCCTAAGGTGTGGCTCTCAGTATTACCTGAGCCATATCAGCATCTTGGAGCGGGCAGCGGGAATCGAACCCGCATCATCAGCTTGGAAGGCTGAGGTAATAGCCATTATACGATGCCCGCATTTCTCTCACCCAAAGAACTCAAACCGCGAGAAATATGGTGGAGGGAGAAGGATTCGAACCTTCGAAGGCAGAGCCGTCAGATTTACAGTCTGATCCCTTTGGCCGCTCGGGAACCCCTCCAGTGCACAAATGCCACAACGGTAATTCTGCTTGCACCCGTTGTTTTATCGCTTTTGCTGGGCAAATAGGCGACAGACATCTAAGCGTCGCGCATTTTATGGGAAGGATTTTGGGGATGCAACCATTGCACTCTGCAAAATGTGCATTATTGCCGGGATCCATGCAAAAAAGTGCTCCTTCCCCGTCCGAACCGGATGCGTCCCTTGTCGCTCCCGATCCCTTGGTGTATGGTCGCCCTGCCCAAGAAACAGTGATGACATCATGACGACAGAGCATAACCCCTATTTGCAATTCACCCGCGAACAATGGGCGTTATTGCGCGATGCGGTCCCCCTGACCCTGACCGAAACCGACCTGCATACCCTGCGCGGGATCAACGAGAAGGTGTCATTGCGGGAGGTAGAAGAGATCTATCTGCCCCTCTCCCGTCTGCTCAATCTCTACGTCAAGGCCAAGCAGCGCCGCAGCAGGGTGCTGGAACAATTTCTCGGCCAGTCCCGTGGCAAGGGCACCTACATCATCAGCATCGCCGGCAGCGTGGCGGGGGGCAAGAGCACCACAGCCCGCATCATGCAGGCGCTGCTGGAGCGCTGGCCCGAGCACCCGCGGGTGGAGCTGGTCACCACCGATGGCTTTCTCTATCCGAACAAGGAGCTGGAGGCGCGCGGCCTGATGCGCCGCAAGGGCTTCCCGGAATCCTACGACATCCGCCATCTGGTGGAGTTTGTCACCAAGATCCGCGCCGGCCACGAGCGGGTCGAGGCGCCCGTCTATTCCCACCTCATCTACGACATACTGCCCGATGAGAAGAAGGTGGTGGAGCAGCCGGACATCCTGATCCTGGAGGGGCTCAACGTGCTGCAAAGCGGCATGGACTACCCGCAGGAGCCCCATAGAGTCTTCGTGTCAGACTTCGTCGACTTCTCCATCTATGTGGATGCCGATGCCGAACTGCTGCGCAGCTGGTATGTGGAGCGCTTCCTCAAGTTCCGCAGCGGCGCCTTCTCGGATCCGGACTCCTACTTCCACCACTACGCCAAGCTGGCGGAGACGGAGGCGACCGAGATCGCCAACAACATCTGGCAAGATATCAACTATCTGAATCTGCAAGAGAACATCTTGCCGACCCGGGAGCGGGCCAACCTGATCCTGACCAAGGGACAGGAGCACGCCATCGAGCAGATCAAGCTGCGCAAGTGACCGCAGCGGGTCGCCGGACAACGAAGAGGGGGCCCGCAGGCCCCCTCTTCTATTGGGTTCTCATGAGCCGACCTCGCTCAGTCCCCGCGGCGCAGGGAGATCTCGCCCCCCAGGTAGTATTTGATCCCCTCGTCCGTCTCCAGTCGCAGCGCGCCACGATCGTCGATACCACGGGCAATGCCTCGGATGACCTGCTCCCCCATCAACAGCTTCACCGGCTGGCCGGCGAAATAATCGAGCCGGTTCCAGCTATCGACAAAGCTGGCCAGGCCACTCTGCTCGAAAGTGACCATGGCTTGCTGCAGGTGCAAGAGCACGCAGGCCGCCAGCTGATTGCGCTCCACCAGTTCGGGCTTGACGTGGCGCAGCTCTGACCAGGCCTGATCGATCTTTTCCCCCTGCCGCTCCGGCATCGCCAGATTGAGGCCAATGCCGATCACCAGGTGACAGCTGGCGCCAGCGCTGCCACTCATCTCCACCAGGATGCCCGCCAGCTTGCGGCCCTGATAGTAGAGATCGTTCGGCCACTTCAGCTCGACACCCGGATAACCCAGGGATTCCAGCGCCTCCACTACGGCCACGCCGACCGCCAGACTCAGCCCCATGGCCGCCGCCATGCCCTGCTCGAGTCGCCAGTACATGCTCAGGATCAGCTGGCAGCCAAAGGGGGAGACCCAGGGCTTGCCGCGCCGACCCCGCCCTGCGGTCTGGCACTCGGCAAGACAGCTCTCGCCGGAGCGCAGCTGATTGACCCGCTCCAGCAGATGCTGATTGGTGGAATCGATCACCGAGAAGCAGTGCACCGGCGCCATGGGTGCCAGGGCCTGCAACTGCGCTTCGTCATACAGCGCCATGGGCACCGCCAGCCGGTAGCCCTTGCCGGTCAGGCTGAACAAGTCCAACCCCAGATCCTTGAGGGCCGCCATGTGTTTGCTCACCGCGGCGCGGCTGATGCCAAGCTGCTCACCGAGCTGCTCACCGGAGTGGAACTGGCCGTCGCTGAGCAAGCCGATCAGAGTCTGCCTGATGGGAGTGAGTGTCATGCTAGCACCTCGTCGAGCCAGGTCTCACCGGTGAGCCCCATGAAACGCACCTCGTGTTCCAGCACGACCCCGAACTTCTGCTCCACGCTGTCACGCACGTGGGCGGCCAGGGCGATCAGCTCCATGGCGCTCGCCCCGCCGAGGTTGACCAGCACCAGCGCCTGCTCCTGATGCACGGCGGCGCGGCCGATGGCAAACCCCTTGAGGCCGCATTGATCGATGAGCCAGCCCGCCGCCAGCTTGGCCTGCTCCTCCCCGGCCGGATAAAGCGGCATCTGTGGATAGTGCGCCTTGAGTTCCTCCGCCAGCGCCAGGGGCACCAGGGGATTCTTGAAGAAGCTGCCGGCGTTGCCGAGCACAGCGGGATCCGGCAGCTTGGCCATGCGGGTCTCGCAGACGGTGTCGAAGATGGCCTGGGCACCGGGATGTTCGCCGAGGGCCGCCAGCGGGCCATAACCCGCCACCGGCTGCCAGGTCTTGGGCAGACGCAAGCCGACGGCGGTGATGAAGTGGGTGTCCTGATAATCGTGCTTGAAGATACTGTCACGGTAGCCGAACTGACAGTCGGCCGCCGCTATGCGCTCCACCTCGCCGCTCTGCCAGTTGAACGCCTCCACGTAGGCACAGAAGCGGGCCAGCTCGACCCCGTAGGCGCCGATGTTCTGTACCGGGGCGGCCCCGACGGTGCCCGGGATCAGCGCCAGGTTCTCCAGCCCATGCCAGCCCTGTTGCAGGGCATGGCACACCAGCTGATGCCACTCCTCCCCCGCCGCCACGTGCAGCAACCAGTGGCTGCCATCATCCTGCAGCGCTATGCCTTTCATCCGATTGAGCACGACCAGACCGGCGAAGTCATTGCAGAACAGGATATTGCTCCCACCGCCCAGTACCAGGCGCGGCAATGCCGTCAACTCGGGGTTGGCCAGCAGTTGCCTGAGATCATCCAACTGGGTCACTTCGGCCAGCCAGAGGCAATGCGCCTCGAGACCCAAGGTATTGAGGGCCACCAGGGGGGCGTGGGGGGTGAGTTTCATCTGCGTGTCCCGACAAGATCAAGGGAGGCAGTTTACCCCAGATCCCCCGGGACGAAAAACCCGGGTACTGTTCGGACTCAAACCGCTGGAGTAAAGTAAGCCCTTCAGCCCGTTGAGGAAGCATGAATGAACAATCAATTCGCCGTCATCGGCCTCGGCCTGTTCGGCAGCGCACTGTGTGAAGAGCTGCAGTTGCAGAATGCCGAGGTGCTGGCCATCGATATCGACGAGAGCAAGACCCGCCAGATCGCGACCCTGTGCAATCACGTCATCGTCGCCGATGCCACCGATGAGGCCACGGTCGCCGAGCTTGGCCTCGCGAATTTCGACATCGTCTTCGTGGCCATCGGCGACAACCTGGAGACCAGCATACTCACCACGCTGGTGCTGAAGGAGGCGGGGGTTAAGAAGGTGTGGGTCAAAGCCCGTGACAAGTTCCACGCCAAGATCCTGCAGAAGGTGGGCGCCGACAAGGTGATCAACCCGGAGTGGGACATGGGGCGCCGGGTCGCCCAGAGCATGCTGGACAACCGGTTGTTCGACTACCTGGAGTTGGGTCACGACATGGTGCTGACCGAGTTCGTCATCGGCCTGCAGCAAAACAGCCGCACCCTCGGCGATCTGCACCTCTTGCAGCAGAACGACTTCCAGCTGCTGGCCATCAAGCGCGGCCAGGTGCTGCACAACGTCCTGACCGGCAAGATGGAACTGCAGCTCGGTGACATCCTGATCCTGGCCGGCAACAAGCACGCCATCGATCATTGGCTCGACACCCTATGATCCACTGGCGCAGCAACTACGCCTTCGCCTTGCCGCGGGAGAGCCGCTCCCGCTGGAGCGAGGCCAGGCTGATCCTGGGCAGTTTTCTCATCATTTTGCTGATCGGCACCCTGTTTCTGGTGCAGCCCTCCAGCCACAACGGCGAGGTCACCTTCATCAACGCCCTCTTTACCGCCACCTCCGCCATCAGCGTGACCGGTCTCGGGGTGGTGGATACCGGCACCGCCTTCACCCTGCAGGGGCAGATCATCCTGCTGATGCTGATGGAGATTGGCGGTCTCGGCCAGATGACCATGACCCTGCTGCTCATCGCCATGTTCAGCAAGCGGGTCGGCCTGCGCCAACAGGTGCTGGCCAAGGAGGCGCTGGGGCAAGAGGGCTCGGTCAACATCATCCAGCTGGTCAAACGCATAGTGCTGTTCGCGCTCATCGCCCAGCTCATCGGCACCGCCATCATGGCCATCCGCTGGGTACCGGAGATGGGCTGGCACCACGGCCTCTACGTCAGCTTCTTCCACGCGGTGTCGGCCTTCAACAACGCCGGCTTCTCGCTGTTTGCCAACAACCTCATCGACTACAGAGACGATCCCATCATCAGCCTGACCATACCGGCCCTGCTCATCCTCGGCGGGATCGGCTTCACCGTCATCGTCGATCTGGTACGCAACCGTCACTGGCGCAAGCTGAAGCTGCACAGCAAGCTGATGTTGCTGATGACGCCGGCCCTGCTGCTGCTGGGCACCCTGATGTTTTGGCTGCTGGAGCACAACAATCCGGGTACCTTCGGCAAGGCAGGCATGGGCGGCCAATGGCTGGCGGCTTTCTTCCAGTCCGCCACGGCGCGCACCGCGGGCTTCAACACCGTCGACATAGGCCAGATGGTGCCCGCCTCCCTGCTGTTCATGATGATGCTGATGTTTATCGGGGCTGGGGCAACCTCGACGGGGGGCGGCATCAAGGTGACCACCTTCGCCGTGGTGTTGCTGGCAACCCGGGCCTTCCTGACCAAGCGACCCCATGTCACCGCCTTCGGCCGGACCCTGTCACCCCAGATAGTGACCCGCTCCCTGGCCATCATCATCGTCAGCACCATGGTACTGATGCTCGCCATGTTCCTGCTGACCCTGACGGAATCCGTTTCGCTGGACAAGATCATGTTCGAGACCATCTCGGCCTTTGCCACCGTCGGCCTCTCGACCGGCATCACCGCCTCCCTGAGCGAGCCGGGCAAGCTCATCCTGGTGCTGGTGATGATCTGCGGCCGTCTCGGTCCCCTCACCCTGGCGCTGATGCTGGCCAGACCGAGCGAGACCCGCATTCGCTACCCGGAAGAGGGGGTCTACACAGGTTAACTCACTGCTTCATTGCATAATTTCAATATAAAGAAGGGGCGAAAGCCCCTCTTTTATATTGCAGACATAGGCCTCGAAAAGCCTCAGGCCGCCTTGGTTCGGGTCGGGCGCTTGCTTGTACTCTTGCTCGTACTCTTGCCCCCACTCTTTCCACTGCTACGGCGGGTGAAATGCCGCTTGGCGGCTCCTTCTGGTGCCTTGGGCAGGGCGCTGAAACTGGCGCCGGAATCCTGCCTGGCCCCCTCAATCAACCCATATAGCTGCTCGGTGAGCGGCCCCATGAACTGCTGGTAGCTGGCGTGACGCTCGGCGATCTGGCCGAGGTGCTGCTCCCACAGCGCCGTCATGTCCGGGGTGGTGGCGCTGGCAGGCAACGCCAGGATCAGGGCCCGCCCGGTGGGGGTGGCCTTGATGCTCTTGCCCTGGCGCACCAGGAAGCGCCGCTTGAACAGCAGATCTATGATGCCGGCCCGGGTCGCTTCGGTGCCTAGGCCATCGGTCTCGCGCAGGGTCTTGCGGATCTCGGGATCCTGCACATGGCGGGCGATGCCGGTCATGGCGGCAAGCAGGGTGGCGTCGGTGAACGACTTGGGGGCCTGGGTCATCTTCTCCAGCAACTCGCCCCGTTCACACTGCAACTGCTCGCCCTGGCGCAGGGCGGGCAGGCTCCCCGCCTCCTCTTCATCGTCCTCTTCCACCCCCAGCAGCGCCTTCCAGCCGGCCTTGAGGATGCGCCTGGCCTTGGCCTGGAACAGGCCCCCGGCGATGCGCAGCAACACCTTGCTGTCGTTGTACTCGAACGGCGGGTAGAACTGCAGCAGATACTGGCGGGCGATCAGGCCATAGATCTTGCCCTCCTCGGCGGAGAGACTGGCCTCGTTGCCCCGCTTCTCGGTGGGAATGATGGCGTGGTGAGCATCGACCTTGCTGTCATTCCAGGCCTTGCTGCGGATCTTGCCGTCCGCCTCGCTCACCGCCTTGGCCAGGGCCGGCGCAGTCGCGGCGATGGCGTCGCGCACCTGGGGGGCCCTGCTGAAGTGATCGCTCGGCAGGTGCCGGCTGTCGGATCTGGGGTAGGTGATGAGCTTGTGGCGCTCGTAGAGCCCCTGACAGATGTCCAGCACCCGCTTGGCATCCATGCCGAAGCGCTTGGCCGCATCGATCTGCAGGCTGGAGAGGTTGTAGGGCAGCGGTGCCGTCTGCTTGCGGGCCTGCTCCTCCACCTCCTCCACCTGGGCAGGCTGGCCTTTGATCCGCTCCACCACCTTGGCGGCCAAGGCCCGGTTGAGCACCCGCCTCTCCTCATCCTGCCAGGGAGCGCAGGCCTCGGAGGGCAGCCACTTGGCGCCGAACCGCTCGTTGCCCGGCGTCACCACATGGGCCAGCACCTCGAAGAAGGGCTTGGGCACGAAGGCGTCTATCTCCAGATCCCGCCGAACCACCAGCCCCAACAGCGGGGTCTGTACCCGGCCGACCGACAGCAACTCGCTGCAGCCTCCCTTGCGCCCGAGCAGGGTGTAGGCCCGGGTCATGTTGATGCCATAGAGCCAGTCGGCGCGGCTGCGCGCCAGGGCCGAGACCGCCAGCGGCACGAACTCCTTGTTGTCCCGCAGCTTGTCGAGGGCCCGGCGCACCGCCGGCGGGTTGAGGTCGCTGATGAGGCAGCGCTGCACCGGTTTGGTCTTGGGGTAGCCGAGAAAATCGATTACCTCGTCCACCAACAGCTGGCCCTCCCTGTCCGGATCGCCGGCATTCACCACGCAGTCGGCCTGCTTGATCAGCCGCTTGATGACGGTGAGCTGGGCCCTGGTCTTGGGCTTGGCCACCAGCTGCCACTGGCCGGGAATGATGGGGAGCTGCTCCATGCGCCACTGCTTGTAGGCGGCGTCATAGGCATCGGGCTCGGCCTGCTCCAGCAGGTGGCCGATGCACCAGGTCACCACGTCGCCCTGAGCGGTCTCGATAAAGCCCTCCCCTTTCTTGTGGGGCTTGGGCAGGGCATCGGCGATGGCGCGGCCCAGGCTGGGCTTCTCGGCAATAAAGAGTCGCATGACTGACAAACCTGATCACTGTATATGCAAACAGTATATATCGAGCCTTTCGCAAAGCCCAACACCTGTCCATTCAGAGCCCGGCTGTCATACCGGAAAGCAAAACGTCGAGTCAGAGCCGTTTCCAGCATGGCTCGTGCGGATTTGATGATTTAAAGGGTGCCAAATAAGGCTAAAATAACAAGGTTAACAACTAGAATTTGATTTAAATTCATACATGAAGACTTAAATGGAATTTAAAACGAAAAAAATCCCATTTAAAGAATAAAAACCATAACCGAGGTCAACCCCTCATCCGCCAAGACTACTACTATATTGGTAATATTTGATCGTAGGGAACTGCCGCCATGCTTGGAAAAATGTTGAGAAAGACCTGGTTCTGGCTCCTGCTGCTCGGGGCCCTGCTGGGCGTCGCGGCGCTGGGAGTCACCGTCACCGTGCTGCACAAGACCAGCTCCACCGAGTTCTGTGTCTCCTGCCACTCCATGCAGACACCGCTGGCCGAGTATCAGGGCAGCGTCCACTTCCAGAACGTGAAGGGGATCCGTGCCGAGTGCGCCGACTGCCACATTCCCAATGAGCCCGCCTCCTACCTCTGGACCAAGATCCGCGCCGTGAAGGACATCTATCACGAGGCGATCGGCACCCTCGACACTCCTGAGAAATACGAAGCCCACAAGCTGCGCATGGCCCAGACGGTCTGGGATCAGCTCAAGGCCAATGACTCCGCCACCTGCCGCAGCTGCCACAGCTACGCCGCCATGGACATTCTGGCCCAGCGCCCGAACGCCCGCGCCGAGCACCCGGTCGCCATCAAGGAGGGCCAGACCTGCATCGACTGCCACCGCGGCGTCGCCCACATCATGCCTGACATGAGCGGTCTGGCAGCCGCCGGCGCCAGTGAACTGGCTGCCGCCGCGGCCCAGACTCCGGCCAGCGTCACCACCCGTTACGCCATCGCCACCACGCCCCTGTACCTCGATGCCAAGGCCACCACGGACGAGGGCACCCTGATGCCGTCGACCCAGGTGGAAGTGCTGGCCAACGACAACGGCCGCGCCCAGGTGCAGATCGAGGGCTGGCAGCAGGACGGGGTGAGCGAGGTCTTCTACGCCGCCCCCGGCAAGCGCATCCTGAGCGTGCTGGTCGGCGATGCCGCCAAGCAGGCGCTGGTCACCGGCAAGAGCGAGACCGACAGCGCCACCAACCTCACCTGGCATCAGGTCAAGCTGACCGCCTGGGTGGATCAGGCCCAGCTCATCGGCGATCAGGGCAAGCTGTGGCAATACGCCTCCACCCTGATGTCCAACAACTGTACCGGCTGCCACGGTCTGACCGCGCTGGATCACTTCAATGCCAACCAGTGGATAGGCGTCATCAAGGGCATGGAATCCCGCACCTCCCTCACCCCGGAACAGGCTCGCATGCTGACCCAATACGTGCAGAAACACGCCAGTGACATGAGCGCGGCACACTAAGGCTGGAACAGAGGAATTCGATATGACTTTTTTCAATGATCAACAGACCAATCTGTCCCGCCGCAGCCTGCTCAAGGGCCTGGGGGCCTGTGCCGCCCTGCCCCTGCTCGGTGCCCTGTTCCCGAAACACGCCCTGGCCCAGGCCATCAGCACGGCGCTGGAGCAGTTCCCCACCCTGGTCCCCGCCCAGAAGGGCATACTGACCGGCGCCCACTGGGGAGCCTTCGAAGCCATAGTCGCCGATGGCCGCATGGTGCGGGTCCAGCCGGTGGCCGATGATCCGGCACCGAATGACCTCATCGACATGGCGCCGTTCCAGGTCCATGCCAAGAACCGCATCAAGTACCCCATGGTGCGCAAGAGCTGGCTGGAGCACGGCCCGGGCGCCAAGCCCGAGCTGCGCGGCGCCGACGAGTGGGTGCGGGTGAGTTGGGAGCAAGCCATCGAACTGGTGGCCGGCGAGATCCAGCGGGTCCAGCGCGACTTCGGCCCCCAGGCGATCCACGCCGGCTCCTACGGCTGGAAGAGTGTCGGCATGTTCCACAACAGCCGCACCCTGCTGCACCGCCTGATGAACCTCAGTGGCGGCTTCACCGGCTATGCCGGTGACTACTCCACAGGCGCGGCCCAGGTGATCATGTCCCATGTGATGGGCTCCATCGAGGTGTACGAGCAGCAGACCGCCTGGCCCAACGTGGTGGAGCACGCCGAACTGGTGGTGCTCTGGGGGGTCAACGCCCAGGTGACCCTGAAGAACAGCTGGAACATGCCGGATCACGAGGGTCAGGCCGGTTTCAAGGCGCTGAAGGAGAAGGGCACCCGCATCATCAGCATAGATCCCGTCTACAACGAGACCGCCAAGCTGGCCAACGCCGAGTGGATTGCGCCGAACGCCTACACAGACGTGGCCATGATGCTGGGGGTTGCTCATACCCTCTATAGCGAGAAGAAGCACGATCAGGCCTTCCTCGAGCGCTACACCGTCGGCTTCGACAAGTTCCTCGACTACCTGCTCGGCAAGGACGACGGTCAGCCGAAGAGCGCCGAGTGGGCTGCCACCGTCTGCGGGGTCGAGGCCAAGGTGATCCGCCAGCTGGCCCTCGACATGGCCTCCAAGCGCACCATGATCATGGCGGGCTGGGGCATGCAGCGTCAGCATCACGGCGAACAGCCGAACTGGATGCTGGTCACCCTGGCCGCCATGCTGGGCCAGATCGGCCTGCCGGGGGGCGGCTACGGCTTCAGCTACCACTACTCTTCCGGCGGCAGCCCCACCGCCAAGGGCGGCATACTGGCAGGCATCTCGGCCGGGACGGCGCCGCAGAACAGCCCGGCACCGATCCCGGTGGCCCGCATCGCCGACTGCCTGGCCAACCCCGGCAAGACCATCGACTTCAACGGCCGCAAGCTGACCTACCCGGATGTCAAACTGGTCTACGTGGCGGGCGGCAACCCCTTCCACCACCATCAGGACACCAACAACCTGCTGCAGGCCTGGCGCAAACCGCAGACGGTGATAGTGCACGAGCCCTACTGGACCGCCACCGCCAAGCACGCCGACATAGTGCTGCCGGTGACCACCAGCTACGAGCGCAACGATCTCGAGATGGGGGGTGACTACTCCCAGCGTTACGTCTTCCCCATGCATCAGTGCGTGCCGCCCCAGCACGAGTCGCGCAACGACTTCGACATCTTCAGCGCCGTCGCCGCCAAGCTTGGCCTGCAGGAGGCCTATACCGAGGGCAAGGACGAGACCCTGTGGCTCAAGCAGATGTACGACGGCATGGCCGCCCAGGCCCGCGGTGCCAAGGTGGCGCTGCCGCCGTTCAACATGTTCTGGGAGTCCAACAACTACATCCGCTTCCCCATCCCGGAGGCGAACCGTCAGTGGATCCGTCACGCCGATTTTCGCGACAACCCGCTGCTCAATCCGCTCGGCACCCCGTCCGGCAAGATAGAAATCTTCTCCAATGCCATCGCCGGCATGAGTTATGCCGATTGCGTCGGCCATCCCAAGTGGTATGAGCCCAAGGAGTGGGCCCAGGGTGAGCAGGCCAGCCGCTATCCGCTGTCCCTGAACACCTCGCACCCGACCCAGCGGCTGCACTCCCAGCTGGATAACACCCCGCTGCGGGACAAGTTCGCCATCGCCGATCGGGAGGCCATCCAGATCCACCCGGACGATGCCAAGGCCCGTGGCATCCAGGCTGGGGATCTGGTGCGCGCCTTCAACGAGCGCGGCCAGATCCTGGTGGGCGCCCTGGTGTCGAAGGACATTCGCCCCGGGGTGGTGCGGATCTGCGAGGGAGCCTGGTTCGATCCGGCCAAGCCTGGCGAGGTCGGCGCCATCTGCAAGAACGGCAACGTCAACTGCCTGACCTTCGACGAGGGCTCATCCAGCCTGGCCCAGGGCAACTGCGGCCACATGGCCCAGCTGCAGATCGAGAAGTACAGCGGTCCCGAGCTGCTCAACACCGCCCACGGGGTCCCCGCCAACGCCTGAGTACAGCGCTGGCCAACAAAAACGGCGCCATCTAGGCGCCGTTTTTTTATTTATCACTGTTGTGGAGGTCCGAGAGCCGTTCAGCAGCCCTTCGTTTCACCATATAGTTCGCTAGTTTTTATAAAAATATATGTCACTAATCGATTAAAAATCGCCTTCTACCATATATTCTTCCGCACACTCGACCAGTTGTGGCCAGAGATCCTCTGGCACCCAGGCTTCGGGATCGTCCTCATCGCCATCGTATTGGGTCCAGAAGAAGGCACGCAGCCCGCTCGCGAAGTCGTCGCTGATCTCCGCCAGCTCGGAGAGCGGCCCCAGCCAGGCGATGCGGCGCAGGCCGGAAGCGAGATCGTTGATGGCATCCATCAGACCGCGATCATCCTGGCTCTGCTCCACCAGCAGGGTGAAGCGCTCGCGCGCACTCTCGGTCTGATCCTCATCCAGCTCGCCCGCGTCGGCCAGCAGCTCGACGAAGTCTTCCAGCAAGAATTCGATCAAGGATGCCCTGTCCTCGAACCACTGGAGCTGGGCGCCCTTGGTGCCCAGCACCGAGGCATCGAATGAATCATCGAGATGGCACAGTGCCCATGGATCGTCAGTCATTGCTACCCTTCCTACCACTTGAAATAAGGACCATATCTTAAGCCTAGCTCTCGACCCTTGCCACCTTGGGCAACGACAAAGAAGCGGCAAGACCACCCAGCTCTGCTCGTCCCATGATGAGACTGCCTCTGTAGGCTTCCGCCAGGTCTGACACTATGTTGAGACCCAGGCCCGAGCCCGGCACCTTCTCGTCGAGCCGCACCCCGCGCAATACCGCTTTGGCTATCTGATCCTCGCTCATGCCGGGGCCGTCATCCTCGATGCGCAGGGTGATCCAGCCCCCCAGCTCGGCGCTGGAGATGCGCAGTTGAAGGCGAGACCACTTGAAGGCGTTCTCCAGCAGGTTGCCCACCATCTCGTCGAAGTCCTGCTCCTCCACCCCGACCGCCAGATTGGCCGGCACCTGCAGGTCCACCTCCTTGCCCGGATAGAGGCGGGAGAAGGCGCGGCAGATGTATTCCACCCGCGCGCGCACCGGGGTCGAGACCCCCAGGATCTTGGCGGCCCCGGTCACCCGTGCCTTGCCGAGGTGATAGTCGATGTGGCGCTGGATCTGGTCGAGCTGCTCGCCGATGGCGGCCTGATCCTCGGGGGGCAACTGGGTCACCTGATTGCGCATGATGCTGAGCGGTGTCTTGAGGGCATGGGCCAGGTTGCCGGTGTGGGAGCGGGCCCGCTGCAGCAACTCACTGTAGTGGTGCAGCAGGCGGTTGATGTCCTCCACCAGGGGCTGGATCTCCAGCGGGTAGCGCAGCCGGAATCCCTCCTGATGGCCCTGATGCACCCGGCCGAGCTCACGGCGCAGCAGGTGGAGCGGCCGCAGGCCATAGATGATCTGGAACATGAAGCCCAGCACCAGGCCGGTGGCGGCAAAGCCCAGCCCCAGGAACAGGCTGATGCGAGTCTTCTTCAGGGTCTGGGTCAGGACAGTGCTGTCCTTGGCCATCGCCAGGGTAAACACCCGGTCCGACCCCGGCAGCAACACTGTGCGGGTCATGATCAGCAGCGGCTCCTTGTTGGGCCCCTTGCCGACGAACAGATCCGGGTCACCGAAGGCCGACTTCAGACCGTGGGTGTTCAGATGGGCGTCCCACAGGGAGCGGGAGCGGCTGATCACCTCCCCTCCCAGCTCCAGCTGCCAGTAGTAGCCGGAGTAAGGCTGGAGGTAGCGGGGATCCGCCATGGGCTCGGTGGCCAAGGGCAGACCGTTGGGCTGGATCTCGAGGCGGGAGAGCAGATCGTAGAGCTGCAACCGCAGGCTAT
The DNA here is from genome assembly GCF_022549315.1 of Aeromonas sp. MR16. NCBI lineage: Bacteria > Pseudomonadati > Pseudomonadota > Gammaproteobacteria > Aeromonadales > Aeromonadaceae > Aeromonas > Aeromonas sp. MR16. Next base: position 69,840 of record NZ_JAKZFK010000015.1, on the reverse strand, counting down.
CGGCCTCCGCCTCCTGCCAGTAGTTGCGCATCATGGTCTGCAGGCTGAAGCCGGTGGCGAAAAGGAACAGGCCGCACCAGACCAGAGCGATGACCACCAGCCGGCCGCGCAGGGTACGTACCAGTCTCATTCATCGACTCCCGGTCCGGTTATCAACCCAGGCTGGCTCATTCGCCGCTCCCTTGCCGCGTTGGCATCGAGGTCAGACTCATTCGTTGATCCGATATCCGAGGCCGCGCACCGTCTCGATCAGATCGGCGTGGGTCTTCTTGCGGATCCGGCCGATGAATACCTCCACCGTATTGGAGTCCCGATCGAAATCCTGGGCGTAGATATGGTCGATGAGCTCGCTGCGCGACACCACCTTGCCCCTGTGCTGCATCAGGTAGCCCAACACCCGGAACTCGTGGGCGGTGAGCTTGATGGGAGTGCCCTCGTACCAGACCTGGGAGGCCGCCATGTCGAGCCGCACCCCGCCGATCTCGAGGATCGAGCTGGCGTTGCCCGCGGCGCGGCGCACCAGGGCATGGACCCGGGCCACCAGCTCGGCGACCTGGAACGGCTTGGTGAGATAGTCGTCGGCGCCGGCGTTGAGCCCCTCTATCTTCTCGTGCAGCTGACCACGGGCGGTCAGCACCAGCACAGGAGTGTCTATGCCCTTGCTGCGCCACTCCTTCAGCACGCTCAGGCCGTCGCGGCCCGGCAGGCCGAGATCCAGAATGATGGCGTCATAGGGTTCGGTCTCGCCGAGGAAGCCGGCTTCGTTGCCATCGTGGCAGAGATCGGTCACGAAACCGGACAGGCGCAGTTGTTCTGCCAACTGGCCCGCCAGGGTCTTCTCGTCTTCAACTATCAGAATGCGCATGGTTTTTATCCAAAATGAGGGCTGTTTTTATCGGCTTTCCTGGCTCAATGCCAACCTGCCAACACAGATCCTGAGTCAGTGCCCGGCGGACGGGCGTGAGAACCGTTCGGGCTCACTCTTCTTCCGGTGGCGGGGGAGATTCGAATAAGCGCTCCAGATGATGCCCTTTTAGCCACACCATCTCCAGGTTGTCGGCGCGGTAGCCCACCTTGATCACGCTGTTCTCGCTGTCGATGAGTTTGAGCTCATAGAGCCAGACGCCATCTTCCTCTCCCAGATCGACACGCAGCACGCGCACCGGCAGATGGGAAGCCACCTCCATCAGCTCATGAAAAGGTCTGATCCGCCCCTCGCTGACAGCCTGCTGCAGCAAGGCCTCGTTCGGCTGGGCCGCCTGCGCCAGCAACGGCAGCAGCAGTCCACACAGGGGCAGCGCTCTATTCATGGATGATTCATCTCTCAAAACCTAACATAATGCCGTTTATAGTGTGCCAGCCATGAATCCGGAATGAATATGATCCCACGCAGTATCCTGCTGATCCTTTGTCTCTTTTCCACTTTTGGCTGGGCGGCACAGACGCGCCTCGACATGCCGGGGCTGATCAAGATGCTGCTGGCACAAGGGTACCACGACATTCGGGAAGTCGAGCTGGAAGGCGACAGATTCGAGGTCAGCACCCTGGACGCCAGGGAGCAGAAGGTGCGACTCAGCGTCGATGCCTACACCGGCGAGATCACCCAGCAAAAAGAGGCCGATTAGGCCTCTTTTTTGTTATGTGCGATCCACGCCGGTGAGCGGGGGACAGGCCTCTCTCAGGCGCTGGCGTTTCTGCTGCCACTGTCGCCAGGGTCGCAACAGCTTGTCGCGCCGCGGCACCAATAGAGCACAGGCCAGCAGCAGATAGATGAGCGGCTCCTGCCAGCCGCTCTTGACCGACCACCAGTAGTGGATCGGCACCAGCAGGGTCACGGCGTAGATCCAGTTGTGCAGCCTCTGCCAGCTCGGGCCCATGGCCCGCAGCAGGGCCGGGATCGAGGTCAGACTCAGAGCCGTCAGCAACAGCAGCGCCACCGCCCCCACCACTATGTAGTTGCGCTTCACCAGCTCACCGCCGATCAGTCGCCAGTCGAACTGCAGATCCAGCCCCAGCCACACCATGAAGTGCAAGCCGGCCCAGGCCGCGCACCAGAGCCCGAGGGGGCGACGCAGCTTGATGAGCTGCCCCTGCCGCCAGCGCTTGGCGAGCGGCGACACCAAGAGGGTTAGCAACAGCAAGTGCAGGGCCCCCTTGCCGAGGTAGTGGGTCAGCCCCTGTATCGGATCCCCCCCCAGCAGCCCGGCCGGCACCGCATAGCCCAACCAGAGCAGGAAACCCAGGGAGCCCAGGTGTACCAGCGCACGCAGCATGCCGATATGGCGATTGGTCAGTCTCAGTGCCATGAATTCAGCCCCCTTTCTTGCCTCTGTATCAATACCACTTGCGCAGATCCATGCCCTGATAGAGGGACGCCACCTCGTCACCGTAGCCGTTGAACAGCAGGGTGGGCTGGCGCTTGGCGCCGAAGATGCCGCCCTCGCCGATGAAGCGCTCGCTGGCCTGGCTCCAGCGCGGGTGATCCACCTGCGGATTGACGTTGGCGTAGAAGCCATATTCGTTCGGTGCCAGCAGATTCCAGGTCGTCGACGGCATCTCCTCCACCAGCCGGATGGAGACGATGCTCTTGATGCTCTTGAAGCCGTACTTCCAGGGCACCACCAGCCTGATGGGCGCCCCGTTCTGGGCCGGCAGCGTCTTGCCGTAGAGCCCCATCGCCAGGAAGGAGAGCGGGTGCATCGCCTCGTCCATGCGCAGCCCCTCCACATAGGGATAATCGATGCCGCCCCCGAGATTGCTGGAGGCTTGCCCCGGCAGCTGCTCGGGATCGTAGAGCGTCTCGAACGCCACGAACTTGGCGCGACTGGTGGGTTCGGCGCGGCGGATGAGGTCGGCCAGGGCGATGCCGCTCCAGGGCAGCACCATGGACCAGGCCTCCACGCAGCGCAGCCGGTAGATCCGCTCCTCCAGCTCTGTCTTGTTGATGAGATCCCACACATCCAGGGTGAAGGGCTTGGTCACCTCTCCCTCCACCTTCAGCGTCCAGGGCTCGGGTTTGAGGTAGTGGGCATTGCGAGCCGGATCCCCCTTGTCGGTGCCGAGCTCATAGAAGTTGTTGTGGGTGGTCGCCTTCTCCAGCGGGGTGAGGGTCACCCCTTCCGGCCGGGCTGCGGCCTTGTAGTGGAGCGCCTTGGTGGCGGGGGCCGGGGCGGGCTCCTCGGTGGAGAACAGATCCAGCAGGCTGGCCTGGGCCGGGAAGGCCAGGCTGGCGGTGCCCAGCCCAAGACCCTTGAGGATGAGGCGGCGATCCTGATAGACGGCTTCCGGGGTGACATCCCGCTCGGTGGGGTGATGGGGGGTAGAACGCTTGATCAACATGAAGAAACTCCCGGGGCTGTGAGGCAACATTCATAAGACCGGCCCCGGTGAGGTTTTATTTCACGGCTTACATCATCTGGTAGAGAGGCAGCGCCTTGGCCATGGTACCGACCAGGAACAGCAGGATGAATACCAGCAGGGGGACTATCACGTTTGGCGCCATCAGACTCACTCCATGAGCAGGACAGGGCCTCTAACTATGGTGCAGGGTCCTGGACGCCACCATGAATTTTTTTCGCGAGCGCAAGCGTATTCCCGAGTTGAAAAGAGTGACCAAGATCACACACAATCCGGCCCCTGCTTGCCGCCCCTTCGCCGAAGGGTAGGCTGCCTCCTTTTCCAAATTCAACCACGAGAGTCATGTCATGAGCCCATTGATCGCCATCGCCATCACGACCGGGATCCTCTCCGCCGTCTGGGGCGGACTGGCAGCCGCCCTCGGCCTCATCTCCTGGGTCGGCTTCCTCGGTTGCACCAGCTACTTCGCCTCGAGCGGCGGCTACAAGGCGCTGCTGCAGACCCTGCTGTGCAATGCCAGTGGCATGCTGTGGGCACTGGTGCTGATCCACGGGGAAAACTGGTGGGGCGCCGGCATGGCGGGCTATCTGATGACGGGAGTGGTGGCGACCCTGATGTGCGCCCAGGCCAAGCAGCGGTGGCTCGGCTACATCCCCGGCACCTTCGCCGGTTGCTGTGCCACCTTCGGGGCAGCCGGAGAGTGGCGCCTCATTCTGCCTTCCCTGGTGATCGGCGCCCTGTTTGGCTACCTGATGAAGGCAAGCGGACTCTGGCTCTCCCGCAAGACCCAGGCCACCACGGGTGTCACCGATCCCGCCTGAGCCTGAACGCAGGCAGCCGATGAGCAAAACGCCCTGACCACCGCCGTGGTCAGGGCGTTTTCTTTTTGCCCTTAAGATCAGCTCTTCAGCTTGAAGTTCGCCGCCTCTATACCGTGCCGGTTCAATAACTTGTAGAAGTCGGTGCGGTTGCGTCCCGCCATGTTCGCCGCCAGGGTCACGTTGCCCTCGGTGGTGCGCAGCAGACGGATCAGGTATTCCTTCTCGAACTCGGCGCGCGCCTCGTTGAACGAGGGGATGCCGCCCACCCCGCCACTCAGTGCCGATTCCACCATGGCGGCCCCGATCACCGGGCTGCAGCAGAGGCTGGCGAGCTGTTCCACCACCCCGCAGAGCTGGCGTACGTTGCCGGGCCAGGCCGCTGCCGCCAGCAGGGCCAGCGCCTCCGGCGAGAAGCCGAGGGCGGCACAGTTGTCATGGCGGCTGCGATAGTCGTCGAGGGCCTGGCGAGCGAGCAGCGGTATGTCCTCGCTGCGGGCGCTGAGGGGAGGCAGGGTGATGTTCGCCACGTTGAGACGGTAGAAGAGATCCTCCCGAAAACGCCCCTCCTCCATGGCCGTCACCAGATCCTGATGGCTGGAGCTGATGACCCTGACCTCGGCGGTGCCCTGACCGTACTCCGCCAGCACCTGCAGCAACTTGGCCTGCAATGACTCCGACAGATTGCCTATCTCGTCCAGGAAGAGGGTGGCCCCCTTGGCCTCGGCGAACAGGCCGGACTGTCCATCCTCGCCAAACAGCTGCAAGTCCAGCACGGGCCAGGGCAGGGCGGCGCAGTTGATGGTGTGCAGCGGCTTGTCCCGCCGGTGGCTGGCCTGATGCAGCGCCTGGCTCATCACCCCTTTCCCCGAGCCGGAGGGGCCCAGGATCAAGACCGGCACCTCCATGGTGGCGATGTTGCTCGCCTGGATCAGCAACTGCTCCATCTGCGGATTACGAGTCAGGATGAGGGACTGCCACTCCTGCTGTTGTTTGGGACGGGTCAGGCTCAGGGCATGTTCTATGGTGACCAGCAGCTCATCCTTGTCGATGGGCTTGGTGAGAAAGCTGAATACCCCGGAACGGGTCGCCTGGATGGCATCCGGAATGGTGCCGTGGGCGGTCATGATGATGACCGGCATGCCGAGCCACTGAGCCTGAATCCGTTCGAACAACTCCAGCCCATCCATACCCCCCATACGCAGATCGCTGAGCACCAGATCGGCTCGCTGCTGGCGCAACCTGTCCAGCGCCCCTTCGGCGCTGTCGGCGGTGTCCACTTCGTAGCCCTGACTGCGCAGGCGCATGCTCATCAGCTTGAGCAGGCTGGCATCATCATCGACCAGCAGGATGCGACTCATGCTTGTACTCCTTCCTCGCCCAAGGCGGCATTGGCAGCCATCCCGGTCTTCATGGTTTGGCCCCCTCATTGAGCTTACGCTGATTCAACTGCTCATCGATGGCGGTGAGCTGTTCGATTTGGCGACGCAGCCGCTGCACCTCCTGACTCTGATCGTCGCGTCGGCTGTCGCGAGCCAGCAGCTCTTCACCGAGGGCGATCCAGCTGCGCAGGAAGGCCTGGGCATCCAGCCCGAGTTCGGGCAGCAGGGACTTGAGCCGATCCAGCCCGGCCCGGCGATTCGCCACCGACTCGGACGGATGGGTGTTGACCATGGCCAGGCTGACCCGGCTCTCGAGATCGGTGGCACCGCGCAGACGTTGGCGCTCCTGCACTCGTTGCTGGGGGTGGCTGGCCAGCAGCCAGTCCGAGTATTGCAGGCGCACCTGCATCTCTTTATTGGCAAATTCCATCCGCTTGGCGATGGCCTGATCCGACGGCTCAGTCAGGCCGGAATGCGACAGCAGGGAGCAGCCTGAGAGCAGGCTCATCAATACGGGAATAACAAATCGTTTCATCTTTGGCTTCACTTCAGCGTCAACCGGGAACAGGCATCCGCCTGCTCGTCTTTGGTCTGTATCAACTCGCCCTCAGGGGCGTTTCAGCCTGGGCTTTATTTCAGCTCCAGCCGGAAGCAGGCATCCGCCTGCTCGTCTTTGGTCTGTATCAACTCGCCCTCAGGGGCGTTTTAGCCTGGGCTTTATTTCAGCTCCAGCCGGAAGCAGACATCCGCCTGCTCGTCTTCGGTCTGTATCAACTCGCCCTCAGGGGCGTTTCAGCCTGGGCTTTATTTCAGCTCCAGCCGGAAGCAGACATCCGCCTGCTCGTCTTTGGTCTGTATCAACTCGCCCTCAGGGGCGTTTCAGCCTGGGCTTTATTTCAGCGTCAGCCGGAAGCAGACATCCGCCTGCTCATCTTCGATCAGCGTCAACTCTCCCCCCAGGCTCATGGCCGATTCGCGGGCGATGGAGAGGCCCATGCCGGAGCCTTTCAACAGGCCCTGACGCACTGTGCTGCCCTGCTCGAACGGCTCGAAGATCCGTTCCCGCTCGGCCAGCGGGATGCTGGGGCCCTCGTTGGCTACTTCCAGCCAGCTGCCATTGGCATCCTGACCGGCACGGATCCAGACTCGACCGCCCTTGGCGCCGTAACTGACCGCGTTGGAAAACAAGTTGTCGAGGATGAGGCGCAGGCGATAGGGCTCGGCTTGCAGGATGATGGGCTCGGGCGGCAAGTGTACACTGATTTGCTTGGATTCCAGCGCCAACCGGTATTCGGCCAACAGCTCAAGCAGCAGGGGAGCCAATGGTACAGACGTCAGGCTGAACACCTCCTGTTGGCTGAGGCGGTTGAAATCGAGCAAGCGCTCGATCAGGGTCTGCAGCCGACGGCTGTTCTCCTCCAGCATCTGGCAGATCTCCTGCTGATCCCCGTTGAGCGGGCCCATCAGTTGTTCCGACAGCAAGTCTGCCCCTTCCCTCAGCACCGCCAGCGGCGTCTTCAGCTCGTGGGATACGTGGCGCAGGAACTGATACTTCTGCTGCTCCAACTCCTTGAGCTTGTCGTGCAACCAGCCGATCCGCTCCCCCAGCAACACCAGCTCGGCGGGGCCATCCACCGGCCGCGGGTCAGGCTCGATGCCGGCCCCCAGGCTCAGGATCCGCGACTCAATCTGACGCACAGGGTGGATGATCAGATAGGTAAACAGCAGGATCAGCAGCAGGCTGAGCACCGCCACGAAACCGCTGATCCACCAGATCTCCGTTCTCAGCTCGGCGATGGCCGCGCGCATTCGTACCACGTGCTCATCCACCTGGCTGCGGGTGATCACCTCCAACTGCTGGTTGGACTCATTGAACCGCTCGAAGTGAGGGCTGGTTGCCTCGGCTCTGGCCTTGCTCAGCTCCTGCAAGCCGTCAAGCCAGCTCAGTACGGTGTCGAGATCCGCATAGACGGCGGCATCCGGGATGGATTGCCGATGGATGGCGAGCAACTCGCGATAACGCGCCAGCTGCTGCCGATAGGAGTCGAGGATGCGCTCGTCCCCCAGCACCGCATAACGGCGCAGGGTGCGCTCCAGATCGATGGCCTGGCTGGTGAGCAGGGTCGCCCGGCGGGTATCCCGGACGACACGATCCACCTCATCGCTGGTAAGCTGGCTCAGGTGGGAGAGGGCCTGACTGTCGTGCCAGATCATGCCCCCCAGGGGCATCAGGACCAGTACGAAGCCCATCAATACCACCTGGAGCAGGGAACGCGGCCGAACCTTGGTCATCTCGAACAGTCTCTCTTCATCTTGGGGGGCCAGCATATCCGCACTCCCCCAAAAAGCAAAACCGGCCAAGTGGCCGGTTTGGTTGCATTCGGGAGAGGCGTCACGCCAGACCGACGGATGCCACACAGATGATCAGTATCATGACGAGGGCCCCGGAGGCGGTCAACAGCGCCCATTTCAGCTCCACACTCATACAAACCTCCTTTTTTACCAATCAGAGTTGGATCACAGTAGATAAAACTATGTTAATTCATAGTAAATCTGATAACCGTGAGCTGCGTATATATTTCACACGAGCCCAACCCTAGGAATGGAAAGCATGTTCTACCTGTGTAGCATTGGATCGAATCTTGACCCCGCCCAGCACGTCAGCCAGGCCGTGGGAGAATTGCTGACGCGCTTTGGTCATCTGCGGCTGAGTTCGGTGATCCAGACCAAGCCGGTGGGCATGCGCTCGTCCCATGACTTCCTCAACTGCCTGCTCGTCGTCGAGAGCGAGCTCTCGGCACCCCAGCTGAAGGCCGAGTTCGTCACCATGGAGCTGGCCCACGGCCGGGATCGCAGCAACCCGCTGTGCAAGGTGACGGACAGGCCGCTCGACATCGACATCCTGGCCAGCGGCCCGCTCGACAGTTTCGCCACGGCCGGGGTGGACGCCTATCTCGGCGAGCTGCTGGCCGAGCTGTATGAACAGGGATCGGTGCGGGCTCACAGGGTGAGGCTGCGCCTGCCGACCAGCAAGGTGTTCGCCGAGCAGGTCTTTGGTCACGAGAGCGTCGAACTCTGGTCCCATGCCGATGACCGCCAGGGCCTGGGCAGCCTCCCCCCGGCGACGGATCCCCGCCCTACCCCTCCCCGTCATCAGTAGCCCGGTCGCCCGGATAATGGCGGGGGTCCGGCCAGCCTCCACCCGGCGGCGGATCCCCGTCCTACCATTCTCCTCGCCGTCATCAGTAGCCTGAGCACCTGGACGACGGCCTAGATAACGGCGAGGGCCCGGCCACCATCGACCCTGATGCTGGCCCCCGTCATGTAATCGTTCGTCATCAGCAGTTGCACCGCCTGCCAGATGGGCTCCAGTCCCCCCTCCTTCGCCAGCGGCGTCCGGGCCAGCACCTGCTGGCGCCACGCCTCCCCGTGCTCGTCGAGGAACAGTATGGGGCCGGGCTCTATGGTATTGACCCGCACCGCGGGGGCCAGCTCGCGGGCGAAGCTCATGGCCAGCGAATGGGCGCCCGCCTTGGTGGCCACATAGGCGGCGAACTGGGGCGCCGGGGCGTGGATGTAGATGTCGGTGATATGGATGATGCCGGCGTTGCCCTGGCGTGCCAGCCCGGGTGCCAGCGCGCGGTTGAGCTGGAAGGGCGCCGCCATGTGTACCCGGTAGAACTGCTCGAACTGGGCGAGCTGGGCCGCCGGCTCCGCCGCCTGCGGCTCAAATGCCGAGGCGTTGTGGATGACGAGCGTCAGATCCTCGTGAGCGGCCAGGGCCGCGATCAGTCGCTCGACCTCCTCCTCTTTCGCAAAATCCGCCTGTACCAGCTCCACCCCCAGGGCCCGCAACTGCGCCAGCTCGGGGCGCTCGCTACGATAGCTGCCCGTCACCTGCCAACCCGCGGCCACCAGCTGCTCGCACAGATAAAAACCCAGTCGACGGCCACAACCCGTCACCAATGCACGCATACCCTCTCCTTGTCGTTTGGCCGCACGGGCCCTGTCACTGCGCTATGCCATCCGGATGATCCGGGGCGGGCTACCTAGAGCTGATAACGCCCGCGGTCGCCGATATCAAAATGCAGGGGCATGCGCCACTTGGCCAGACACAGCAGGCAGAGCAGCAGGCCGCTCACCAGGGCCACCAGGGCGCTAGCCCAGTCCAGCCGAGCCCATTCCAGCAGCCACAGCAAGGGCAGCAGCAGCGGCAACAGCCGAATACCCGGGATGGCGAAGCAGAATTGCTCCTTGAACGCCAGGCCGGACAGCGTGGCCAGGACGGCCCCCAGCAGCAGGGCATCCGGCGCGCCGCAAGCGGCCAGCAGCAGGCCGCCCCACCCCAGCCCCTGCAGGAGAAACCGGATCCGTTTGTCATAGATGTGCAGGCAGAATCCGCACAGGCCGCTCCCCACCACCAACGCCATCAACCACAGCCGTGTCGGCAAAAGATCCTGCCCAATCAACAAGCTAACCCCTCGACACAACAGCAGCAAAGCTGCCAGACTCAGGCCGAGACGATAGAGACAGACCGAGAGCCTGTCGATGCCGTCCAGTTCGCTTTCAATGTCAGGATTCGCCATTCGGGGTCGCCTCTGTGAGATGTCTGCCGGTCACTATACCGAAATGATCGTGAACCTGCCCCGTGCGCACAGGAGATGTGATTTGCGACGCTTGCTTCTGCTCTGTCTGCTACTGCCTTGCTGGCTGTCGGCCAGGGAGCTGATCATCGGCGGCACCCTGGAGCCGCCCCTGAAATGGCTGGATGAGGGCGGTCAGCCCCGGGGTCTGGACGTGGATCTGGTCACCGCCATCTTCGGCACCCTCAAGGTGCCCATCAGGATAGAGCTGATCGATTCTGGCGCCCGCCTCACTCGCAGCGCCGAGACCGGTGTCTACGATCTGGTGATGACCCACTCCTACAAGCCGGAACGAGAGGCCTATCTGCTCTATCCGAAGCAGTCCCATCTGCGCCATAGCTGGCACTTCTTCGTGCGCAAGGGGGACGCGGGCAAGATCCACTACCAGCACCTCAGCGATCTCAAGCCCTGGCGCATCGGCATCACCCGGGATTTCTCCTACACCCCCGAGCTGATGGCGGCCATGACGGATCCCGGTTATCAGTTTCAGGAGATCCCCATCAATGCGCTGCAGCTACGCAAGCTGATCGCCGGTCGCATCGATACCGTCCCCCTGCCGCTGGTCACCGCCTTCGCCCAGATCAAGCAAGAAGGGCTGGAAGGCCGACTCGACTACCTGCCCAAGCCGCTCAAGACCGGCCTCTACTACAGCGCCTGGACCAGAGCCCGGGCCGATGCCGACACCCCGGCGCTGATGGCAGCCTACGACGCCGAGCTGCTGCGCATGAAGCAGGACGGCCGCCTCAAGGCGCTCTACGACAAGTACGGCATCCCCTATGTCGCCCCCTGATCCCGGCTTTCCCCTCCCGAGATCCCGTTTTCAGCCCCCGCGGGGAGAGGGAGTCACTAAAATGGAATGCATTTACATCTTGTTAACTCCGTAAAACATAACAAAAACAGCGTATTTATCTGCCTCGACGGGGCTCTGTCACCAGGGTCGCCCCTTCCCCAAGGCGAGATCTCGTCCAATCGACCGACCTCCGCTCCCATCGGGGCTTCACGTCCCGCAGGGTCGGGGTCTGCAACTAGGTCAGGGCTTCACATCTCTCAATATCGGGTTCTGTAGCGAGATCAGCGTCTCGCATTGAAATGGATCTCGTTCCATGGCCCAGCACCTGCCCATATCAGGGCTTCACATCTCGCAATATCGGGTTCTGCAGTGAAATCAGGGTTTCGGTGGACTGGATCTCGTCTATGGTCTGGATCTTGTGGATCAGCACCGTCTGCAGCTCGTCGATGGAGCGGGTCATCACCTTCATGAAGATGCTGTAGTGACCCGTGGTGTAGTAGGCCTCCACCACCTCGTCCAGGGCCTGCAACTTGGCCAGGGCCGAGGGGTAATCTTTCGCACTCTTGAGATTGATGCCGATGAAACAGCAGACGTCATAGCCCAGCTTCTTGGCGTTCACCTGCACCCGGGTCCCCTCGATGATCCCCGCCTGCTTCATCTTCTCCACCCGCACGTGGATGGTGCCGGGGCTGACGGTCAGTTGCTTGGCGAGCTCGGCGTAAGGGATCCGCGCATTCTCCATCAGGGCGGTGAGGATGGCCTGATCGAGATTATCGATCCGATAATTTTCCGGCACTTTTTTGTACTCCCGTTAACGATATCTCAGTAACTCAGCGGTTATTTTGAAGAAAAAAACACGTAAAGCCTATTTCTATTATCGAATATTGAATTTAGTGCACCATCTGTTGAAGAATCGCCATATCCAACGGATTTGAGACAGGTAATCACCATGAAACAGCACTACATTCGCAGCCAACAGCAGATCAGCTTCGTCAAAGAGATGTTCTCCCGCCAACTCGCCTTGCAGCTCGGCCTGATGGAGGTGCAAGCCCCCATCCTGAGCCGGGTCGGTGACGGCACCCAGGACAACCTCTCCGGCTGCGAGCATGCGGTGCAGGTCAAGGTGAAGACGCTGCCGGAGCACAGCTACGAGGTGGTGCATTCTCTGGCCAAGTGGAAGCGCCAGACCCTGGGCCGCTTCGGCTTCGGGCCCGGCGAGGGCATCTACACCCACATGAAGGCCCTGCGCCCGGACGAAGACCGCCTGACCCCCATCCACTCCGTCTACGTGGACCAGTGGGACTGGGAGAAGGTGATGCCGAGCGAGCGCCGGGATCTGGCCTACCTGCAAGACACGGTGCGCGGCATCTGGACCGCCATCAAGGCCACCGAGCGCGCTGTCTGTGCAGAGCACGAGCTGACGCCCTTCCTGCCGGCGGAGATCCAGTTCCTGCACAGCGAAGCGCTGCTGAGCCGTTACCCGGATCTGGATGCCAAGGGCCGTGAGCGCGCCATCGCCAAGGAGCTGGGGGCCGTGTTCCTCATCGGTATCGGCGGCGACCTGTCCCACGGTGAGCGCCACGACGTGCGTGCCCCCGACTATGACGACTGGAGCAGCCAGAGCGAATTGGGGCTGGCCGGTTTGAACGGCGACATCTTGGTATGGAACCCGGTGCTGCAGGATTGCTTCGAACTCTCCTCCATGGGGATCCGGGTGGACGCCGAGGCCCTGCGTCGCCAGCTCGCCACCACGGGAGATGAAGATCGTCTGCAGTACGACTGGCACCAGGCGCTGCTGGCAGGCGAGATGCCCCAGACCATCGGCGGCGGCATCGGCCAATCCCGCCTCGCCATGCTGCTGCTGCAAAAGGAGCACATTGGTCAGGTGCAGGTCGGCGTCTGGCCGGCAGAGATGAAGGCTGCCATTCCGGGCATGCTGTAAGCAGATTGATGGCATCCGGCAACCCATGCCGGATGCCATCAAGTGTGTGGCGGTGCGGACTGAAAGAGCGCGGTCCGGACAGGCTGTAAGGAGAGGGTCATCCTGGATGCCCCGCTGCGAAACCGGGGCTTGCCCCTGCGACCCGCTCAACCCACGCAAGGTCGCATTGAATACATTCCTCTCGGCAATCCTCGGATTGCCGCTTTTTTTATGGCCGGAACACATGTTCAAAGCCCGCCCCGATCTGGGTCTGCCCCGGCAGCCCGGCCTTTCGCTTGCCGGTGCAGTGACAAGCAAACAGCTTGTCCACTGCCTCTTCCTGCAGATAGACACCCAGCGCAACTGCCCGTTGCGGGCCGGAAAACTTCAGGTGCAAGCCACCTATGACGGCATGCACCCGCTCGTCGCCACACACCTCCTTGGCCCACTGGACGATGTTTTCGACCCCGGAGTGGCCGCAGCCGATGAAGACAATAAGACCCTGCTCGCTCTTGTAGGCCAGCGCCGAGTCGTCGCTGATAAGATCCTTCTCCACTCGACCACCTCGCAATATGTAGCCAAGCAGGGAAGGAGCCGCCTTGTCGCGCCGCGCGATGCTCCCGAGAAACACCAGACGCTTGGACAGCCATATAGGCTCGGCCGAACAGTGAGGGATCAGCCCTCTCGTCGCCAGTTGTCGCGGATCCAGGTCGCCCGAGAGGCGGTAGAGGTTGTAGCGTCGGGGCAGCAACGGCAGGAAATAGCCCCGCTCATTGAACACATCCGGACAGGCGATCAACGGGATGGGATCGGGATATAGGGGCAGGGAGCCGATGCCGCCCACATGGTCGTAATGACCGTGGGACAGCACCACATGGGTGAGGGAGCCGAGATCGACCCCCATCACCTCGGCATTGTGGCGCAGCGCCCGGCCCCGGCCGCTGTCGAACAGCACCCTGAGGCCATCGCACTCCAACAACAACGACAGTCCCTTTTCAGGCAGGCAGCCGGGTAGATGAACATCATCATCCACCAAGACGGAAAACGTCAGCATCTCAATCACCCTGAAAACAAAACGCAGGCACAAGGCCTGCGTTTTTCATCGATGACACCATCATGGCTGGCTCATGGTGAGCCCGTTGCTGTCGGCACCCAGCAGCAACTTCTTGCCCGGGATGACCCGACCGCTGAGCAGCGCCTGGGCCAGCGGGTTCTCCACCTTCTGCTGGATCGCCCGCTTGAGGGGTCGCGCCCCGTAGACGGGATCGAAACCGGCGTGGACCAGCTTGGTCAGCAGCTCCTCGCTCACCTCCACCTCGAAGCCCTGAGACTCCAGACGGCCCATCAGGCTCTTGAGCTGGATCCGGGCGATGGACTTGATGTGATCCTCGTCCAGCGGGTGGAACACCACAGTCTCGTCGATCCGGTTGATGAACTCCGGGCGGAAGCTGCGGGTCAGCAGCTCCATCAGCAGGGCCTTCATCTCCTCATAGTCCTTCTCGGCGTAGTGCTCCTGGATCAGATCCGAGCCGAGGTTGGAGGTCATGATCACCACGGTATTGCGGAAATCGACGGTGCGGCCCTGACCATCGGTCAGACGACCGTCGTCCAGCACCTGCAACAATATGTTGAACACATCCGGGTGCGCCTTCTCCACCTCGTCCAGCAGGATCACCGAGTAGGGGCGACGGCGTACCGCCTCGGTGAGATAACCCCCCTCCTCGTAGCCCACGTATCCCGGAGGTGCCCCCACCAGCCGCGCCACGCTGTGCTTCTCCATGAACTCGGACATGTCGATGCGCACCATGGCATCCTGGGTATCGAACAGGAACTCCGCCAGCGCCTTGCACAGCTCTGTCTTGCCCACCCCGGTCGGGCCGAGGAACAGGAAGGAGCCGATGGGGCGATTCGGATCGGACAGTCCGGCCCGGGAGCGACGGATGGCGTTGGAGACGGCGTCCACCGCCTCTTCCTGGCCGATCACCCGGCTGTGCAGTTGCTCTTCCATCCGCAGCAGCTTGTCCCGCTCCCCTTCCAGCATCCGCGCCACCGGAATCCCGGTCCAGCGCGCCAGGACGTCTGCGATCTCCACGTCGGTGACTCGGTTGCGCAGCAGGCTGGTCTCCTGCATCTCGGCCTGGGTGGCGAGATCCAGCTGTTTCTCCAGCTCTGGGATGCGGCCATATTGCAGCTCGGACATGCGGCCGAGATCCCCGGCCCGGCGGGCCACCTCGAGATCCTGACGGGCCTGCTCCAGCGCAGCCTTGATGTGCTGGGTACCGGCAAGGGCGGCCTTCTCGGCCTTCCACACCTCTTCCAGCTCGTTGTATTCCCGCTCCTTCTCGGTCAGCTCCTGATTGAGCAGATCGAGGCGCTTACGGCTGGCGTCATCGTCCTCTTTGAGCAGCGCCTGCTGCTCGAGTTTCAGCTGTATGATGCGCCGCTCCAGCCGATCCAGAGATTCGGGTTTGGAGTCGATCTGCAGCCGTATGCTGGCCGCCGCCTCGTCGATGAGATCGATGGCCTTGTCCGGCAGCTGGCGATCCGCGATATAGCGGTGGGACAGCTGGGCCGCCGCGACTATGGCGGGGTCTGTGATCTGCACATGGTGGTGCAGCTCGTAGCGTTCTTTAAGGCCGCGCAGTATGGCGATGGTGTCCTCCACCGAGGGCTCCTCCACCAGCACCTTCTGGAAGCGGCGCTCGAGGGCGGCGTCTTTCTCCACGTACTGGCGATATTCGTCGAGGGTGGTGGCACCGACGCAGTGCAGCTCACCGCGCGCCAGGGCCGGTTTGAGCATGTTGCCCGCGTCCATGGCCCCCTCGCCCTTGCCGGCACCGACCATGGTGTGCAGCTCGTCCACGAAGAGGATGACGTTGCCCTCCTCCTTGGCGAGATCGCTCAGCACCGCCTTGAGCCGCTCCTCGAACTCGCCGCGATACTTGGCACCGGCCACCAGGGCCCCCATGTCGAGGGACAACACCCGCTTGTTCTTGAGCCCTTCCGGCACTTCGCCGTTGATGATGCGCTGGGCCAGTCCCTCGACGATGGCAGTCTTGCCCACGCCGGGGGCACCGATCAGCACGGGGTTGTTCTTGGTACGGCGTTGCAGCACCTGGATGGTGCGGCGGATCTCTTCATCCCGCCCGATGACGGGGTCGAGCTTGCCGAGTTCGGCCCGCTCGGTGAGATCGATGGTGTATTTCTCCAGCGCCTGGCGGTTCTCCTCGGCGTTGGCGTCATCCACCTTCTTGCCGCCACGCACCTTGTCGATGGCGGCGTCGAGTTTTTCCTTGGTCAGGCCATGGCGGCGCAGCAGCTCGCCGAGGTTGCCCTTCTCATCGAGAGCCGCCAGCACGAACAGCTCGGACGAGATGAACTGATCCTTGCGCTGCTGGGCCAGCTTGTCGCAGACGTTGAGCAGCCGGCCGAGGCCGTTGGAGAGCTGTACATCCCCCTCCACGCCGCTCACCTTGGGCAAGCGATCGAGCTCCTCGCCGAGGCGCGAGCGCAGGGCGTTGATGTCCATCCCGCACAGGGTCAGCAACGGACGAATGGAGCCGCCGTCCTGATTGAGCAGGGCGGTCATCAGATGGACGGGTTCGATAAACTGGTGATCACGGCCCAGTGCCAACGACTGGGCATCGGAAATTGCGACCTGGAACTTGCTGGTCAGGCGATCTAAACGCATCGCACTCCCCCCTTGAAACGAGGCCGCCGAAGCGGCAACAACAGAACTGTCTGACAAGGAAGATGAGGTCTGGGGCCTGAATTTCAAGGGGAAGGGCTGTTTATTTTTCCCTCAACAGCGGTGCCAAAATAGCGCCTCCCTGCATAACAGGTCGGCGCAGGCGAAAGCCCTCGCGGTATCGGCGAGTGCCTCGCGGCTTATTCCACCAACCAAATCAGGGAGGCCATGCGGCCGGTCTGGCCGTCACGGCGATAGGAGTAAAACCGCTCGCCATCGCTATGGGTGCAGTGCTCGCCGCCATAGACGGCGCTCACCCCGGCGCGGGCCAGCCGCAGCCGGGCCAGCCGGTAGATGTCCGCCAGCCATTTGCCCTCGTTGGGGGAAGGCTTGAAGGCGGCAGCGGCCTCGGCCTGCTCGGCCATGAAGGCGTCGCGCACCTCACCCCCGACTTCGAAGGCCTCTGGGCCTATGGCAGGGCCGAGCCAGGCGAGCATGTCGGCAGGGTCGCCCCCCATGGCGGCAAGGCTGGCCTCCAGCACCCCGGCCTGCAGTCCGCGCCAACCGGCGTGGGCGGCGGCCACCCGGGTGCCTGCCCTGTCACAGAACAACACCGGCAGGCAGTCGGCGGTCATCACTATGCAGGCTAGCCCGGCCTCCTGGGCGCAGGCGGCATCCGCCTCCGGCACCCCGTCGTATTCGTTGCTGACCGGGTGGACGGCGGTGCCGTGCACCTGATTGAGCCAGTTGAGCCGACCCGGGATCCCGGCCGCCTGTTGCAACAGGGCGCGGTTCGCCTTGACCCTGCTCGCCTCATCGCCCACGTGGGCACCCAGATTCAGACCACGAAAGACCCCCTCGCTGACGCCCCCGTCCCGGGTGGTCGACAGCGCCCGCACACGAGCCGATGCGGGCCAGTCGGGTTCGATCCAGTTCATCTGCGACTCCTTCATATCACTGATAAAAAAACGGGGCGCCTCATCAGAGGGCGCCCCGTTTGGCATGCTATCTGGGAGGGCAAGCCTCATCAACCCCAGACCAGATCGTCCGGGTTGGCAAGCGTATCCGCGCGCAGCACTTCCATCAGATCCAGCATGTCCTGCGGGGTGGATGAGTGCCACTCCATGACTTCCCCAGTGATGGGGTGGGCCAGCTTCAACATGGTCGCGTGCAGCGCCTGGCGATTGAATTCGCGCAGGGCCTGGGTCAGCTCCGGGGTCGCATTGCGCAGCAGCCGCAGACGACCACCGTAGGCGGGATCCCCTACCAGCGGGTGCTTGATGTGGGACATGTGTACCCGGATCTGGTGGGTACGACCGGTCTCGAGGCGCAGCCGCAACCGGGTGTGGCCACGGAACTTCTCGTGTACCCGGTAGTGGGTCACGGACGGACGACCGTTGGGCACCACAGCCATGTGAGTACGCTGGGTCGGATGACGGCCGATGGGGGCGTCAACCGTGCCGCCGGCGGTCATGTGACCGATGGCGATGGCCTCGTACTCACGGGTGATCTGGCGCGCCTGCAGCGCCTCCACCAGATGGGTCTGGGCCGGTACCGTCTTGGCCACCACCATCAAACCCGTGGTGTCCTTATCCAGACGGTGCACTATGCCGGCACGGGGCACCTCGGCAATGCCGGGGTAGCGGTGCAGCAGCGCGTTGAGGATGGTGCCGTCCGGTGTGCCGGCGCCCGGGTGAACCACCAGGCCGGCCGGCTTGTCGATCACCAGAATGTGTTCATCTTCATAGACGATGTTGAGTTCGATGTTCTGGGCATCCCAGCGGGTGTCATCTTCCAACTCGACATCGACATGTACCTGTTGTCCAGCCAGCACTTTTTCGCGCGGGGTATTGGCAACCTGACCGTCCAGGGTCACTCTGTCCTGTAAAATCCACTCCTTGATGCGGGTTCTGGAGTAGTCTGGAAACAATTCGGCCAGGGCCTGGTCGAGCCGTTGCCCGAATTGGTGATCCTGAAATTCGCCTGTCAGTTCAATATGCTGGCTCATGTATGGTCTCTTGAGCGGGGGTATCAATTCGAAATAATCCGGGTATTCTAGCTTTTCTTTTAGCCAAGCATAACGGATACTTTGCCAATTTCGTGGAAATGGACCGGATGTTGTTGATGGGAAAGAAGTCTCACCTGCTGATGTCGCTCGCCTTGATCGCTACCCTGATCACTGGTTGTTCCAGCACCAAACCCAAGGTTCCCGACGAACCGCCGGAAGTTCTGTACCAACAAGCCCGTCTCAAACTGGATACTGGTAACTACCTGAACGCCATCGAATTGCTGGAAGCGCTGGACTCGCGTTACCCCTTCGGTGCCTACTCGAGTCAGGTTCAACTCGATCTGATTTACGCCTACTACAAGCAGGATGATACCGCTCAGGCCATCGCCAATATCGACCGGTTCATTCGCCTCAATCCGGCCCACAAGAACATAGATTACGTGTTCTACATGCGTGGCCTGACCAACATGGCGGCAGATTACAACTTCTTCCAGGACTTCCTGGGGATCAACAGAGACGACAAGGACCCTTCCTACGCTCGTCAGGCGTTCCAGGACTTCAAGACCCTGTTGCAGAACTATCCCAACAGCGTCTATGCCGCCGATGCCCGTGCCCGCATGGTAGGTCTGAAGACCCGTCTCGCCCGCTACGATCTGAGCGTTGCCGAGTACTACGTCAAGCGTGATGCGCTGATCGCCGCTGCCAACCGCGCCAAGCTGGTGGTCGAGACCTATCCCGACACGCCCGAGACCGAGAAGGCACTGGAGATCATGGTGAACGCCTACGATACCCTGAAGATGCCGACCCTGGCCCGCCACGCCCGCGAAGTGCTGGCCAAGAACTACCCGGACAATCGCCTCGGCCGCGGCTGAGTGTAGCATCCGTTCGATGAAAAACCGGAGCCAATGGCTCCGGTTTTTTTATGGAAAGATCCCGTCAAGCTCCTGAACGTTCATCCCATTTAACGGCACGATCCCCAACTTTTGACCCATTCTCCATCCGGAATGAGACGGCGCAGAGATCTGTGCCGTCGTGGCGCTCAGGCTACTTGGCGACGTTACCCGCCACGTTGAGCACGTCCCAGGTGCGGGTGGAGAGAGACGGGGCACTATCAGGATTCCCTTATTTTGCGACGTTGCCCACTACATTCAGCACGTCCCAGGTGCGGGAGAAGGGCGGTGCGTAGGCGAAGTCCAGCATGCCGAGCTGATCCGTGGTGACCCCCATGGTGATGGCAACCGCCAGGGCATCGATGCGGTGTACCGCCCCCTTGCGCCCCAGGATCTGGCCGCCGAGCAGCCGCTTGCTGCCCGCCTCATACACCAGCTTGACGTGGATGTCGGACTGGCCGGGACAGTAGTTGGTGTGACACTTGTCCTTGATGACGACGGTGCGATAGTCGATGCCCAGCGCCTGCGCCTCCCGCTCACTGAGGCCGGTACGGCCCGCCTCCAGCCCCAGCACTTTGAGGGCCGCCGAGCCCAGGGTGCCCGGGAATTCCAGTTCAGCCCCGGCCAGGTTTTCCCCCACCATGCGCCCCAGCTTGTTGGCGATGGTGGCGAGCGGCACATAGACCTGCTGCAGCTTCACGCTGTGCCAGACGCTGGCACAATCCCCGGCGGCCCAGACGTTCGGCAAGGAGCTGCGGCCCTGACGGTCCACCTCGATGGCGCCGTTGGCCAGCCGCGCTATGCCGGTGTCGGCCAGAAACTCGGTATTGGGTTTGACGCCGGTGCAGACCACCACGATGTCGGCCTCGTACTCGCCTTGGTCGGTGCGCACGCCGCTCACCCGCCCCTCCCCCAGCAGTGCCTCGACCCGCTCGCCGAGGTGCAGGCTGACCCCTCGCTCCCGCAGTTCGGTCTCGATATGTTGGGTGATCTCGCCATCGAAGGCATCGGGGATGACCCGCTCGGCCAGCTCGATGAGACGCACTTCCTTGCCCTGATGCACCAGGGCCTCCACCACCTCCAGTCCGATGAAGCCGGAGCCGATGACCACCGCCTTTCGCTTGCTGCCATCCTGCACCGCGGCCTTGAGCGCCAGCCCGTCGGCCATGCGGCGCAGGCCGAACACCCCTTCCTGCCGCAGGCCGGGAATGGGGGGCATGGTCTCGCGGGCACCGGTGGCGATCATCAGCCGATCGTAGCGATCGGTAAAGGTATCGCCATCGTGCTCAACAGTGAGGGTCTGGGCTCCGGCATCCAGGCTCAGCACCCTGTGGCCGGTCTTGACCTCGATGCCCTTGGTGGCGAACTGCTCGACGCTGAACTCGGCCATGAAGCCCGGCTCCTGAAAGTCGTCGCCGACGAAATAGGGCAGACCACAGGCACCGAAGGAGATCACCTCCGAGGCCTCATACACCACTATCTCGGCGTCCTTCGCCAGACGACGGGCCTTGGCAGCCGCACTCATGCCGGCGGCTTCGCCACCGATGATCACAATACGCATTGTTTGACTCCTGTAACGACAGGGGAGGCAGCGCCTCCCCTTTACTATTTCAATGAGTTGAAGATGGGGTTCCGCGCACGGATCAGACCACGGCTTCCTCACCGTCCAGACTGACCTCGGCATCGCCGTTGAACACCGTCATGTCGGTCTGGCCCATCAACCGGCTGGTGACAGTGCCGGCGGTGATGGAGCCGGAGACGTTGAGGGCGGTGCGGCCCATGTCGATGAGGGGCTCGATGGAGATGAGCAGCCCCGCCAGCGCCACCGGGAAGTCCAGTGCCGACAGCACGATCAGCGCCGCGAAGGTGGCACCGCCACCGACCCCGGCCACCCCGAAGGAGCTGACGGTGATAAGGGCGATGAGCGTCATGATGAAGCCGGGATCCATGGGATTGACCCCCACGGTCGGGGCTATCATCACCGCCAGCATGGCCGGGTAGATGCCGGCGCAGCCGTTCTGGCCAATGGTGGCACCGAAGGAGGCGGCGAAGTTGGCGATGCCGTCAGGGATGCCGAGCGCCTTGGTCTGGGTCTGCACGTTCATCGGGATCGAGCCCGCGCTGGTGCGCGAGGTGAAGGCAAAGGCCAGCACCGGCATGATCTTCTTCAGGAAGCGCCAGGGGTTGAGACCTACCAGGCTCACCAGCAGCAGGTGCACGGCAAACATGATGGCGATGGCGCCGTAGGAGGCCAGCACGAAGTTCAGCAGGTTGAGGATGTCCGCATAGTTGGAACCGGAGACCACCTTGGCCATCAGCGCCAGCACGCCGTAGGGGGTGAGTCGCAGCACCAGGGTCACCATCCGCATCACTATGACGTGGGCGACCTGCATGAAGTTCGCGAAGCTCGTGAAGATCTCCGGTTTCTTGCGGGCGATGCCGGTGGCCGACAGGCCGATGAAGATGGAGAAGATCACCACGGCGATGGTGGAGGTCTTGCGCGCCCCCGTCATGTCGAGGAAGGGGTTGGCCGGGATGAACTCCAGCACCATCTTGGCAAAGGACATGCTCTCGACGCTGTGCAGGCTGTGATCCAGATCCGCACCACGGGCGATTTCGGCGGCGCCGACGGTGAGCCCCTCGGCGGTCAGGCCGAACAGGTTGGACATCAGTATGCCCGCCCCGGCCGCGATCATGGTGGTGAAGATCAACACCCCTATGGTCATGGCGCTGATCTTGCCGAGCGCCGTGCCGCCATTGAGCTTGAGGATGGCCCCTATGATGGAGACCATGATCAGCGGAATGATGATCATCTGCAGCAGCTTCACATAGCCGCTGCCGACGATGTCCAGGTAGTCGTTGGTCTTGACCAGCACCTCGGCGCCGGCGCCGTAGATCAGCTGCAGGGCCGCCCCGAACAGGATACCCAGCCCCAGCCCCGAGAAGACCCGACGGGTGAAGCTGACGTGTTTTTGCTGCAGCCGATAGAGAAACAGCAACAACATGGCCAGGATAGCCAGATTACCGATAACGCTAAGTGTCATGACGATATTCCCCAAAATAACCGGGACGGGCCCGCGATAATGGGACGAGTGACGGGTAAGCACACTCTTCCCTGAAAGGTGCCGCTCTGTGGCGGTCTGCCCCCCGGTTCAGCCGAGGCGACAAAAAACAGGGGTGGCCAGCGCCACCCCTTGCATCACTCGGCCTTGCCCTGTTGCTTGGCCCGCATGATGTTGATGATTTCGATATCGGTGTCCAGCATCCCCCGCTTGGAGAGGCGGCCCAGGTTGGCGATGGTCTGGTCTACGTCGTCGGAGACGATGCCCTCGCTCTGGGGCACGTGCAGGTTGTTGATCGCCATCAGCGACGACTTGACCGCCGCCGAAGTGGAGGTCGACACCTTCATGGAGCAGGCGCTGCCCGCCCCGTCGCAGATGATACCGGAAACATCGCCGATCATGTTGTTGATGCAGTGACTGATCTGCTCAAACTGGCCCCCCAGCAGCCAGGTGATGGCGGCACCCGAACCCATGGCGGCGGTGCTGGCGGCGCACAGGGCCGACAGCTTGTTCTGGTACATCTTGATGTAGATGGCGACCAGATGGCTCATCACCAGCGCCCGGGTCAGCTGCTCCTCGTCGGCCTTGAGGAAGCGGGCGGCGGCGACCACCGGCATGGTGGCGGCGATGCCCTGATTGCCGGAGCCGGAGTTGGACATGGCGGGCAGCATGGCACCGTCCATGCGAGCATCGGACGCGGCCGACGACAGGCGCATGGCCAGGGTCATCAGGTCGTCGGACAGCAACTTGCGCTCCACCTGCTCGGTCAGGATCTTGCCGATGCGCAGGCCATAGCCCTGCAGGCCTTCATCCGCCAGCGCCTGGTTCATGCTGGCCGCCTCCTGGATGAACGCGATCTCCGTCAGCGGCACCTCCAGGGCGAAGGCCACTATCTCGCGCAGGCTCATGGCGGGCTTGTCGGATTTGGCGGGCTGGATCTGCACGCCGGGGGCGCTGGCCTGCTCCATCAGCACCTCGCCGTCCTTCTCCAGTAGCACGATGCGGGTGTGATCGGTGCAGATCACCACCCGGGCGCTGTGGCCATCCGCCTCCGCCAGCACCTCGGCGTAGAGCACGTCCGGCACGTCCTTCACATCCACCTTGATGAGCGGCAGCAGCGCCTTGGCAGCCTCCACCTGGGCCTGGTTGAGGTGCTTGAGCACCTCCAGTCCGCCCTCCGGGTTGCCCCCCGTGATGCCGACGGCGGCCGCCACCGGCAGCCCTATCATGCCGGTGCCGGGCACGCCGACTCCCATGCCGTTCTTGAACAGGTTGCCGCTGACCCAGACGCTCACGCGGGTCGGATCCTGTCCCAGCAGCTTGCGGCAGTTGGCCGCCGCCAGGGCGACCGACATCGGCTCGGTGCAGCCAAGGGCCGGCACCACTTCACGCTTGAGCAGGGTTATGAAATCGGTCCATTGTGCTTTCATCTGTGGGTTCTCATGTTCACTGTACCGCGGCATACATCTGCCAGTATCGGATCGAATTTGACGGTGATCTGGGACGCCGGGGCACCCCTTTCATTTTCATGTAACTTTAGTTGATCATAAGAACTAATTAATCAAATAAAATTGAACCTGTTCACCTTTTGTCGTCATTATGCCTTCCAGCAGGGGCAACGTCACCGGATTGCGATCCCGATCACGGCCAGACGCCGGGGGCCGGGCCCGCCAACGGGGATCTATGCCTTTCCCATCAATGCCTTGGCTTGATTCCTGAAAAACAGGCAATAAAAAAGGAGGCCGAAGCCTCCTCTTGTCAGATCCTCTGCCGCTTACAGCGCCTTGAGGATCGCCTCGACGCTGGCCTTGGCATCGCCAAACAGCATCTGGGTGTTCTCCTTGAAGAACAGCGGGTTCTGCACACCGGCGTAGCCAGTGTTCATAGAGCGCTTGAAGCCGATGACGTTCTGCGCCTTCCACACTTCCAGCACCGGCATGCCGGCGATGGGGCTGCCCGGATCTTCCATGGCGGCCGGGTTGACGGTGTCGTTGGCACCGATCACCAGCACCACGTCGGTGTCGTTGAAGTCCTCGTTGATCTCGTCCATTTCCAGCACGATATCGTAGGGGACCTTGGCTTCCGCCAGCAGCACGTTCATGTGACCAGGCAGACGACCGGCCACCGGGTGGATGCCGAAGCGCACCTTGACGCCGCGCTCGCGCAGCTTGTGGGTGATCTCGGCCACCGGATACTGCGCCTGTGCCACCGCCATGCCGTAGCCCGGGGTGATGATGACGGAGTGGGCATTTTTCAGCATGTCAGCCACGTCTTCGGCGTTGGTCTCGCGGTACTCGCCCATCTCCTGGTCAGCCGTGGAGGCCACACCGTCGGAGCCGAAACCACCGGCGATCACCGAGATGAAGGAGCGGTTCATCGCCTTGCACATGATGTAAGACAGGATCGCACCGGAGGAGCCCACCAGGGCACCGACCACGATCAGCAGGTCGTTGGAGAGCATGAAGCCCGCCGCCGCCGCCGCCCAACCGGAGTAGGAGTTCAGCATGGAGACCACCACCGGCATGTCCGCGCCGCCGATGGAGGCAACCAGATGCCAGCCGAACGCGAAGGCGATCAGGGTCATCAGCAACAGTGCGAAGGTGGAGCCACCGGCGTTGACGAAGTGGATCATCAGCGCAAGGGAGACCACCACGGCCAGCAGGTTCAGCTTGTGGCGATGGGGCAGTTGCAGCGGCTTGGAAGAAATCAGGCCACGCAGCTTGCCGAACGCGACGATGGAGCCGGTGAAGGTCACGGCACCGATGAAGACGCCGAGGAACACTTCCACCAGGTGGATGTTCAGCATGGCACCGGTCAGGTGCTCGACCTGGACCACGCTGGCCGCCTGCTCGAACGCCGCCCTGGCCGCGGCCAGGGTCGCATCCAGGTTGGAACCGACGGAGACCACGACTTCGGCCGGGGCGGACGGGTGCAGATCGATGAAGCTGTTGAAGCCCACCAGCACCGCCGCCATGCCCACGAAGCTGTGCAGCACGGCCACCAGCTCGGGCATCTCTGTCATCTCGACCTTGAGTGCCAGCCGCACGCCGATGGCGCCGCCGATGACCATGGCCAGGATGATCCAGTGCACACCACTGGTTTCCGGATTGAACACGGTCGCGAGCAGCGCGATGGCCATCCCCGCGATACCGAACAGGTTGCCATGTTTGGCCGTTTCTTGCTTCGACAGTCCCGCGAGACTGAGGATGAAGAGCACGGCGGCAACGATATAGGATGCTGTTACCAGTCCTTGAGACACGTTAAACCCCCTTAATCCTTACGGAACATCTTCAGCATGCGCTGAGTGACGGTGAAGCCACCGAAGATGTTGATACTGGCAATCAGCACGGCGATAAAGGCCAACACGGTGACCAGGGTCGACCCTTGCCCTATCTGCAGCAGCGCACCGACCACGATAATGCCGGAGATGGCATTGGTGACCGACATCAGCGGCGTGTGCAGGGAGTGAGACACGTTCCACACCACGTAGTAACCGACCACACAAGACAGAATGAAGACGGTGAAGTGGGACAGGAACTCGGCAGGTGCAACCGCCGCCACCCAACCGAAGGCGGCGATGCCGAGGGCACCGAACACGAACTTCTTGTTGGAGGGCTTGGCATCGATCTTCTTCACGGCGGCAGGCTTGGCAGCCGGCTTCTGCGGCGCGGCGGAGACGGCGATGGGGGGTGGCGGGAAGGTCACGTCACCGGCCTGGATCACCGTCATATTGCGCTGGACTACGTCCTCGAAGTCGATGGCGACCTGGCCGTCCTTCTCCTTGCACATCAGCTTCATCAGGTTGACCAGGTTGGTACCGTAGAGCTGGGAGGATTGGGCGGGCAGGCGGCCAGGCAGGTCGGTGTAACCGATCACCTTGACGCCGTTGGGAGTCACGAACAGCTCGGTCGGCACAGTGTATTCACAGTTGCCGCCGGTGGCCGCCGCCAGATCCACGATCACCGAACCCGGCTTCATGCTGTCGACCATCTCCTTGGTGATGAGCTTGGGAGCGGGACGGCCCGGGATCAGGGCGGTGGTGATGATGATGTCCACTTCCTTGGCCTGCTGGGCAAACAGCTCCATCTCGGCCGCGATGAACTCATCGGACATGACCTTGGCATAACCATCGCTGGAGGCGCCATCTTCATTGCCGAAGTCCAGCTTGAGGAATTCCCCCCCCATGGACTCGATCTGCTCGGCGACTTCCAGACGGGTGTCGAAGGCACGCACTATAGCGCCGAGGGAACCGGCGGTCCCGATGGCGGCCAGACCGGCCACACCGGCACCGATCACCAGTACCTTGGCAGGGGGAACCTTGCCGGCGGCGGTGATCTGACCGGTGAAGAAGCGACCGAACTGGTGGGCGGCTTCGACCACGGCGCGATAGCCACCGATGTTCGCCATGGAGGAGAGGGCGTCGAGAGACTGGGCACGGGAGATCCGCGGCACCATGTCCATCGCCATCACATTGATGTTGCGCTCGGACAGTTTCTTGACCAGCTCGGGATTCTGGGCGGGCCAGATGAAGCTCACCAGAGTAGCACCATCCTTAATTTGTGCGATCTCGGCATCGGTCGGCGCATTGACCTTGAAGATAAGGTCGGCTTGCCAGACGCTCGGCACCACGTTGGCACCGGCGGCCTCGAAGGCGGCATCATCAAAGCTGGCCAACAAGCCGGCACCGGCCTCGATGGCGACCTCGAAGCCGAGCTTTCTCAGCTGCTCGACGGTGGCCGGGGTCGCTGCGACCCGGGTCTCACCGGCGAGACTCTCTCTCGGTATTCCAATCTGCATGACTATTCCCTGATGGTTAATAAACAATCATTACCCAGTCTCTCATGTCTGAGCCGACAAGGCATGACCAAAGTGCAGGTCACGGGCCCTTTGTTATGAAAATCAGCAGGCTTTACCTCAACCTCCTGTCATGGCCAGGCCCCCGCTTTTCAGGCGTGAAGGTGATTAGTATCAAATTTTGGAGTTTTATTACAACCACGCCCCCCGCACCACGAGTACAGAATTCAGCCCATCTTGGCCCATGGTTTAAAAAAACAAACTAAATTAACGACTTATACCAGCAAAACACGCTGAAAAAAGTGATCCAACCAGTCAAAAAAAATGTTTTGCCGGCCCTCTATCTTAGCGTTTTTTGTTCTTACGAAATCTGCCGTTGGCACATCGGATGAGATGAAAAGGGGAAAAGTAACTGTTTTTTAACGAACGGGGGGCCAGGTCCCCACCCAGCGGCAGGTCAGGCCCCCCTCATTCACACCCGGCTGGCGCCGGGCGTCGTCTCTCGCGCCTTACCAGGCCGCCTCATAAATATGCTTGCTCTGCACCAGGTCGATGTCGCCGTGCTCACCCAGGGCAGTCATGCCGTGCTCCGCCAGCTTGGCCAGCAGGATGTCTATCCGGGGATCGGCCATGCCGTAGTCCCGCAGCCGGGTCTTGATGCCCATCCGCTCGAAGAAGTCGCGGGTGGCGGCGATGGCGCCGTCGATGCGATCGTCCTCGCTGCCGCTGCGCAAGTCCCACACCCGCTCGGCGTATTGCAGCAGCTTGGCGCGCTTCTGCTCACGCTTGGCTTGCAGCAGCGCCGGCAGCACCACCGCCAGGGTCTGGGCATGGTCGAGACCGTGCAGGGCGGTGAGCTCGTGGCCCAGCATGTGGGTCGCCCAGTCTTGCGGCACACCGGCACCGATCAGGCCGTTCAGCGCCAGGGTGGCGCTCCACATGATGTTGGCGCGCACGTCGTAATTCTCCGGCTCCACCAGCGCCTTGGGGCCCTCTTCGGCCAGAGTCAGCAGCAGGCCCTCGGCAAAGCGATCCTGCACCTTGGCGTTGACCGGGTAGGTGAGGTACTGCTCCAGGGTGTGGATGAAGGCATCCACCACCCCGTTCGCCACCTGACGAGCCGGCAGGGTATAAGTGAGCACGGGATCCAGCACGGCGAAGCGCGGCATCACGAAGGGGGAGAAGAAGTGCTGCTTGTCGCCGCTGCTCTTGCGGGTGATGACGGCGCCCATGTTCATCTCGGAGCCGGTGGCCGGCAGGGTCAGCACGGCGCCCAGCGGAATGGCGGAGGCCACCTCGCCACCGACGGTTTCGAGGATGTGCCAGGGGTCTTTGGCCAGATCGTAGTGGGCGGCGGCGGCAATGAACTTGGTGCCATCCAGCACGGAGCCACCGCCGACGGCGAGCAGGAAGTCGACCTTCTCGGCGCGGGCCAGCTCGACCGCCCCCATCAGGGTCTCGTAGGTGGGGTTCGGCTCGATGCCGCCGAATTCGAACAGGCTCATGCCCGCCAGCTCGCTGCGGATCTGGGCCAGCAGGCCGCTGCGCACCACGCTGCCACCACCATAGGTGATCAGGATGCGGGCGTCGCTGGGAAGCTGTTCACGCAGCTGGGCCACCTGGCCCTTGCCAAACAGCACCTTGGTCGGGGTATGGAGAGTAAAGTTGTTCATCGACATTGCCTTCTTCTGATAGTCCGGCGGCCTGGCCGCAAAATGTTGATTGCATTTTTCTACAGACAACCTCTACCATCAAGGCAATATTCTGCAGATTGCTTGCCTATTTCTACAAATTATTGAATTTCACCCGGAGCGCACATGTCAAACCGCTACGCCGATCTCGCCGCCAGACTGACCCGCCACGTGCGCGAGCCCGGCATCACCCCCTCCCCGGTGGAGCAGGTGAGCCTCATCTACACCACAGAGCCCCACGGCCGCCTGCCGGTACTCTATCAGCCGCGGATGATAGTGATATTGCAGGGCCACAAGGTGGGCTACCTGGCGGATCGGGTGTTTCGCTACGATCCCAGCCACTACCTGCTGATGACGCTGCCGCTGCCGTGCGAGTGCGAGTGCTTCGCCTCCCCCGAGCAGCCCCTCATCGGCTTCACCCTCGAGATCAACGTCGCCACCCTGCAGGAGCTGCTGCTGGAGCTGGGGGACAGCCTGCCTGCCCCGCCGCCCCAGAAGAGCGGGGTACACTCCGTGCCCCTCTCGGAGGAGATGTTCTGCGCCGCCGAGCGGCTCATCGATCTGATGGACAAGCCCCAGCACGCCCGGGTACTGGGGCCGCAGACGGTGCGGGAGATGCTGTTCTATGCCCTGCACGAGGGGGGTGGCCCCGCGCTGCAGGCGCTGGCCAACCGCCACAACCACATGGGGCAGATTGCCCGGGTGCTGCGCCTCATCGAGCAGCGCTACGCCGATACCCTGACCATGGAAGAGCTGGCGCGGGAGGTGAACATGAGCGTCTCCGCCTTCCATCACCACTTCAAGGCGGTCACCGCCACCTCGCCGCTGCAGTACATCAAGTCGTTTCGGCTGCACAAGGCACGTATGATGATGCTGCACGATGGCATCAAGGCCGGCACGGCGGCGGCGCGGGTCGGCTACGAGAGCGGCTCCCAGTTCAGCCGGGAGTACAAGCGCTTCTTCGGCAGCACCCCCACCGATCAGGCCTCCCGCTTCCGGGATGGTCAGCTCAGCATCATGGAAGGCTAAAAGAGAGGATTCACCCATGCGTTCACTGCTTTGCCTGCTCACAGCCCTGCTGCTGACGGCCTGCACCGGCCTCGCCGACGGCATCCGCCCCGTCACCGGCTTCCAGCTCGACCGCTACCTCGGCACCTGGTACGAGGTAGCGCGTCTCGACCACAGCTTCGAGCGGGGGCTGGAGCGGGTGAGCGCCACCTACAGCCTGCGTGACGACGGCGGCGTCAAGGTGCTCAACCACGGCCTTCAACGCGATGGCCGCTGGCGCGAGGCCGAAGGCAAGGCCTACTTCGTGGGCAAGCCGGACGAGGCGCGGCTCAAGGTGAGCTTCTTTGGCCCCTTCTACGGCGGCTACAACGTCATCGATCTGGACCCCGACTACCAGCTCTCCCTGGTGACCAGCTACAACCACGACTATCTGTGGATCCTCTCCCGCTCCCCCCAGCCGCCCAAGGCCAAGGTGGATGCGCTGATCGCCAAGGCCCGGGGGCTGGGCTTTGCCACCGACCAGCTTATCTGGGTCAGCCAGGCTCCGGCCGGGAACACACCTTGAAGATCTTCCAGGCCACCCCGCCGGACATTCCCCGGGTCGCCCCCCTGTTCGTGCAATATCGGCAGTTTTATCACCTGCCTGCCGAGCCCGAGGCGGCCGAGGCCTTCCTGCAAGAGCGCTGCACCGGCGGGGAGTCCGTGCTCTTCGTGGCCCAGAGCGAGACGGGAGAGGTGCTGGGATTTGCCCACCTCTACCCCCTGTTCTGCTCCCTCGCCCTCAGGCGCAGCTGGCTGCTGCATGACCTGTTTGTGGCACCGAGTGCGCGCCAGCAAGGGGTCGCCCAGGCCTTGCTCGAACGGGCCGATCGGCTCGGATACGACACGGGCGCCGCCTTCCTGATGCTGAGCACCGCCACCGACAATCAGCGGGCCCAGGCCCTCTACGAGCGCCACGGCTATCGCCGGGATCTCGAGTTCTACAGCTATATCAAGCCGCTCTGAGGCCCTTTCACCTCCCGCAGGGGCCAGTGGCGGGGCATTATTCATACGGCGCATGGGCTTGCCCTATGCATTCATGGGATAAATAAAGGCGGCCTGAGCCGCCTTTTTCACGCCTGATCCCCTCGGGCTAGAGCCGGAAGCGCCCGATCTCCTGCTCCAGTCGCTCGGTCAGCGCCTTGAGCGCCACGGCCTGACTCGCCTCCTCCCGCGCCTGCTCCGCCAGCGTCTGGGAGACGTGGCGGATGTTCTCGGTGTTGCGGCTGATCTCGCCGGTGACCGAGGTCTGCTCCTCCGCCGCCGCCGCTATCTGGGTCGCCATGTCGCTGATGGCACCGATGGCCTCGTTGATCTGGCCGAGGCTCAGGTTCGCCGCCTGGGCATCCTCCACGCTGGTGCCCGCCAGCTGGCGGCTGCTCTCCATGCCGTTGACGGCGCGTCTGGTGGTCTGCTGCAGGGTCTCGATCATCTGCTGGATCTCGGCGGTAGAGTCGTGGGTGCGGCGCGACAGCACCCGCACCTCGTCCGCCACCACCGCGAAGCCGCGCCCCTGCTCCCCGGCCCGGGCCGCCTCGATGGCGGCGTTGAGCGCCAACAGGTTGGTCTGCTCGGCGATGCCGCTGATGGTGGCCAGGATGCCGCTGATCTTCTGGGCATGGGTGTCCAGCTCGTGGATGGTCTGGCTGGCATCGGCCACCTCATCGGCGAGACCCGTGATGCTGCGCTGACTCTGGCCGACCTGGGACTGACCGGCGACAGCCAGCCTGACCGCCTCCCCCGAGGTGGTGGCGGCAAACTCGGCGTTGCCGGCGATCTCCTGGGTGGCAGAGGCCATCTCGGTCACCGCGGTCGCCACCATGACGATCTCGTCCTGCTGCTGGCGCACTCTCTGGCTGCGGGCCTCAGCACCCTGCGCCTGGACCCGGGACTGGGCCGCCAGCTCGCCGGTCACGTCCCGCAGGCGGCTGACGATGCCGTGCAGCCTGGCCACGAACTGATTGAAACTCTGGGCCAGCTGGCCCACCTCGTCCCGGCTGCGGGTGGCGATCTGCACCGTGAGATCCCCCTCGCCGTGGGCGATATTGGCCAGCGCCTTCGACACCCGGCCAAGATCGGCGAACAGGTAGTTGAAGGTGGCGATGAGCAGGGCGCTGAACAGCAACAGCAGCACCAGGGTCAGCCCCACCAGCTGCCACAGCAGGCTGGCGAAGGGCGCCTCCAGCACGTCCTTGTACATCACCATGGCCAGCAACCAGTCGGTATCGGGCACCTGCTGCACCGACAGCAGCACCTCACGTCCCTCTATGGTGGCGGCATGCAGTTCCCCATCCCGACTCCAGCCGTCCAGGCTCGCACCCGAGAGGCCGGGATCCAGCTCGGCAACCTGCTTGAGGGCCAGCTCCTTCTGCGGGTGGCCGACGATGAGGCCGGAGCGGTCGAGCAGCATGGCGTAGCCCTCCCCCTGCACCTTCATGGCCAGCACCTCGTCGATGAGGGCGTCCAGGGAGAGATCCGCACCGGCGGTGCCGATCACCTGGCCCTGGTGCATCACCGGCTCCGCCAGGGTCACCACCAGTTGCTGCATGGTCACGCTGACGTAGGGGGCGGTGACGATCAGCTTGCCCGCCTTGACGGCATTCTGATACCAGGGACGCTGGCGCGGATCGTAGTTGGCGGTGTTGAGGGAGGGATCGTGACGGGTCATCACCCCCTCGGTTGAGCCAAAATAGGTGAGGCCGAAGCCGCCCGAGGTGCGGGTCTGCAACAGGTGTGGCACCAGGGTCGCCTCGGGATTGTCGGCGATGACGGCGGCCAGGGCATCGACCGCGTGTTTGCGATCCGCCATCCAGTTGCCGATGGCCACCGAGTTGGCGTGACCATAGTTGAGCGCCTCGCTCTGGATGGCCGCCAGGGTACGGGACTTGAGGGTGTGGAAGGCGACCACGCCGAGCAGGGCCGCCATCAGCAGCACTACCCCCAGGCTGGTCGCCAGCAGCTTGCCGCGCAACGAGAGTGTCATGACTACAGATCCTTGTGGTGACAGGAGGCTAGTTAGAGTCCCCATACTGACCAAGGCTATCGGCGCCATAGCCCCCTGACTTTAGTGAATCCGATTAATTTCATGTTCCCTGACAACAGGACGTGCTGCCAGTCACGAAAACGACGGAAACCTCGACTGCCACCACCATCGCAAGCCACCTCCACAGGCCGCATCCGTGATAGCTTGGGGACCGTCATCGTCATCGTCATCGTCATCGTCATCAAGGAGACTCCCATGCCCCGAAATATCGAGATCAAGGCCAGGATAGCGCGGGTCGATGCCCTGATCCCCAGGGTGGCCGCCATCGCCGATCAGGGTCCCGTCGAGATAGCCCAGGATGACACCTTCTTTCGCTGCGAGTCAGGCCGCCTCAAGCTGCGCACCCTGTCCCCCTCCGCCGGCCAGCTCATCTTCTACCGCCGTGCCGATCGGCAAGGCCCCAAGGAGAGCTTCTATCAGGTCACCCCGACGAGCGAGCCGGACAGCCTGCGGGAGACCCTCAGCCTGGCCTGTGGCCAGATAGGCCTGGTGCAGAAGACCCGCACCCTGTTTCTGGTCGGCAGAACCCGGGTTCACCTCGATCGGGTGCAGGGGCTGGGCTACTTCCTCGAGCTGGAGGTGGTGCTGGAGGATGAGGAACCGCTCGAGGCGGGGATACAGGAGGCCCATGACATCATGGCGCGCCTCGGGGTGGCGCCATCCCAGCTGATCGAAGGCGCCTATCTGGACCTGCTGGCCCAACAACAGAACGCGCGGTGAAACGAAGAGGCCGCCCTTGGGCGGCCTCTGTCTATGTCTGGCGGGTCTCTACTTCACCCTGGCCAGAGCGGTGTTGACCCGCAAGTTGGTGGCCTCCAGGCTCGGGGTCTGGCCATAGAAGTCGAACGCCAGCTCCACCCCCTTGCGGAACAGCAGGCAGTGGGTGGAGCCGCCGAAGTGGAACATGCCGAGCTGATCCCCCTTCTTAACCCTGTCCCCCGCCTTCACCGTGATGTCGCAGCTCGACACCTCCGCCATGCCCACCGGCACCACGCACATCAGGCCTATCTTGGGGTTGTCCGCCTCGATGAAGATCAGCGCCCGGGTCGCCACCGAGGTGAGGAAGGGTTGGGAGTTGTTGGGGGCGCTGGGATCGGCGCCGTCGGCGTCGAGGAAGCCCTCGTACTGGTTCTCCAGGTAGTAGGTGCCATTGACCACCCTGACCTTGCGGATGGTACCGCTCACCGGGCTGTGCCAGCGGTGGTAGCTCAGGGCGCTGAGGAAGGCCTGGTAGACGGTGCCCCCCTCAAACTGGGAGGCGGTCTCGTCAAAGTCGAGCATGTTGTCGAGGGAATAAGGCTGACCCTTGAGCCAGAAGCGATCGCTGCGGCTCACCCCTGTCTTGACCTGCAGTGGCGCCGACTCGCAGGCGTTGACGATGACGCCGTCGTTCCCCTGCGCCGACACCGGCCGCACGCCGGGGCGGAAAGTGCGGGTGAAGAAGGCATCCCAGCAGCCAAATCCATAGTGGGGATCCGCCGGATCGCACTGGAAGATGGTCTCGAAACTGGTCGGCGTCGGATTGCTCCCCTCCCCCAGCGCCGCGCGGGCCACCTGCACCATCTCGGCCTGGGCCAGCTTGCCGAGCCAGGGCACGATCAGGGTCTCTGCATCCAGCCGGCTGACCGGCTCGGTCAGCACATAGCGGGAGGCCGGGCTTTGCAGGAACAGCGCCCAATGGCCGAGGATCTTCTTGAATTGCTGGTTGATCAAGGCGTTGGCAAAGAACAGGTAGCCGGAGCGGGTCGCCATGGGCCAGTCGAGCAGGGCATTGATGGGGAAGCCGATCAGGCCGGAAGGGGCGTGGGTGGGGATATCCTGATAGGCCTCGGGGGCCGTGGTCATGATGCCGTTGAGCAGCATCAGGAACTCGTCGAAGCTCTTCACCTCGATCTGACCGAGCGGCGTCAGGTGCTCGTGACGCCAGGCCTCCTCGAACATGGCGTCGGCCTGGGCGTGCAGGGCCGGATCGGCGTTGACCAGATCCCGGAGCTGGGCGATGGGCGGCACCAGTGGCCGCGGCTGTTGGGCGACGTATTTCTGCAGCCGCGCGATCCAGCGCCGGATATGGGCTTGGTCCTGCGGCACCCAGCCACCGGGGCGGGACTTGTTCAATCGGGTTTCAACGGCCTTGTTCATGACTCATCTCCTCGCATTGTCTCCACGCCCAGAATCCACGGCTTGAGCATCCATGCTGACGAACCGCCATGCGCGCCCTAGGCAGCGCGTGGCACAGCTCATGTGGTGTAGCACAGCGACGCGGACGGCACGACTGCCAGAAACGACAGGGCAGAAAGCGGCAATAGCGGAAAGGCAGAAATGCGAAAGGCCAGCTCCATGAGCTGGCCTTTCTGAAAATGGCAGGGGCGGCAGGACTCGAACCCGCAACCATCGGTTTTGGAGACCGCTGTTCTACCAATTGGAACTACGCCCCTGCAACAAACGAGGCGAATTATACAAAGCCGGGATCAAAGGTAAAGGCTTTTTTCTCAGTTTCGATGCGATCGAACAAATGGCGAGCAACTCGCGCCAATTTGCCCATCCTGGCCGGGTAACTCGCTGTATTTACAGCCTTGCCCGGGTAGGAAAGGCGCCCGAATGGGGGTAGGGTGGATGTTGGCAAGAGGAGGATGCTCATGCTCAATTACCGCTTACTTCAACAACTTGCGCCGCTCAACTTCAGGGATGAGCGCAAAACCGAGTCTCTGCCCGATTATCTCGACCGGGTCGTCCCGCTGGTGCCTTTCATTCCCCAGAACGTACTGACCCAGTGGATTTACCGCCATTGGCGCGGTTTTGAGTCCAACTGGAGCTTTATCGATCTCGCCCGCCACCGCTTCGAGTGCGAATCCTGGAGCACGGAGCAGGTCGTGACCCACATCGGCTCCCGCCACATGGAGGTGATCGAGCGCTGGGGCGAGATGTTGCGCCACAATCGCTACGTGCGCCGCTCCTGGCTCGGCGAGGACATGCTGAGCCGGGGCACCTGGTCCGAGCCCATCATAGTGCTCGCCCCCGCCGTGGACGCCTGCTACCCGGACGGGCGGCCACTGCCACAACCCTATTGCCTGCTGGAAGGGCACCACAGACTCGGCTATCTGCGCAGCATGGCCCAGGATGGGCTGCCGTTGCAGGATCGGCACCCGCTGTGGGTTTGTCGGCCCATTCGCGACAGGTAAACGTTTTTTTGCCGAAAAAGTGCCTCTGAAATAAATTTTTGACAATTCAAAAAGCGACTCTATAATCTGTCCGGTTTTGAAAAAGGTCGGGACAAGACGATGCAGTTTTTGAACAAGAAAACAGCCTTGCAGACGGGTGGAGCGCACCAGAGCGGCCCCGTTGTTTCCGGTTCCCGACCCACAGATCCCCAGTTATTTTTAAAAAGAGCCCCTGTTTCAGGGGCTTTTTTTTGTGCCCGAAAAACCCTTATCAACGCCACAGGGAATGCAGACGATGACCAATCCACTCTATAACAAACACGTCATCTCCATCTCGGATCTGACCCGGTCCGACATGGAACTGGTGGTCGCCACCGCTCAGCGGTTGAAGGCCGAACCCGACACCCGCCTGCTGAAAGACAAGCTGGTCGCCAGCTGCTTCTTCGAGGCCTCCACCCGTACCCGCCTGTCGTTCGAGACCGCGGTGCAACGCCTTGGCGGCAACATCATCGGCTTCGCCGACGGCGGCAACACCAGCGCCAAGAAGGGCGAGACCCTGGCCGACTCCATCAAGATCATCGGCTCCTACGCGGATGCCGTGGTGATGCGCCACCCGAAAGAGGGCGCCGCCCGCCTCGCCTCCGAGTTCTCCCGGGTGCCTGTCATCAACGGCGGTGACGGCTCCAACCAGCATCCGACCCAGACCCTGCTCGACCTCTTCTCCATCCACGAGACCCAGGGCAAGCTGGACGGCCTCAACGTCGCCTTCGTCGGCGACCTCAAGTACGGCCGCACCGTGCACTCCCTGGCCCAGGCCCTGAGCCTGTTCAACTGCCGCTTCTTCTTCATCTCCCCGGAAGCCCTGGCGATGCCGGACTACCTGTGCGAGGAGCTGGAAGAGAAGGGCATCCAGTTCAGCGTGCACGAGACCATGGAAGAGGTGATGCCGGAGCTCGACATCCTCTACATGACCCGGGTTCAGAAAGAGCGCTTCGACGAGACAGAGTACAAGCACATGGCCGCCAAGTTCGTGCTGGAGCTGGCGACCCTGGGAGGGGCCAAGCCCAGCATGAAAATCCTGCATCCCCTGCCCCGCGTCGACGAGATCGAGGTGGCGGTCGACAAGACCCCCCACGCCTACTACTTCCAGCAGGCGGAGAACGGGGTCTATGCACGCCAGGCGCTGCTGGCACTGGTACTGAACGAAAACGTCTAAGGGAAAGGGGAACATCATGTCCGACAAGAACCAACTGCAAGTCGAAGCCATCCGTCACGGCTCCGTCATCGACCACGTCCCCGCCGGCCAGGGCATCAAGATCCTCAAGCTGTTCCAGCTGATCGAGACCCAGGAGCGCATCACCGTCGGCTTCAACCTGAAATCCGGCGCGCTGGGCAAGAAGGATCTCATCAAGATCGAGAACACCCGCCTGACCGAGCAGCAGGCCAACCAGCTGGCGCTGTTTGCCCCGACCGCGACCGTCAACATCATCGAAGACTTCGCCGTGGTGAAGAAGCACCAGCTGAAGCTGCCGGAGTTCATCGCCGGGGTGTTCCACTGCCCGAACTCCAACTGCATCTCCCACAACGAGCCGGTGGACAGCTACTTCCGGGTGCGCGAAGTGAAGGGCGCTGTGCGCATGAAGTGCAAATACTGCGAGAAGTCCTTCACCCAGGACATCGTCAGCGAACGTTACTGATATTCGATTGGGCCCGACAGGGCCCAATTTTGACCCCTGTCACATCACTTATTCCTCCTTTGGTTATAATTTGCCATCTCATAACGGCTATACATCGCTCATCACCTGCCTCACGCCTCACCATTAGAATTTTTTACTGTCAAAGACATGAGTGGCAGATTTAAGAGCGATAGCCATCGGTTATCATCAAAGGACATTTCCGTGGTCAAGACCCTCAGTCGCCCCGTTGAACAAGAATCGGACCTGGCCCAGCTCGATGCCTGCCGCCAGATCATCGGTCAGCACTGTTACAGCACCCAGGAAGAGATCCGCCGCGAGCTGACGGTGCGGGGTTTTGCCGACATCAGCCAGTCCACCATCTCCCGCCTGCTTCGCCGCCTCGGCGTGGCCAAGGCCCAGAATGCCAACGGCAAGAAGGTCTACACCCTGGTGGACGATCAGCTGGAGCCCGCCGGCAGCACCCGCTCCGTACACGACATGGTGCGCGGCGTGGTCCATAACCAGCAGATGGTGCTGGTGCACACCACCCCGGGCGCCGCGACCGTAGTGGCCCGCCTGCTGGATCGCAACGCCGATCCCGAGATCCTGGGAGCCGTGGCCGGCAACGACGTGGTGCTGGTCGCCCCCCGCCACATCAGCCGCACCCGTCAGGCCCACGCCGCCGTGGTGCGCACCCTGGCGCAGGCGCGCTGAGCTTTTCTCCCGCAATGCAAGAGGCGACCCCGGGGTCGCCTTTTTGTTGTCCTGCATTTCGTTGCCGCTCTTCACCCAACCTCCTCGTCTTCCGGCGACTCAACGCTCTCAGGGTTATCCAATAAAAACGGGAGCCAGTGGCTCCCGTTGCATCACAAGGGTAAGGGTTTAGGACAGCAGGGCCCCCAGGCTCAGGCAGACCACGATCAGCAGGGTCAGGATGCCGAGCAGCGGCGCCACCCACTTCAGCCAGCGCACATAGGGCACCTTGGCGATGGCCAGGCCACCCATGACCACGGCGGAGGTCGGGGTCACCAGGTTCACCAGGCCGGAGGCGGATTGGTAGGCGGTGACCACCAGCTCGCGACCCACGTTGGCGAAGTCGGCGAGCGGCGCCATGATCGGCATGGTCAGCACCGCCAGACCGGAGGAAGAGGGCACAAGGAAGGAGAGCACCACTTCCAGCACGAACATCACGTTGATGAACACCACGGTGGAGAGGCCGGTCACTATGCCTTCCGCACTGTTCAAGATGGTGTGGGTGATCATGCCGTTGTCCATCACCACCACTATACCGCGGGCGATACCTATGATCAGGGCCACACCGAGCAGGTCACGGGCACCGTCGATGAAGTTGGAGGTCAGCTCCTCCTCGCTCATGCGAGAAATCACACCGACTATGATGGCAGCAGCCAGGAAGACACCGGAGATCTGTGCCATCCACCAGCCGAGCACGGCCACACCGTAGATCATCACGGCGAAGGCGGCGACGAAGATACCCAGCACTATCTTGCGAGTCAGAGTGAACTCCAGCATCTGGTCACTCTTGTTGCCGAGGAAGTGGGCACGGTTCTCGTCCCACTTGTCGGCCACCAGAGACTTGCTGGGATCGTTGCGTACCATCTTGGCGTAGCGCATCACATAGGCTACGCACAGCAGCCAGCCGGCCACCAGCATGGCAACCCGCAGCCAG
This sequence comes from Aeromonas sp. MR16, assembly GCF_022549315.1. Classification (NCBI taxonomy): domain Bacteria; kingdom Pseudomonadati; phylum Pseudomonadota; class Gammaproteobacteria; order Aeromonadales; family Aeromonadaceae; genus Aeromonas; species Aeromonas sp. MR16. The sequence goes on along the minus strand of NZ_JAKZFK010000015.1, from coordinate 30,185 downwards.
ATGCCGTCGGTGAAGGAGATGCCGGCGGCGTTGGCGGCGATCACGGTGGCGAACGGGTTGATGGTGGAGCCCAGAGTACCGATACCGGCGCCGAGCAGCACGGTCGCGGCGGCGACCACGGGGTCGAAGCGGGCGGCCATCATCACCGGCACCAGCAGGGTGTAGAACGGCAGCGACTCTTCGGCCATGCCATAGATGGTGCCCCCTGCGGCGAACAGCGCCATCAGGATCGGGATCATCCACTCCTCGCGGCCACGCAGCCGATCGGTGACGCGCTCGATACCGGCATCGATGGCGCCGGTCTTGGTCACTATGCCAAGGAAGCCACCGATGATCAGGATGAAGAGGGAGACGTCGATGGCGCCTGCCTCATAGGTGTCGTGGTTGTAGAGACCATCGATGGGTGCCAGCAGCACGTCGACTATGCCTTGGGGATTGGCCTCTACCAGCTTGTAGGTGCCTGCCACCGGCACTTCTTTGCCGAGGGCTTCATTCATTACCATGTCGTATTTGCCGGCCGGCACTATCCAGCTCAGGGCGGCCACCAGGGCGATCAGCACAAACAATATCGTGTAGGCTGACGGGAACTTGAATTTGGTCATGGTCCAGCTTCCTTCTGTGGTGCGGTATCCATGTATCTGCGGGTCGTAGGGTTAGAGGTGTTATGCCGCCGTCACATGGTCGAAAAGCCGGGGGTCACCCCCCGGCACCACCGGCGACCTTAGTCGCCCAGCGTAGCAACCATCACTGCCTTGATGGTGTGCATCCGGTTTTCGGCCTCGTCGAAGACAATGCTGTGCTCGGATTCGAACACGTCCTCAGTCACTTCCAGACCCTTCATGCCATATTTCTCGGCCACTTCCTTGCCCATGGTGGTCTCATCGTTGTGGAACGCCGGCAGGCAGTGCATGAATTTCACATCCGGGTTCTTGGTGGCGTTGATGACGTCCATGTTGATCTGATAGGGAGTCATCAGTTTCACCCGTTGATCCCAGGCTTCTTTCGCTTCACCCATGGAAACCCAGACGTCGGTGTAGAGGAAGTCAGTCCCCAGCACACCCTCTTTCACATCTTCGGTCAGGGTGATGCGGGCGCCGGTCTCTTCGGCGATCAGGCGGCACTGGGCGACCAGCTCTTCTTCCGGCCAGAAGGCCTTGGGCGCAACCAGACGGATGTCCATGCCCATCTTGGCGGCACCGACCATCAGGGAGTTGCCCATGTTGTTGCGAGCATCACCCAGGTAGGCGAACTTGATTTGATCCAGACGCTTGCCCTTGCCGTGCTCCAGCATGGTCATGAAGTCGGCCAGGATCTGGGTCGGGTGGAACTCGTTGGTCAGGCCGTTCCAGACCGGGACACCGGCGTGGGCACCCAGCTCTTCGACGATCTCCTGGCCATAGCCACGGTATTCGATGCCGTCATACATGCGGCCCAGTACACGAGCGGTGTCCTTCATGGACTCCTTGTGACCGATCTGGGAACCGCTTGGGCCAAGGTAGGAAACCTGGGCGCCCTGGTCGAAGGCCGCCACTTCAAAGGCACAACGGGTGCGGGTGGAGGTCTTCTCGAAGATCAGGGCAATGTTCTTGCCGGTGAGGTGCTTGCGCTCATAGCCACCGTATTTGGCTTTCTTCAGGTCGATGGCAAGGTCGATCATGAATTGGATTTCGCGTGGGGTGAAGTCCAGCAGTTTCAGGAAGTTACGGTTACGCAGATTAAAGGCCATGATGAGTTCTCTCTATTAATTTGTTCAAACCAAATTGGGCAGTGTTGTTAACTACGCAGTTATTCAACGACTCAGACATTCACGGTATGGGTGGCAACGATATTGGTGCCGGCTTCGCCTCTGAGGATGGCCAGACCATCTTCCAGGGAACCGATCCCGACCATGCCGCCGGTTGCCTTGACGAATTCGCAGGAGGCTTCGACCTTGGGCCCCATGGAGCCGGCATCGAACTTGACGCCAGCCAGTTCGGCCGGGCTGGTGACCCGCAGCGGGTGCTGGGTCGGCTTGCCCCAATCCAGGTAGACGGCATCGGCATCGGTCAGGATCAACAGGGCATCGGCCTTGATCTGTCTGGCCAGGTAGGCGGCGGACATGTCCTTGTCGATGACGGCTTCGATGCCGGTCAGGCACTGGCCATCCCAAGTCACAGGAATGCCACCACCACCGGTACAGATGATGAGGTGTCCCTGGGCGATCAGGGTTTCGATGGCATCGCCTTCGACGATGCGCTGGGGCAGCGGGGACGGCACCACGCGGCGGAAGAACTTGCCATCAGCCTTGACCACCCAGTGCTTCTCTTCGGCCAGGATGCGGGCTTCCGCTTCCTCATAGACGGGGCCGATAAACTTGGTCGGATTGGCGAAGGCCGGATCCTTGGGGTCGACCTGCACCTGGGTCAGCAGCGCTGTGACGTTGCGGCTCGGCATCAGGTTTTTCAGCTCCTGGATCAGCATGTAGCCGATCATGCCCTGGGACTCCGCGCCCAGCACATCCAGGGGATAGGGGGAAACCTTGGTGTAGGCGCTGTTTTGCAGGGCCAGCAGGCCGACTTGCGGGCCGTTGCCGTGCACCAGCACCACGTTGTACTCCTCGGCGATCCGGGCGATGGTCTTGGCGGCAGTGGCGATGTTCTTGCGCTGGATGTCGGCTTCGAGGGGTTCGCCACGACGGAGCAGGGCATTGCCACCCAGGGCGACGACGACAGTTGGTTTTTTCATGAGTGTTACTCTCGAGTCTTGGTGTGTGTGGCGCCAGCCTCTGCCGGCGCCACGCCGTCTTGTCAGATGCCGTCACGTTCCATCGGGCAGCTCATGCAGCGGGCGCCGCCGCGACCACGTCCCAGCTCTTCACCCGGGATGGGCAGCACTGTGATGCCGGCCTTGTCGTACTTCTCGTTGGTGTAGGTGTTGCGCTCGTAACCCACTACCACGCCGGGGCGTACTGTCAGCACGTTGTTGGCGTCGTTCCACTGCTCGCGCTCGGCCTCGAAGCTGTCACCACCTGTGGTGATGAGCTTGAGCTGATCCACACCCAGCGCCTTCTCGATGGCGGTCACGAAGTAACCCTCTTCCTTGATGTTCATGCCGCTGGCACCACCCGGGGTCAGGCTCCAGCAGTTCACATCCTTGCGGATGACTTCCGGATAGACGGAGAAGGTGTCTATGTCCATGTGGGTCATGACGGTGTCGAGGTGCATGCAGCTGCGATGTTTCGGCAGTTGCATGGCGATGACCTGCTTGGCCTGGCCGTGTTTGAACAGGCTGCGCGCCAGGTGCTCGACCCCTTGGGGGGTGGTGCGCTCGGACATGCCGATGAGCACGGCACCGCGACCGATGACCAGCACATCACCGCCTTCGATGGTGGAGTTGTCGTAGTCACGATCCTCGTCACCGAAGTACTTGATGAAGTCCTGACCGGCGAACTGCGGGTGCCAGCGGTAGATGGCCTTCACATGGTTGGTCTCGCGGCGACGGGCGGCCTTGGCCATGGGGTTGATGGAGACGCCACCGTAGACCCAGCAGGAGGTGTCACGAGTAAAGAGGTGGTTGGGCAGCGGCTCGATGATGAAGTCGGTCGGAGCGTGCATGCCGACCACCATGTTGACGCCACTGTAGGGCATCTCGGAGTAGGTCAGACCGCCGGAGAGGATGCGGGCCAGCTCGCGGTGCGGCATATCCGCCAGGAAACAGCGCACATCATTGGCAAGAGAAGAGCCGAGGCGATAATCGGAGACCTGATGTTGCAGCAGCCAGGCTTTGGCTTCCGGCACATCCAGGGTTTCGGCCAGCAGGTTGGTCAGCAGGAAGACTTCGACATTCTGATCGCGCAGCACTTGAGCGAATTTGTCATGCTCCTGACCGGCGCGTTCAACCGACAAGACGTCATCGAACAGCAGGTCCTGGCAGTTGGAAGGCGTCAGACGCTTCAGGCTGAGGTTGGGGCGGTGCAACATGACACGGCGCAATTGGCCAACTTCAGAACCTACATAAAATTTGCTCATGATTATATTCCGTCTAGCAGTGGTCCCTGCGAGTGATTGAATAGATTCCTTCTATTCATGCTCGTGGCTAAGGCGGGATATTCTTTATGTAGGGTACTCAGCTTGTGTTCTATCCTGCCCTTGCCTTTCGTGACAGAGGTTAGGCCTGCGAATCACCTAAAACTTAGACATTGATCACATTCACTCAGAACTGAATAAAACCAGGAGTTAATTTTTGATGGAGCTTACATAAATGATATTTCCTCATTAAACACCACAGCATGAACATTCATAAAACCACCTTTTTATTTCAATTTGAGACCGATTTCATTCACAAAAAATATCTACAAAGGGATAATCACAATATTGAATTACCAATAAAATCATAAAGATAAAAAACAAGATCAGTTGAATTGAATTTTATATGCAGATGTATGAATTTATCCCCGATAGAGTCTCCTCAACTCGCCACATAAATAGTCATAATGAGTGCCCGGCCTGAATAATCTGTTTTTTGTCCCAGATCATGGCACCCGGGCCAGGCCGCACCAACAGGCCCTCGGATGACAGGGCTCATCTCATGTCTCTTATATGGATATGCATTCTGAACGCATCCTGTCGGTGATTTTTTCAGCAAGGTCATCCCGCCCTGTTTTTAAACTTTTTTCATTAGTTGAATTTATTTCACTCCCTTGCGTAGCGCGGCGGCTCGGCTTAACTCAAAACGTGATCCATGTCACACCGAGTCCTATCACCAAGGAGATAACCATGAAGGTAAAATCGCTGTTTCTGCTCGTCGCCCTGGTTTTGCCCGCCACTCCCACGTTGGTCAGTGCCCAGGGAGCCCCCGCCATGCCGCTGGTGGTGTGCCATGTTGGCCAGGCCTCCCAGATGCAGGTTCCCGAATATGTGTGCCAATGGCAGGGTGGCAGCCAGCACTACTAATGGTGAAGCTCAAGGGAGGCAGCTCCTCTTGGCTTGCCTCTCTCCTCATTATCAAACAGCTAGCCCGGCATCCTGGCGCTCAACCCGAACCACCTCGGTGAGCAGGCAATAAATCGCAGGCGATGATCTGGCGCTCTCCCCCTCTGATGACGCAGCCAGTCGGTTGCCCCCCCACCAACGATGGCGGGTATTTCGCTAGCCCACCTCCAACCGTATGGAACAGGTCCTTATGGCGGCCTCAGGGATGATGGTGCGCACTCATACGCCACCCCTGATCCGGTGAACGTCGCCAGCCCTTGTTAACTTTCTGAACCTCAGTTAAACGGCGTGTAAGACATTCGCCATTCATGGCGTAAGCCAAGCACCTGTAAATCTCTCGCCATAGTCGGAAGACAAGATCGAAAAACCTGCGCAATTAAAATACAAGATAATGATTTATAACAATAAAATGTCATTATCATTTCTCGGGAAACCAGTTATATAAAAACGTTTTTCCAGGTGCCATTGTCGTCCCCGCCGAAATCCTTATAGTTACTCCTGCACGGACGCAGTAGAAGTCGGTCAGGAAGACAGGCTGCCAGGGTTGGGCAAATGGACTCACCACAGGATGTGGTAAAGGACACCTCCCAGGACGGAGAAAGTGCGACGGGAATGGATGACTCGTCAGGCCAAGATGGCTAAAGGACACCCCAAAGGATTGGGAAGGGGAAACCTAAAGGAAGAGGTATAGTCAGGGATTGCAGGGAGCAACTTCGTTCAAGGACATGAGCGATAAGACTATCGGGGGCGACGCAAGTCGCCCCCATCTTTTTTGGCCGCGTGTTACGTCGGCCACTCTGTCAGACACAACGATATCAGCCGCCACTACTCCAGCCGGAAGTGCCCCACTATCTCCCTCAGCCTTTCATAGGTGTGCTGCATCGAGGTTGAGCTGTCTGCCGTCCGCTCCCCATTGCCCTTGAGCTGGGTGATCACCTCGGCAATCGCGCTCATGTTGCGGTTGATCTCCTCGGCGACGGCGCTCTGCTCCTCGGCCGCCGTGGCGATGTGGCTGATGAGGTCGTTGATCTCCACCACCTCCCCCGCCATCAGATCCAGGGACGCATTCACCTTGTTGGTATTCTCCGCCGCGTCCTGGCAGCTCTGCCGGGTGTTGCCCATGGCGACCACCACGGTCTGGGTGCCCCGCTGCAACCGGATCAGCATGGTCTGGATCTCGGCGGTGCTCTGCTGGGTGCGTCCTGCCAGAGAGCGCACCTCATCGGCTACCACGGCAAAGCCTCTCCCCTGTTCCCCAGCTCGGGCGGCCTCGATCGCCGCGTTCAGTGCCAGCAGATTGGTCTGCTCGGCGATGCTGCCGATGACCCCGAGAATGGAGCCTATCTGCTGCACGTCCTGCTGCATGGCGGCGATGGAGTTTGCCGTGGTCTCCACCTCGGCCACCAGTGCGGTCACGCTGGCCATGGCCTGATCGACCACTAGCCGCGACTGGCTGGCCAACTGCTGACTCTGGCCGGTCAGCTCGGCCGTGCTGGCCGCACTCTCCGATACCGATACGGCGGTGCGGCTCATCTCGTTGATGGCGGTGACCACCTGCTCCGTCTCACGCACATGCTCTGCCAGCAACCCCTGCGCCGAACCGGTTTGCCTGGCCAGACCCGAGATCCCCTCATTGAGCTGCCCGCTGGCCTCCCTCACCTCCCCCATCATCTCCTGCAGCCGCTCGATGAAACGGTTGATGCCGGTCGAGATCTGGCCGAGATCGTCCTTGCTGGTCACCGTCAGGCGGCGGGTCAGATCGCCGCTGCCCTGTGACAGCTCCTGCACCAGATCCCGCAAGGAGAGAATGGGTCTATAGGCCAGGTTGAGCGCCACCATGGAGATCAGCAGCACCAGCGCCGCCACCCCGAGCAGGGCCAGGGTGATCTTGCCGTTGAGCGCCTGGGTCATGGCCTGGATATGGTCGAGATCCACGTAACCGGTCAGGGTCCACTGGCTGCCCCGGATATCCAGCTGGTTGGGGCGAGTCTCGCTCTCTCCCTTGGGCTTGCTGCTATAAAGCACCTTGCCCTGGCTGTCGCTCAGGGAGAAGTAGCGCCCCTCTCCACTCACCCTCTCAAGCAACTGCTTGAATTCGCTCATGTCGAGATAGTAAAGGTAGGCGGAATCGGCCCCCCGCGGCACCAGGATAGAGATGACTGGCTTGCCATCCTGCTGCTCCAGCGAGCTGACGGTGATCTGGTTGTTGGCGGCCGGGATCAGTTTGCGCAGTGCCTCGACCCTGGCCGCATCGTCGATGACCCCGTTCACGTCGAACGCCATGTCGCCGATCAGCTTGACGATGTTCTGAAAGCCGGTCTCTTGCAGCGCCTTCTTGACGCTGGTCACCCCGAGGTTGAGGTTGGCGGCCAGCAGCACTTTCTGATTGATGTCCCCAGCCAGCTTCTCTTTGACCAGGGTGATCTGCTCGTTGATGTTCTGGGTGGCCTGGGTGCGGATGTAACCGCTGATGAAGTGATTCACGCTGAGCCAGGCGGTGCCGATGGTGACCAGGATGGCGAGCAGCAAGAGGACGTTGATCTTGACTTTGAATGGCATGGATTGGGTCCCTCCAAATAGAGAGGGCCGGAATGTTTCCGGCCCTCTCTGGTAACGCTTACTTCTTCTTGGCGTACTTCATGGAGTCCAGTGCGACCGCCAAAATGATGATGCCGCCCTTGATGATGAACTGCCAGTAAGGGCTAACGCCGATGTAGGTCAGACCGTAGTTGATCAGGGTGAAGATGAGCACCCCCGTGATGACACCGGCCACCGTGCCCACACCACCGGCGAAGGAGACGCCGCCGACCACGCAGGCCGCGATGGCATCGAGCTCATACATGAAGCCGAGGTTGTTGGTGGCACTGCCGACCCGGCCTGCCTCCAGCATGCCGCCGAAGGCGTAGAAGACACCGGCCAGGGCGTAGATGATCACCAGGTTGACGGCGACGTTGACGCCGGACACTTTGGCCGCCTCGGGGTTGCCACCGATAGCGAAGATGTTCTTGCCAAAGCGGGTCTTGTTCCACAGCACCCAGACAAACACGCTGGCGATGGCCGCATAGAAGGTCAGATAGGATAGTTTAAAGCCCCCTATCCGGATAAATCCCTGCGCGAAGCTGGAGAAACGGGGATCGAAGCCGGCCACCGGAGAGGCACCCACGGAGTCGAAGTACAGCGAGTTGATGCCGTAAACGATGATCATGGTCCCCAGGGTGGTGATAAAGGGAGTCACGTTCAGGTAGGCCACGATCAGACCATTGACCAGACCGATCAGGGCACCCACGGCACACACCAGCAGGATCACCACCGGAATGGGCACTTCACCCAAGCTGGGGAACACCTTGTTGACGTTGGTCAGGGCCTGCAGCATGGTGGCGGCGATCAGCGCCGCCAGACCGACCTGACGACCGGCCGAGAGATCCGTACCCTGGGTGATGATGATGCCCGCCACCCCGAGGGCGATGATGACCCGCACCGAGGACTGGGTCAGGATGTTGCTGAAGTTGGTGAGGCTGAGGAAGGAGGGCTCCTTGATCACGATGATCATGAGCAACACCAGCAACACCACGTAGATGCCGTTCTCTTTGAGCGCCTGCATCAGATTGAAATTTTTAGCCGACTCCATAAATGTCTTCCTGTCTTATAGGTACAGAGATGCCAGGCGCAGGATCTCGCTCTGGTCAGTTTCTTTGGTGTTGACGATCCCCGCGACCCGGCCATTGCTCATGACCAGGATGCGATCCGTGATCCCGAGCAGCTCAGGCATCTCGGAGGAGATGATGATGATGCCCTTGTCTTTCTTCGCCAGCTCCAGAATGAGCTGATAGATCTCGAACTTGGCGCCTACGTCGATGCCGCGGGTGGGTTCGTCCAGCATCAGTATCTCCGGCTGGGTCAGCAGCCAGCGGCCTATGATGACCTTCTGCTGGTTGCCACCGGACAGGGAGCCGATCTGTGTCTGCTGGGTCGGGGTCTTGACCCGCATGGAGTCGATGACCCACTGGGTATCGCTCTTCATCTTGTTGTTGCTGAGCAGCCCCATGGAGCTCTTGTAGCTGTCCATGTTGGCGATCAGGGAGTTGAAGGCGATGTCGAGACGGGAGTAGATGCCGGTGGAACGGCGCTCCTCGGTCACCAGTGCGAAGCCGTTCTGGATCGCCTCGTGGGCGTTGCGATTGGCCACCACCTTGCCATGCAGCTTGATGACGCCCTCGTTATGATCGCGGATACCGAACAGGGTCTCGACGATGTCGGTACGCTTGGCCCCCACCAACCCGGCGATGCCGAGGATCTCCCCCTTGTGCAGGTCGAAGGTCACATCCTTGATGGAGGGCTGATTCTTGGCCGTCAGATGCTCGACTTCGAGGATGACTTCTTTGGGCTGGTTGGTTTTCTCCGGGAAGCGCTGGGTCAACTCGCGACCGACCATCATGCCGATGATCTGATCCATGGTCATGCCCTTGAGCGGCTGGGTTGCCACCCATTGCCCATCCCGCAATATGGTGATCTCGTCGCACAGCTGGAAGATCTCTTCCATCTTGTGGGAGATGTAGACGATGCCGCAGCCCTTTTCCTTGAGCTTGTTGATGATCTTGAAGAGGTGATTGACCTCTTTCTCGGTCAGTGACGAGGTGGGCTCATCCATGATGACGATCTTGGCGTCATAGGAGAATGCCTTGGCGATCTCGATCATCTGCATCTGGGAGACGGAGAGGGTCGCGACCTTGACCCTGGGATCGATGTCGATGTCCAGTTCGTCGAAAATTTGTTTGGTGTCGTGGTACATCTTGCCGTGGTCGACGAACAGACCCTTGGTGGGGTAGCGACCGAGCCACATGTTGTCCATCACGGTGCGTTGCAATACCAGGTTCAACTCCTGGTGCACCATGGAAACGCCGTTTTCCAGGGCTTCTTTGGAGGAGGTGAAGTTGATCTCCTCGCCCTTGAAGAAGATCTTGCCCTGATCCTTTTCATAGATGCCGAACAAGCATTTGAGCAGCGTGGACTTCCCTGCGCCATTCTCGCCCATCAACGCATGCACAGAATGAGGACGGACCCGTAAATTGACATTATCGAGTGCCTTGACGCCGGGAAAGCTCTTACTGACGTCAATCATCTCCAACAGCCATTCTGATTGTTGCCGTGTTGTCATATCAGCCATCACATCTGGTTGAAACAGAGGGCAAGGGGGTCTCCCTTGCCCAGGAGGAGGGAATTATTCGAATTGAGACAGGTTGTCTTTATCCACACCCACGTAGGCAACGCGGACGACCTTGTTATCGATCTTCCAGTTGGTGCCTTCACCGGCCGGCTTGCCTTCAGCCAGGTTCTTGGTCAGCTCGAAGGTCGCCTTGGCCTGGTTGGCCGCATCGTTCAGCACTGTACCCGCCATGGCACCGCTCTTGACCATGGCCAGGGCTTCCGGCAGGGCATCGACGCCGAACACCGGGATGGCGGTCTTGCCTTGAGCCTTGAGGGATTCAACAGCGCCCATTGCCATGCCGTCGTTGTTGGCGATGACCACTTCGATCTTGTTGGCGTTCGGGCCGGAGATCCAGGCATCCATCTTGTCCTTCGCCATGGCGGTATCCCACATACCGGTATCCATGTGCAGCTGCTGGGTCTTCAGGCCGCCGTCGTTCAGGGTCTTGATGACGTAGGTGGTACGGGCTTCCGCATCCGGGTGGCCAGGCTCGCCCTTCAGCAGCACGAACTGGATGACGCCATCCTTGTTCAGATCCCACTCAGGGTGTGCCTTCCAGTGCTTGGCAATCAGTTGACCCTGGATGATGCCTGACTCCTTGGAGTCGGTCCCCACGTAGTAGGCCTTGTCATAGCTGGCCAGATCCGCTGCGCTCGGTTCCTTGTTGTAGAACACCACGGGGATCTCGTCGGCACGGGCCTTCTCGATCACGACAGGGGCCGCCGCCGGGTCAACCAGGTTGATCGCCAGCGCCTTCACGCCCTTGGCCAGCAACACATCGACCTGATCGTTCTGCTTGGACTGGTCGTTCTGGGAGTCATTCATCAGCAGCTCGACCCCGGGGTTGGCCACCGCTTCCTTCTCGATGGCCTTGCGCACGACGGCCATGAAGTTGTCGTCATATTTGTAGACGGTGACGCCGATACGGGTGTCGGCTTGGGCTTGGGCTCCCGCCATCAGTCCCATCAGCAGGGTGGCGACTGTCGTGAGTTTTTTCATTGTTATGCTCCGATCTCTGATATCTGTTTTTGTAGGGAATGCTGTACACCGTTTGAACTGGCGCCAGCCTAATGTAATCAGTTTGTTGTCCGGTGATCTGTGATCCTGACGACAAAATGAAAACGTTTACACTCTGTTACATAGAGACAAATTCGTTATAAATTAATTAGTTGAGTCATTTTAGCGTCTAACGGGTCTTTTTTCGATTCAGGGCCGAGTCAGATTCAGCGTAGAACACAGTTCCAATGGTAGCTCCCCGGCCGCAACCAATATTCGGATCGCACGCTCTGGCTCCAGGAATCATCGCCCCCCACCCCCATGTGGAAGCCATCGAGGCAGAGGTGCAGCCCCCCCTCTGCCCGCAAATCGGTCTGATGGCGCGCTTGGGCGAGCTGTAGCTGGCTGTAGCGACTGACGCTGAAGTGGAACTGGCCCTCGACGGCAATCTCGCCAAGCTGTAGCTGGCGGGTGTCGCAGCGCAGCCCGTTGTCAGTCGGGAACACGTAGCCGGTGTGCAGGGCATCGAGCGGCAACTGCCAGCGATCGATGTCGGCGGCGAGCAGGCGATCCGGGTAGTTCTCGTGGGGACCGCGCCCCAGCCAGCTCACATCGCTTGTTTCCTCCACCAGCCAGAGCCGGGCACCGAGGCGGGGCAGGGAGGGCATGTCGGCGGCGACCTCCACCCGGATATCGAGTCTCATGCCACCATGGATATCGAAACTGTGTTGCCAGCGCGTCAGCAACTTGAGTTCCTCGCCGACGAAGTAGCCATGGCGGACCAGGATCACGCCTTGGTCAGGGCTCACTTCCAGCCCGAGGCAACGATGCTGCAGGTCGTTGAGTCCAGCCTCCTGCCAGCGGGCGATCCAGGCGTTGGGGTCGGCGTGATCCGCCTCGCTGGTGCCTATGTCATTGTCGAGCGGCGCCCGATAGAAGTGATCGGCGATGGCCTCCCTCAACTGCTCGCGACCCTGCTTGCACCAACTGCGGATGCGACCGCTGGTTTTGTCCAGTTGCCACTCACTGCCTGAGGCGGTAATCAGCCAATGATCTGACTGCTCACTCAAGGTGGCGCAGCCAAAGGCCGCTGGTAATGCCATCGGCGTTGGCAGAATAAGCTGTTGGCGTGCCACCTCATGCCCCGCCTCGACCCAGGCCGTGGCATCCGGTTGCACCACGGCGAGATCCAGCCAGGCCTGTGAGCCGGCAGTGAAGCCCGGCAGCCGCTCGAGCAGGGTCAGCGTCACACTGCCCTGAGGGGCCAGCGTGAGCGGGCACTCACCCTCTTGCAGGGTGATGCCGTCCTCACAGAGTCGCCAGCGCAGCGACTCGTTATCCGTGACCCGGAACAGATACTCGCTGCGAATCTCGACCCGCAGCGGCTGCCGGCTTTGCAAGCTCAGCACGAAGGGCTGCTGGGCCCGCTTGGCCTCGAACAGGGAAGGGTGAGGTGTCCTGTCCGGGAACAGCAGGCCATTGCAGCAGAACTGGCGATCGTTGGGACTGTCCCCGAAGTCGCCGCCGTAGGCCCAATAATGGCGCCCGTCATCTGTGTGCTTGTCGAGCCCTTGATCGACCCAATCCCAGACAAAGCCGCCCTGCAGCCGGGGGTGATCGCGAAATGCCTGCCAGTAGTGGGCATAGCCCCCCAGGCTGTTACCCATGGCGTGGGCGTATTCGCACAGGATCAGCGGCCGGGTCTCGTCCGGCAGGCCTATCCACTTGGCCAGCGCCCACTTGGGCACCGCCGGGAAGGGCTGATCCTGGTGGGTGCGGGCATACATGGGGCAGATGATGTCGGTGGCCGGGGTATCGGCGCCGCCACCCTCATACTGGACCGGGCGGCTCGGATCGGCCCGCTTGACCCACTGGTACATGGCGTCGTGGGCCGGGCCATAGCCGGACTCGTTGCCGAGGGACCAGATGATGATGCTGGGATGGTTGAAGTCCCGTGCCACCATGCGGGTGACCCGCTCCAGGAAGGCGCAGCTCCAGGCGGGATCCCGCGCCAGCCGCCCCATGGGGCTCATGCCGTGGGTCTCCAGGTTCGCCTCGTCCACCACATAGAGGCCGAGCCGATCGCACAGTCGATAGAAATCGGGATGATTGGGGTAGTGAGAGCAGCGCACCGCGTTGAAGTTGTTCCGCTTCATCAGCAGCAGATCCTGCTCCATGGCGGCGGGGGTCACCACGTGGCCCAGGGCGGGATCGTGTTCGTGACGATTGGCGCCACGGATCAGCAGGGGCTGGCCGTTGACCCGCAGCAGACCGCCACGGATCTCCACCGCCCGAAAGCCCACATCATAGGCCTCGCTCTCGATGGGCGTACCCTGTTCATCCAGCAGGGTCAGGGTCAACCGATAGAGATAGGGGGTCTCGGCGCTCCACTTGTGGGGCGCAGGCACCTCCAGCCACAGCTCTCCCCTGTCCCCGTCAGCGCCCTTCTCGTCGATGGGACCGGTGCCGAGGGGCTGACGCAGGCTGGTTACCGGCTGCTCGCCAAAATAGAGGTTCGCCTCCACCGCCAGCCCGGCGCCCTCGTTGACCTGCAGCTCCACCTTGAGGCGGGCATCCCGATAGCAGGCGTCCAGCACCGGCGTCAGCCGGATATCTTGCAGCTGGCGCGCCGGTTTATGGAGCAGACTGACGGAGCGGAAGATGCCGCTCATGCGCCACATGTCCTGATCCTCCAGATAGGAGCCATCGGACCAGCGCAGCACCAGCGCCGCCAGCCGGTTGGTACCGGCGTGCAGGAAGGGGGTCAGATCGAACTCGGCGGGCAGCCGGCTGTCCTGGGAGTAACCGACCCAGCGACCGTTGCAGAACAGATAGAAGGCACTGTCCACCCCGTCGAAGATGATGCGGGTCTGGCCGCTGGCCAGCCAGTCGGCGGGCAGCTCGAGCTCGCGGGAGTAGCAGCCGGTGGGATTGAGTGCCGGCACCCTGGGAGGATCACAGGGGAAGGGGTACTTGATGTTGGTGTAGATGGGGCGATCGAAACCCTGCAGCTGCCAGTTGCCAGGCACCCGGATGCTGGTCGCCCCGGGTAAATCCTGCTCGAGCCAGGCATCGGGCACCTGCTCGGGCGCCTCGAAGAAAGAGAACTGCCAGTCACCGTCGAGCAACATCCGTGACGATGAGGCGAGCCCCGCCCGCGCGGCGGCTTCACTGCGCCAACTGGACAGAGGGGTATGAGCGGCCAACCGATTGACGGACGTGATCGCCTGGGTCTGCCAGTCCTGGCGGGCCAAGATCTCCCTGAGCATCCTCTTCTCTCCCTGCATGAGTATTGAAAACCTATGCAGTGTAGGAGAGTTTCACGCCGGAAACGGCGATCCCGCTCACACAGGTGTAAACGATTACACTGCAATTGTTAAGTAAAACGGGGTAAAAATGATTAAAGATGAGTAAAAATGAGCAGCCGTCGTCATCAACAGCCCGATGGCGACGATGGAGTGGGGAATCGAGGGCTGATCGAGTGGTGACTTGTCGGCAGGTGGACGAGTCGCTGCGCCTTGGTGGCGTCGCTCACAGGTGATGAAGCAGGATCGGGGGCTGATCGCGCGACAGAGTGACGATTGAGGGGAAGACCTGGCGGGTAGCTAACACCTCAACCACGTCATTGCAGCAGCAAAGTGCCCGTAACAAGGGGTGGACTGGCGTGGCAGAGTGACGACTGAGGGGAAGACCTGGCGAGTAGCTGACACCTCAACCACGTCATTGCAGCAGCAAAGTGCCCGTAACAAGGGGTGGACTGGCGTGGCAGAGTGACGACTGAGGGGAAGACCTGGCGAGTAGCTGACACCTCAACCACGTCATTGCAGCGGCAAAGTGACCACAACAAGGGTGTATTGGCGCGGGAGCCCTGGCGGCTATACGCCGCTTCGGCCCCCCATCGTCATCGAGGCGGCAAAACAGAAACCGGGATCAGGGTCTGACTGGCGCCACCGAGTGGCGATTGATCAGGGTCGGCGTGTAGACGCGGCTCTGCACCGCCTCACTCTCCCCTGCGGCGAGTTGCAGCGCCAGCTTGGCGGCCTGGGCGGCCATCAGCTCGATGGGGTAGCGCATGGTGGAGAGCTTGGGTCTCAGGTATCTGGCGTAGATGATGTCATCGAAACCGACCACCGAGACCTCTTCCGGCACCTTGAGGCCATTGTCCGCCAGCACCGAGATGGCACCGGCCGCCATGGCGTCGTTGTAGGCCACCACGGCCGTGATGGGCAACCCCTTGGCCAGCAGGTTGAGCATGGCGCGCTCGCCCCCCTCTTCATTGGGTATACCGCTCTCGACCAGCTCGGGATCCGCACTCAGGCCCGCCTCGAACAGGGCGTCCTGATAGCCCTGGTGGCGCAGCAGGGCATCCTCGATGGCGTGATCCGAGCTGACGAAGGCGATGTGGCGATGACCCAGCTCCAGCAGATGGCGGGTGGCGGTAGCCGCCCCCTGCCGGTTGTTGAGGGAGATGCAGCGCCCCTTCAGGGACGGAATGTCGCGGTTGATCAGCACCATGCCCGGGGCCCGCAGGGCGTAATCGATCAACTCCTCATCACTCAGCGCCTTGCTGTGCACCACCAGCGCCTCGCAGCGTTTACCGATCAGCAGATCGATGGCTTCCCGCTCTTGCTGCGCCCTGTGAAAACCATTACCCATCAACAGATGCAGCCCCTGCTCCACCGCCACCGCAGCCACCCCTTTGACCAGGGCGCCGAAGAAGGGATCGGCCACGTCGCCGACCACCACCCCCATGGTGTCACAGGTCTGGCTGACCAGCGCCCTGGCGTTCGCATTGGGGGTATAGCCCAGCTCGGCCATGGCTTTTTGCACGACCTCGCGAGAGGCGGCGCTGGCCTTGGGTGAGTTGTTCATCACCCGTGAAACCGTTGCCACCGATACATTGGCCAAACGGGCGACATCCTTGATGGTGCTCATGCTGTTTTCACTTCTTTCACGGTTCAAGACCGAGCCATTATACCGGGCAATGCCAGTGATGACAGGGGAAATACCGATAGCGCTTCATTTTCACTCACCTACAAAGTGTAATCGTTTACACAATTATGTTACGCTGCTCACAGTTTAAGGTGGAACGCCTCGGCTAGACTCCTGTTCAGGCTTTCCTTGTGTGGGGAACGAGTGTGGAGAAGAAGATGAAAGTACTGGTCACCGGCGGTTGCGGCTATATCGGCAGCCATACCTGCCTTGCCCTGCAGGCGGCGGGCATGGAACCCGTGGTAGTGGATAATCTGTGCAACAGCAAGCGCGGCGTGCTAGCCAGGATCGCGGCCATCAGCGGACAAGAACCCTTTTTCTATCAGGGAGATATTCGTGATGAGGCCCTGCTGGATCGGATCTTCGCCGAGCAGGAGATCACCGCGGTCATCCACTTCGCTGCCCTCAAGGCGGTCGGCGAGTCGACCCGCATTCCGCTCGACTACTACCAGAACAACCTCGGTGGCAGCCTCACCCTGTTGCAGGCGATGAAACGTGCCGGCGTCCACAACCTGGTGTTCAGCTCGTCAGCCACCGTCTATGGGGATCCGGCCAGCACGCCCATCCGCGAGGATTTCCCCCGCAGTGCCACCAACCCTTACGGCCAGTCCAAGCTGATCATCGAGCAGGTCCTCGAGGATCTGCAGGCCGCCGAACCCCACTGGAGCATGACGTTGCTGCGCTACTTCAACCCGGTCGGCGCCCATGAATCCGGCACCCTGGGGGAGGATCCGCAAGGCATTCCGAACAATCTCATGCCATTTTTAACCCAGGTCGCCATCGGCCGTCGTGACTGCCTCTCCGTCTTTGGAAACGATTACAACACCCCGGACGGCACAGGGGTGCGCGACTACATCCATGTGATGGATCTCGCCGAGGGCCACGTCAAGGCACTGCAGCATTGCACCCACAGGGGCGGCGTGCACGCCTATAACCTGGGCACCGGCCAGGGCCAGAGCGTGTTGCAGATGGTGGCAGCCTTCGAGGCGGCCAGCGGCCACCCCCTGCCCTACCGCATCGAGCCGAGGCGCCCAGGCGACATCGCCGAGTGCTGGGCCGACCCGACCAAGGCGGAGCGCGAGCTGGGCTGGCATGCCCGCCGGGATCTCGCGGCCATGTGCGCCGACAGCTGGCGCTGGCAGTCCACCAATCCACAGGGCTATGAAGCCTGATGTCCGCTCTTTTCGTTCTTGCCCCCTTCTCCCCTCGCGGGAGAAGCGTTGGGGATGAGGGGGCGAACAAAGAGATCCTTATGCTAACCATGAGGGGAAAATTCCCCTCACCCCGCCCTCTCCCAAGGGGAGAGGGACCAGATCCAGAAGGCCAGGCGGCTCACCCCATTACGGGAGCGGTTTTCTGATGTCGCCTTTACCCCATTTTTCATTCAGTTTTGAGGAGTGACGATGTTCAACCCGGTTGATCACCCCCACCGCCGTTTCAATCCGCTGACCGGCCAGTATGTGCTGGTCTCCCCCCACAGGGCCAAGCGCCCCTGGCAGGGGCAGATCGAGAAGATAAGTCAGGCACCGAGCCAGTCCCACGATCCGGACTGCTTCCTCTGCGCGGGCAATCACAGGGTCACCGGCGACCAGAACCCCGACTATCAGGACACCTTCGTCTTCACCAACGACTTCGCTGCCCTGATGCAGGACACCCCGGCCGCCGGCGACGAGCAGGATCCCCTGCTCAAACTGGAGGCCGCCCGTGGCACCAGCCGGGTCATCTGCTTCTCGCCGGATCACGGCAAGACCCTGCCCGAGCTGCCACTGGCCGCCATTGAGGCGGTGATCCGCACCTGGATGAGCCAGGTGGCCGAGTTGTCCCAGCAGTGGGAATGGGTGCAGGTCTTTGAAAACAAAGGCGCCGTCATGGGCTGCTCCAACCCGCACCCCCACGGTCAGCTGTGGGGCAGCGACTTCCTGCCCAACGAGATCGCCCGTGAAGAAACCCACCAGCGCGACTGGCTGGCCGAACACGGCCGCCCGCTGCTGCTCGACTACGTGGAGCGGGAGCTGAAGGATCGCTCCCGCATCGTGGTGGAGACAGAGCACTGGCTGGCGGTGGTGCCCTTCTGGGCCGCCTGGCCATTCGAGACCCTGCTGTTGCCCAAGGCCCATGTGCCCTCCCTGCTGAGCCTCAGCCCCGAGCAACAAGAGGATCTGGCGCGGGCGCTCAAGGAACTCACCAGCCGTTACGACAACCTGTTCGAATGCAGCTTCCCCTACTCCATGGGCTGGCACTTCGCGCCGCCGAACTCGGATTGCCCCGAGGCCTGGCAACTGCACGCCCACTTCTACCCGCCGCTATTGCGCTCCGCCACCGTGCGCAAGTTCATGGTGGGCTTCGAGATGCTGGCGGAAACCCAGCGGGACCTGACCCCTGAGCAAGCCGCTGAACGGCTGCGCGCGCTCTCTCCCATTCACTACAACCAGACCAATCAAGCCAATGAGGTAACCCCATGACCCCCAGCCAACGCGTCAGCGCCGTTTTTGCCGAGCAGTTTAAGCAGCAACCCGACCTGCTGGTGCGCGCCCCCGGCCGCGTCAACCTCATCGGCGAGCACACCGACTACAACGACGGCTTCGTGCTGCCCTGCGCCATCGACTACGAGACCTGCGTCGCCATCGGCCTGCGCAACGACAATCTGGTACAGGTGGTGGCTGCCGACTACGACAACCAGCGCGACCAGTTCGATCTCGATCAGCCCATCAGCCATCACCCGGACCAGCGCTGGAGCGACTACATCCGCGGCGTGGTGAAGCACCTGCAGGAGCGCGGCCATGTCCTGCGCGGCCTCAACCTGGTGGTCTCCGGCAACGTGCCGCAGGGCACGGGCCTCTCCTCCTCCGCCTCGCTGGAGGTGGCCATCGGCCAGGCCTTCAAGGAGGCGCTGGGGCTTCACATCAGCCAGGCCGAGATCGCCCTCAATGGCCAGCAGGCGGAGAACCAGTTCGTCGGCTGCAACTGCGGCATCATGGATCAGATGATCTCCGCCAGCGGCAAGACGGATCACGCCCTGCTGCTGGACTGCCGCTCCCTGGAGACTCGCCTCATCCCCATGCCCGCCGATCTGGCGGTGCTGATCGTCAACTCCAACGTGCGCCGCGGCCTGGTGGACAGCGAATACAACACCCGCCGCCAGCAGTGTGAGACCGCCGCCCGCCACTATGGGGTCAAGGCGCTGCGGGATCTGGATCTCGCCGCACTGGAGGCCGGCAAGGCCGGGCTGGACGAGGCCTGCTATCGCCGTGCCCGCCACGTGGTGGGGGAAAACGCCCGCACCCTGGCCGCCGCCGATGCCTTGGCCAGCGGTGATCTGGTGCGCCTCGGCGAGCTGATGGCCGAGTCCCACGCCGCCATGCAGGGCGACTTCGAGATCACGGTGCCCGCCATCGACGGCCTGGTGGAGATCATCAAGGCCAGGATCGGCACCCAGGGTGGCGTGCGGATGACGGGGGGCGGCTTCGGCGGCTGCGTGGTCGCCCTGCTGCGTCCGGAGCAGGTGGATGAAGTGATAGCTCTGGTCGAGGCCGAATACCCGGCCAAGTTTGGCCTCACCGCCGACTGCTATGTGTGCAGCGCCAAAGCCGGGGCAGGCAGGCTATGACCCATCAAGCCATGATGCCATTCGAGCTGGAAAACGAAGAGGGGCTGCGCCTGCGCGGCCTCGATTTCGGCGCCATTCTCAGCTCTCTGACGCTGTCGGTGGCGGGGGAGCGGCGCGAGGTGCTGCTCGGCTGCGCCGATGACGCCTATCCAACCCAGCAGGTGTGGCTGGGGGCGGTGGCGGGGCGCTTTGCCAACCGGATCGGCGGCGCCGAGCTGGTGCGAGACGGCGAGCGCTGGTCCCTGGACGCCAATCAGGCGCCCCATTGCCTGCACGGCGGGCGGGATGGCTTTCATCGCCGTCAGTGGCAGATAAAGGAGCTGGAGCCGGATCGGGTCAGACTGGCTTTGCTGTCACCGGCGGGGGATCAGGGCTTTCCCGGCAACCTGAGGGTGACGCTGGAGTATCGACTGGAACAGTGCGATCTGGTGGTGGAGTTCAAGGCCACCACGGATGCGCCGACGCCGGTCAGCCTCACCAGCCACGCCTACTTCAATCTGGATGGCGGCGGTGATGTGCGCAGCCACCACATTCGGCTCAACGCCGATCGCTTCCTGCCCACCGATGAGCGCGGCCTGCCGCTCGCCGTTGAACCGGTGGAGGGCCCCTTCGATCTGCGCGCCGAGCGCCTCATCGGTCAGCAGTGGCTGAGCCATCCCCAGCAACAGCAAGCCAAGGGCTACGATCACGCCTTTCTGCTGAACGGCCCCGAGCAGGAGTGCGCGGCGCGGGTGCTGTCAGGGGATGGGCAACTGGCACTCGAGGTCTACACCAACCAGCCTTCGCTCCAGTTCTACACCGGCAACTGGCTGGCCAATACCCCGGATCGAGCGGGCGGCCGTCATCAGGACCACGCCGGCTTCTGTCTGGAGGCGCAGCAGCTGCCGGACAGCCCGAACCGCCCCGAGCTGGGGGATCCCTGGCTGCTGCCGGGCCAGCGGTATCACCACCAGACCCGTTATCGCTTTATCCCCGCAGGCTAACGCCTGTACAGGCCCCTTCCTCCGCTTGCTTGAGCAAGAGTGGAAGAAGGGGCCGAACCTGCGACTTATCGAGCCAACTCAGGAGTCTTGATGAACATGGATGACAGCTATCTCGCCGCGACCGACCGCTACCAGCGCCAGCCTTATCGTCAGGCCGGCCATCACGGCCTGCGGCTGCCCAGCATAGGGCTGGGACTCTGGCACAACTTCGGCGAGGGCAGCGATCCCGCCAGGGTGAAGGCCATGGTGCACCAGGCGTTCGATCTGGGCATCACCCACTTCGATCTCGCCAACAACTACGGGCCGCCCCCCGGCTCTGCCGAGACCACCTTCGGCACCGTGCTCAAGGGCAGCCTGGCCCCCTATAGGGACGAGCTCATCATCGCCAGCAAGGCGGGCTATGTGATGTGGGACGGCCCCTATGGGGACGGCGGCAGCGCCAAGTACCTGTTCGCCAGCCTGCACCAGAGCCTGCGCCGGCTCGGCCTCGACTATGTGGACATCTTCTATCACCACAGGCCGGACTCCCGCACCCCGCTGGAGGAGACCTGTCAGGCGCTGGCGCTGATGGTGCGCCAAGGCAAGGCGCTCTACGTCGGCCTCTCCAACTATCCGGCCGAACTGGCCGCCAGGGCGGCAACCCGGCTGGCCGAGCTCGGTACCCCCTGTCTGGTCAATCAGCTCAAATACTCCCTGTTCCAGCGGGAGATAGAGGCGCAGACCCTGCCGGTCTGCCGCGAGCAGGGGGTGGGGGTAGTCGCCTTCTCCCCCCTGGCCGGCGGCCTGCTGAGCGATCGCTACCTGGCCGGGATCCCCACCGATTCCCGCGCCGCCAGCAACAGCCCCTTCCTCCAACCCGATCAGATCACCCCCCAGAAGCTGGCCACCATCCGGGCCCTGCATGCACTGGCACAGGAGCGCGGACAGGCGCTGTCCCAGCTCGCGCTGCAATGGGTGTTGCGTGACCCCGTGGTGAGCTGCGCCCTGATCGGTGCCAGCAGTCCGCAACAGATAGTGAGTGCGGTCGACGCCCTGAGTCTGCCGCCGCTGGACGGGGAGCTGCGGCAGAGGATCGAGGCCACGCTGGTCTGACGAAACCGGTCGCCTGCCTGAGCGAGATTCCGGACCGAATGCCTCGGTCTAGGGCGGCAGCAAAAGATGCTGGCTGTAGCACCCCACACAGCCGGCATGAGCGGCACCATCCACTTGCGCGATGGGTCACTCTGAAAATGATGGTGGTGAACGCCGAAAATCCTGCCATCACCCACCCCGGCGCGCCGCAATATTCTCTGGTTGCCCGCCCGCTTTTCCTCCATCATTGGCTACCCCGACTCCGCTCGGGGCTGCTTTTATCCGGACCCATCAACCAAGAGATCTGAATCATGACAGAGTCCTACGCCCTCTTTGTCGCCTTCGTGCTGGGCATAGTGGAAGGCCTGACCGAGTTTCTGCCCGTTTCCTCCACCGGCCACATGATCATCGTCGGCCATCTGCTCGGTTTCGAAGGCCCCAAGGCCGCCACCTTCGAGGTGGTCATTCAGATGGGCTCCATCCTGGCGGTGGTGGCGGTGTTCTGGCGCCGCCTGTTCGGCCTGATCGGCATCCATTTCGGCCAGAAGCCGGCACCCGGCCACGCCACCCTGTCGCTGATCCACATCATCCTCGGCATGTTGCCCGCCGTGATCATCGGCCTCGCCATTCACAGCTGGATCAAGGCGAACCTGTTTGGCCCCGAGACGGTGATGTATGCCCTGGTCGCCGGCGGTATCCTCTTGATCATTGCCGAGAAGTTCCGCCCTGCGGTGCGCTCCGAGACACTGGATGACATCAGCTACCAGCAGGCATTCGGCATAGGCCTGTTCCAGTGCCTCGCCCTCTGGCCCGGCTTCTCCCGCTCCGGCGCCACCATCAGCGGCGGTATGCTGATGGGCATCAGCCGCCAGGCGGCGGCCGAGTTCTCCTTCATCCTGGCGGTGCCCATGATGGTGGCGGCCAGCGGGCTCGACCTCTACAAGAGCCGCGACTTCCTCTCTATGGCCGATTTCCCCATGTTTGCGGTGGGCTTCGTCACCGCCTTCGTGGTGGCCATGATCGCCATCAAGACCTTCCTGGCACTGATCCGTCGCCTCGACTTCATCCCGTTCGCCATCTACCGCTTCGTGGTGGCCTTCGCCGTCTATCTGGTGTTCGTGGCCTGATCCACTGCGGTGACATGAATGAAAAAAGGGACCGATACGGTCCCTTTTTATTGCGTCAGCGTCCTCAATAGAGGCGATGACTGATGCCATTGAGCAGCCGCGACAGCCCCCTGGTGAACTGCACAGGCGCATCCTGCACCGTGTAGCAGAGACAGCCGTCCGGGGTATGCGGGCTGTGGGCGTGGTTGGCATCACACCAGATGAAGTCGCCGGCCTGATAGCGCGTCTCGCCATCCTGGATGCTGCCCGCCAGCAGCAGGGTCAGCTCATAACCGCGATGGGTGTGCTCCGGGATGCGCCCACCGGCCTCGATATGCAGCAGGCTGGCACGGGCCCCCTGCTCGGTCAGCGGCAGACTGTGCTGGCGAATGGCGCCAAAACGCCGCCAGTTGACCCTGTGGTAGCGGGCCAGGGCCCTGGGTAGCCGGTAGCCTCGATCGCCCACCTGCAATTCGGGGACAGGATCGACGGGGGCAGTCTCGAGGAGGACGGGTTGTTGCAGGATGTTCGCCAGCAGGGCGTCCAGCACCGTCGCCTCAACCTCTGCGGCGACTGGCTCGTGGAGATGATGCGCCGCCAGCTCCGCCTCGTAGCGGCGCAGTCTGACACCGCAATCGGCGCAGAGTTCACAGTGGGCGGAGACGCCGACCGTCAGCGGCAGTGGCAGTTCACCGGCGGCAAAAGCATGCAACATGACGTGGGTGGGGTGGGCTTTAATCATGATCTTGCTCCACTTGTTCCTTGAGCTTCTGTAAGGCGAGACGCAGGCGGGACTTGATGGTGCCGAGCGGTACGCCGAGCCGCGCGGCCAGCTCCTGCTGGGAGAACTCCTGCAGGTAGATGCCGCGCACCACCTGCTGCTGGGATTCCGGCAAGATGGCGAGGTAATGGGCCATCTGGCTCGTCAGCACGGCGCCTTCCCCCTCGCTCAGGTGATCCTCCTGCGCCCTGAACTCCAGCACCGGCCACAGCTCCTCGGCGCAGAGATCCTCCTTGCTGGCCCGGCGCCGACGCAGCATGTCGAAGCACTGGTTGCGCATGACGGTGTAGATCCAGGTGGTCGGTGCCCCCTTCTCGGGGTGGTAGAGCCGCGCCTTCTGCCACACCAGCAGCATGGTCTCCTGCACCAGCTCCAGGGCATTGGCTTCGCTGCCGAGATGGCGCAGGCCATAGCCGCGGATGCGGGGGGCGAAGTGGTGAAACAGGGCGCAGAAGGCCGTCCGGTCGGCCTGCTCGGCCACCCGCAGCAGCTGCGACTTGAGATCCCCGTCGGGACTGTCCATGGGCGCGGAGGTCCTGTGCCGAATAGATGGTTGGCTAGTATATGTCATCGCACCCTACCTTGATGGGAACAGTCCTCTTCAGTACGAGGGCCCGCCAAAAAGGATCTGCGGCGGCGATTAAATTCAGTGACTCGCCACCAGCAGGCCGCTCAGCAGGGAGAGCGCGGGCTGGTTGTCCCTGGCCGCCAGCAACCACTGCTTCTGCTCCACCGGGATAGGCAGCACCTCTAGCCAGCGCTGCGCCACCCAGCTGGCGTCGTCCCAGTCCGGTTGGGCGTAGAGGGCCGCGTATTCGGGGTAATCGTTGAACACATCCTGCAACGCCTTGGCGAGCGCATGCTGATCGGCCCTGAGCCGACCGGTTTGCCAGGGCGGCAGCAGCTCCACCTCTCCCACCCGCAGGCCATCGGGTTCCTGCCACAGATCGCAGATCCTGACCCTGTCCAGCCCCAGCACTGTGATGCCGAGCAGGCCGTCCGGCAGCAGATCGAAATCGATGATCCGCCCCCGGGTGGCGATGGGGTACATGTTGCGCATCGCCTCCGGCTGGCGGGGATCCAGCATGCAGAGCGCAAACGCCCGCTCCTGCGCCTCGGCGACCATGCGCTGATAGCGAGGCTCGAAGATGCGCAGCGGCATGATGCCACCGGGCAGCAGGTGAGCGGAGAGTGGAAATAACGCCAGTTTCATCGGGATCGCCCTCATGCCGATTTCTCCTGATGATACGACAGCCTCAGGAGGCGAGATCATTCCGATCGGACCGGAATAAATAACCCCTTAACAATCAGGGGAAAATAGCCTGGACAAGCCGCTTCGATATGCAGTAGAAATGGATAACCACCACTTATTCGGCTCATTATTCTGGAATGTGGTGAGAAACGCAGTGAAATATCCGCCGTACCAATACGGGCGGGCCATTCCTATAGTTTTCTCGGCCCGATGCGGGTAAAATTCACGCCCTTATCTAGTCAGTCATTTTTCGACGCGCAACCTCGGTGGTCAGTTATGAAAGAGCATATTCATCATCTACTTGAACAAACGGTAGCCAATCTGAAGTCAGCAGGCGTGTTGCCGGCCGACCTGGAAGCCCGGGTGCAAGTAGACCGATGCAAGGAGAAGGCTCACGGTGACCTGGCCACCAACCTGGCCATGCTGCTGGCCAAACCGGCCCGCAAGAATCCCCGCGAGCTGGCTGCCGCCATCATCGAGCACCTGCCCGCCTCTGACCTGATCGCCAAGGTCGAGATCGCTGGCCCCGGCTTCATCAACTTCTTCTTCGACCAGCGCTGGCTGGCCGGTCAGGTGGAAGCCATGGTGCAGAGCGCCAACGCCAACGTGAAACTGCCGACCCCGCAAACCGTGGTGGTGGATTACTCCGCCCCGAACGTGGCCAAGGAGATGGCGGTGCACCACATCCGCAGCACAGTCCTCGGTGACGTGGCGGCCCGTGCCCTGGAATTCCTCGGCCACAAGGTGGTGCGCGCCAACCACATCGGTGACTGGGGCACCCAGTTCGGCATGCTGATCGCCTATCTGGAGAAGATGGCCAACGAGCACGCCAGCGACATGGAGCTGCGCGACCTGGAAGCCTTCTACACCCAGGCCAAGCGTTACTACGACGAAGACGAAGCCTTTGCCGAGCGCGCCCGTAACTACGTGGTCAAGCTGCAGGGTGGCGATGAGTACTGCCGCACCATGTGGAAGAAGCTGGTCGACATGACCATGGAACAGAACCAGCGCAACTACGACCGCCTGAATGTCTCCCTGACCAGCAAGGACATCATGGGCGAGTCCATGTACAACGACATGCTGCCCCAGATCGTCGCCGATCTGAAGGCCCGCGGGCTGGCGGTCGAGAGCGACGGCGCCACCGTCGTCTACCTGGACGAGTACAAGAACAAGGATGGGGAGCCCATGGGCGTCATCATCCAGAAGAGCGATGGCGGTTTCCTCTACACCACCACCGACATCGCCTGTGCCAAGTACCGTTACGAAACCCTGGGCGCCGAGCGAGTCATGTACTTCATCGATTCCCGTCAGCACCAGCACCTGATGCAGGCCTGGACCATCACCCGCAAGGCGGGTTATGTGCCGGAGTCCGTGCCTCTCGAGCACCACGCCTTCGGCATGATGCTGGGCAAGGACGGCCGTCCCTACAAGACCCGCTCCGGTGGCACCGTCAAGCTGGTCGAGCTGCTGAACGAGGCAGAAGATCGCGCCGCCGCCCTGCTGGAGAGCCGCAACAGCGACCTGTCTGCCGAAGAGAAGGCCAAGGTGGTGCAAGCCATCGCCATGGGTGCGGTCAAGTACGCGGACCTGTCCAAGAACCGCACCACCGACTACATCTTCGACTGGGATCTGATGCTGTCGTTTGAAGGCAACACGGCCCCTTACCTGCAGTACGCCTACACCCGTATCCAGTCCATCTTCCGCAAGGCCGGCGTCGATGCCGACACCCTCGGCGGTAACCTGGTGCTGAACGAAGAGGCGGAAGAGGTGCTGGCCCAGAAGCTGATCCAGTTCTCCGACGCGGTCAACAGCGTGGCGGACAAGGGCATGCCGCACCTGCTCTGCACCTATCTGTACGAGCTGTCCGGCAACTTCATGACCTTCTACGAAGCCTGCCCGATCAACAAGGACGGCGTAGACGAAACCAGCCGTCAGAGCCGTCTGCTGCTGTGTGCCGCCACCGCCAAGGTCCTGAAACTGGGCTTGGGCGTGCTGGGCATCCACACCCTGGAGCGCATGTAATAGATGGCGACCCGGGATTACGTCGGCAACAGCCCGAGACGACGGGCCGGTGGTCGTAACACCAAGAAAGCGGCACCTCGCCGCTTTCCTGTTATCCCGGCACTGCTGGCCGGGGCCCTGGTCGTCGGCTTTGGCGCCTTCCTCTATCTGATCAACGGCAAGGGGGCGGATGCCCCCACCATCGAAGAACAGGTCAAGGCCAACAAGCCGAAGGCACAGAACGATGGCCTGCCGCAGGAGAAGTGGAGCTACATAGAGCGGCTGGAGAACAAGCAGGTGGACATCATGGAGCCGCCGCCCCAACCGGGCGTGCTGCCGCCCCAACCGGCTGACACCCTGACCCTGCAGCCGGAGAAACTGCCGCAGCCGATACCGACCGATATTCCCCAGCCGGGGACGCCCATCGGCCAGGTGAAGCCCTTCCAGCCGCAACCGGTGCAACCGACCAAGCCGGCCCCCGTGACCAGTGCCCAGGAGCAGGTGATCGACCGCAAGGCCGAGCTCGCGCGGATGGAGAAGGAGATGCGGGCCGAACAGGAGAAGGCCAAGGCGGCCGCGTCGCAACAGACTGCGGCGGCGGACAATGGTCGCTACATGATGCAGTGCGCCGCCCTGCGCTCCCAGGATTCCGCCGAATCGCTCAAGGCGCGCATCGCCTTCGGCGCCGGCCTCTCCTCCAGCCTGCAGGTGGTCAATGGCGCCAACGGCACCGTCTACAAGGTGATGGTCGGCCCCTTCAGCGGCAAGCCCGCCGTCGATGCGGCCAACCGCAAGCTGCAAGGCGCCGGCATCAGCGGCTGTATCCCCAAGAAGGGCTGATACTCGTTCGCACCAGACAGCAGGCAGGGCTCAACACCCTGCCTTCTTTTTGTCCTCCGTCTGGCCTGCAGGCCATATGACGCCCTCTTTTATCCGCGCCATCGGCAGGGTTGAAAAACTCCGGCCTGACCCCCATCTTTCTTGCCATGCACAGTCAGGCCGTTTTTCGGCTCAAGCGAGGTAAGTAAAGTGACTACCATAGTTTCTGTCCGCCGCAACGGCCAAGTCGTGATCGGGGGGGATGGCCAGGTATCCCTCGGCAACACCGTCATGAAGGGCAACGCCCGCAAGGTTCATCGTCTCTATAACGGCAAGGTGCTGGCGGGCTTCGCCGGCGGTACCGCCGATGCCTTCACCCTGCTCGAGCGTTTCGAGGCCAAGTTGCAGGCCCACCAGGGCAATCTGGAGCGCGCCGCCGTGGCGCTGGCGAAAGACTGGCGCACCGATCGCGCCCTGCGCCGCCTCGAGGCCCTGCTGGCGGTCGCCGATGAGCACAAGTCCTTCATCATCACCGGCAACGGTGACGTGGTGCAGCCGGAGCATGATCTCATCGCCATCGGCTCGGGCGGCAACTTCGCCCAGTCGGCGGCCACCGCCTTGCTGGAGAACACCGATCTGGATGCCAAGAGCATCGTCGAGAAGTCCCTCAAGATCGCCGGTGACATCTGCGTCTTCACCAACCAGCACCACACGGTTGAAGTGCTGGAGTACGCGCCCAAAGAGACCGAGCCGAAGTAAGGCCCCTCTTTGCCAATTTGCAAGGGGTGGGCCCTGCCCGCCCCGGATACAGGAATGCCATCATGTCCGAGATGACCCCGAGAGAAATCGTTCACGAGCTGGACCGCCACATCATCGGCCAGGCCGATGCCAAGCGTGCGGTGGCCGTCGCCCTGCGTAACCGCTGGCGCCGGATGCAGCTCAGCGAGGAGATGCGCCACGAGGTGACCCCGAAGAACATCCTGATGATAGGCCCGACCGGCGTCGGCAAGACCGAGATCGCCCGTCGCCTCGCCAAGCTGGCCAACGCCCCCTTCATCAAGGTGGAAGCGACCAAGTTCACCGAGGTCGGCTACGTGGGCAAGGAAGTGGACAGCATCATCCGCGATCTGACCGATGTCGCCATCAAGCTGGTGCGCGAGACCGAGATGGAGAAGATGAAATACCGCGCCGAGGAAGCCGCCGAGGAGCGCATCCTCGACGCCCTGCTGCCCAACCCGCGCAACAGCTGGGGGGAGGAGGAGAAGGCCGACAACTCCAACACCCGCCAGATCTTCCGCAAGAAACTGCGGGAAGGTCAGCTGGATGACAAGGAGATCGAGCTGGATCTGGCCGCCACCCCCATGGGCGTCGACATCATGACCCCGCCGGGCATGGAGGAGATGGCGAACCAGCTGCAGGGGCTGTTCCAGAACCTGGGCCAGCAGCAGAAGAAGAAGCGCAAGATCAAGGTCAAGGAGGCCATGAAGGCGCTGATCGAGGAGGAGGCCGCTCGCCTGCTCAACCCGGAGGAGCTGAAGCAGAAGGCGATCCACGCGGTCGAGAACAACGGCATCGTCTTCCTCGACGAGATCGACAAGATCTGCAAGCGCGGCGAGTCTTCCGGCCCCGACGTCTCCCGCGAGGGGGTACAGCGGGATCTGCTGCCGCTGGTCGAAGGTTGCACAGTTAACACCAAGCACGGCATGGTGAAGACGGATCATATCCTGTTTGTCGCCTCCGGCGCCTTCCAG
Organism: Aeromonas sp. MR16; assembly: GCF_022549315.1. Lineage (NCBI taxonomy): Bacteria > Pseudomonadati > Pseudomonadota > Gammaproteobacteria > Aeromonadales > Aeromonadaceae > Aeromonas > Aeromonas sp. MR16. The sequence goes on along the minus strand of NZ_JAKZFK010000015.1, from coordinate 650 downwards.
GTCGCACGCCCGTCGGATCTCATCCCCGAGCTGCAGGGTCGTCTGCCGATCCGGGTCGAGCTGACCGCACTGACCACCGAAGACTTCGAACGCATCCTGACCGAACCGAACGCCTCTCTCACCGACCAGTATCAGGCGCTGATGGCGACCGAAGGGGTCAAGATCGAGTTCACCAAGGACGGCATCCGCCGCCTGGCCGAGGCCGCCTGGCAGGTCAACGAGCGCACCGAGAACATCGGCGCCCGCCGCCTGCACACCGTGATGGAGCGACTGATGGAAGACATCTCCTACGATGCCTCCGAGCAGTCCGGCGCGACCTTCGTGATCGACGTCGACTACGTCAACGCCCACCTCGGCAAGCTGATCGAGGACGAGGATCTGAGCCGCTTTATCCTGTAAGGCCAGCGCTATGACGCTCTAAAAACGCCTCCCGATGGAGGCGTTTTTTTAGGCTATGTCCCAATTACGTGTTGCATGGGGCGCCCCAGCGCCTCATGCAAGCAATGCGGGATATCCACTGCCAGCCCATAACGCTCCAACATCCTTCGCCAGCCCAGATAATTCCTCAAATAGCTCGTCGCCACCCCATGGAACCGCGCCATCCACTCCTTCAACCGCCTGTGATATCCGTTCACATGCTGGATGTGATA